>PAQU01000038.1 GCA_002709395.1 Roseibacillus sp. | reverse complement strand
GGGACAGGTCGCGAAAAGGGTTCCTCACACAAGCTCGGAGAATTTCGGGGGTCCCAGAGGGTCCCTTGGCCGTGGAAAGAGCCACCCTGTCAAGGTAAACAGCTTTTTCATGGATGATGAAACGGCCTCCGTGAATGGAGAGGTCATCCGGGTGGAATGGGATGATGGCACGTCGTGGCCGACCTGGCCGGGTCCTGCACCGGAGCATAAGGGAGATGCTCCAGTTGTGGCCAAGATGGTTGGAGTAATCGGGGAAGGGGAGATGCTCGAGCCCGTGGTGGCGGTTTTCAATACGAGCTCAAGGGGAGTCAAAAATGTCAACTACAGCATTGCCTACCTGGGTGCTGCCGGAAAGGTCATCGGCCATGCGGGATACGGTTACGCAAGGCCTGGGAACTGGCTTCCGGCCGGGCAGGGAACCGCCATCTGCGGAGCCAGTTCAGGGCCTCCGGAAGGGACATTAGACGCGCGAGTCACGATCAGGGAGGTCATTTTTGAGAATGATACGCGGTGGAAACCACCGAAGAAATAAGGCGTCCTCCGGATGCTGCTAACCACCTTGCCGCACTGTCGTGTCTATTCGGGTAGAAATTGTATCAAGCGAGGACGATCTCAGCGAGGTGGCTCGACTTCGTTACGAGATATACGTCGAGGTCATGGGCAAGGAGGTCAGGGGGGTTGACCATGACCGCAGGGTTGTCACCGACGCCCTGGATTCGATTTCACGGAATTTTGTCGTCAGAAAAAAAGAACGGGTCCTCGGGGCATTAAGGGTGACCTATGCTGAGGACCTCGCCGTCCTGCCAGGTGAATTCGCGGAACACGAAGAGGTGTTTGCACTGCAACCTTTCTTGGACGGGGCTCCCGGAAGGATCTGTTTTACGTCCCGTCTCATGATTTCTCCGGAGCTACGGGGATCAACTTCCCTGTGGCGACTCCTGTCGGAAGCGTTCCGCATTGCCATCAATGATGGTGTGCGCTTTGACTTCTGCATGTCCCCGCCCGGGATGGCTCAGCTCTACGCTCAGCTGGGATACCGCCGCTACAGGTCAAACATCCTCTATCAATCCCTTGGCTATGATATTCCGATGGTCCAGGTCGTAAGGGATGCGGATCACCTGGAGTCCTGTGGTTCGCCCTTCGTGAAGCTCGTAAGGCAATCCGTGGGGGGGCAGCGATGCAAAGAGGTCGAATGGTTCCTCGACACTTATAAGGAAGCGCTTCAGACCTACGATCTGCAGTCTCTTGATCGCGGTCAGGGATTTGAGGAGACTGCCCATCTGGCGCTCGAAGGAACTGGAGAGAATATTTTCTCGGGCCTCTCGCGTGAAGACCTGGACCACCTCTGCGAGCATGCTTATCCGCTGAGATTCGAGAAGGGCGACCATATCATCCGCAGAGAAGAGCGGCGTGAGGAAATGTTTCTCGTGGAGGAAGGAAGCGTGGCGGTGGAGCTTGGAGTTCCCGGGCTCAAGCCCATTGTCCTTGGACGCGGACAGGTATTCGGGGAGGTCAGCCTGCTTACCGCCACGGGTAGAACCGCGGATGTAATCGCAACGGAGAACGGACGGATCCTGGCGCTCACCCGGAAGACACTGATACGTCTGATGAAGAAAAAACCTGAATTGATGTCCACCCTCCTGTTCAATCTCAGTCGAATTCTTGCTGGCCGTTTCGTCGAAATCAATGATGCCCTGAACCGGCAAAATAACCATGGATAACAATCTGGGTAGTTATAATTACGGGTCGTTTTCCAGCAATTCTGAAGAACTGCAGAGATTGAGGAGACAGGCCGAGATCGCCTGGTCCATGGAGGAAGAGCACCTCATGACCCACGGTCTGCAGAACGGCGACACCGTTGCTGATCTCGCCTGCGGACCGGGTATCATCTCAAGCCTGATCAAGCGGGAAGTCTGCCCT
This sequence comes from Roseibacillus sp., assembly GCA_002709395.1. GTDB lineage: Bacteria > Verrucomicrobiota > Verrucomicrobiia > Verrucomicrobiales > Akkermansiaceae > Roseibacillus_B. The sequence continues at coordinate 37,898 of PAQU01000038.1, read as the reverse complement.
GACGGTCTCGTCATCGGCGTGGAACTTAATAAGTCGCTTCTCGCTCTGGCGCGCAGCATGGCGGAGGAAGCTGATCATGCTCCGGAATTTCGGGCTGGTGATGTCTATGAATTAGACTGCCTTGAGGACGGCAGCATCGATTTTGCCTACTGCCGCTTTGTTCTCCAGCATCTGGAAGAACCTGCCCGGGCTCTTCAGAGCATTTTTCGTAAGCTCAGGCCGGGGGGGCGGGTGGCGGTCCTCGAGACTGATGACAGCCTCTTCGACTGCACTCCGGACATCCCCGGTATGAAGCGCTTCCTCGAAACGGCTGCTGCTGAGCAGAAGCGCCGGGGTGGAGACCGTAAAATTGGGAGGAAGCTGGCAGGACTGCTTTGGGAGAATGGTTTCCTCGATGCCCTGACGCAGGTGGTGACGATCAACACCGACATGATCCCCGGCGATGAATTTCTCAATATTACAACGAGGTTCAAACTCGAGCTCATCCCCGGGGAGGACCAGGATTGGGCCCGGGCCTGCCTTGACCGGGTCCAGGAAGCAATCGACAGCGGGTCATTTTTTGGACAGACCGGAGTCTACATGGTGTCTGCGGCCCGGCCTCCTGCTGACTGAGGAGCTGGAAGCAGCTGCCCCCGGGGGTTGAGGATCTTTGATTTTCATGCCCCCTGACGACCTGCCCGAGAAGGGAGCACGATTCTCCCGTCACGAGGGCTGCATTTTCCCCTTGAGGATGGTTCGCCAGTCTCGATCCTCACGCGTGGCCTTACTCCGCTTGCTTCTTCCCGGCCTTCTGTTCCTGCAGCCCAGTTCCGGGGAAACCCCGGCTCGGTTTGTGCATCCCGGAGTTCTGCACGGCAGTACGGAGCTCGAGTTTGTGCGGGGGCAGATAGCGTCGGGGGAAGAGCCCTGGGTTTCGGCGTGGGAGGCTCTCGTCTCTCATCGCTGGGCCTCCCTCGAGCACCAGTCGCGGGCCCACCCCGATGTCGTCCGCGGCCGGCGAGGGAAAAATAATGTCGGGATGAGAGAGATGATGGACGATTCCGCGGCGGCCTACACCCATGCTCTTCACTGGTCGTTGAGCGGGAAAAGAGTTCATGCTGACAAGGCCATCGAGATTCTGAATGACTATGGGCGCACCCTCAGGTCGGTTGAGGGCCACGATGCCCGTCTTCTGGTCGGGATCACTGGAATCCACTTTGTCAACGCGGCGGAACTGATCGCGCACAGCAAGACCGGATGGAAGGGTGCCGACCGAGAGCGCTTTGGCAGGATGTTACGGGAGGTTCTCTATCCGGTCATCGAGAACTTTTATCCCACTGCCAATGGCAACTGGGATGCCTCCATGATCCAGACCATGATGGCAATCGGTGTTTTTCTCGATGACCGGGCCATCTACCAGCGTGGAGTCGATTACTTCCTCGGGGGGCAGGGAAACGGTTGCCTCACCAATTACGTCAAGCCGTCAGGGCAGTGCCAGGAGAGCGGGCGGGACCAGCATCATACCCTCATGGGTCTTGGCTACCTTGCTTCCGCTGCTGAGATCGCTCGCAACCAGGGACTGGACCTCTATGGGACGGCCGACAACAGGCTGGCTGCAGCCTTCGAGTATTGCGCGAGGTACGGGTTGGGCTATGAAGTGCCTTTCGAGCGTTATGTGAGCATCGATGGGCGATACGATCACGACCGGATCTCGGAGGTGGGCAGGGGTTGGAGCGTGCCGGTGTTCGAGCTCCCTTATCGGCACTATCACCTTCGCAGGAAGATCGCGATGCCCTTCAGCGAACAGATGCTTCGAAGATTACGGCCAGAGAAGCCTTCCGTGGACCACAAGCCCTGGTCGACGCTGATGTGCGCGCAAGGCGCTCTGCCGGTCAAAAGGATCGGCTTGCGGGTGGAGGTGCGGACTCCTATCCAGGGAACGGATAAGTGGGACTGGTGGCAGGCCCGCACGGCACAAGTGCCGGGGGAGAAACCATTGCTGGTCACTACCATGTCAGAGACGGGGAAAACCGTGTCGCATGACTTTCATGATATCTATCAAACGTTGAGCAGGGATCACGGAAGGACGTGGAGTAAACCAGCGATCATTCCTTCGCTGAAGCGGGCCAGGCAGGACGACGGATTTGAAGTAGCTATCGGTGACCTGTGGCCGACCTGGCACGCCAGTTCAGGGGCGGTAATCGCGACCGGGAAGACATTCAACTTCGAGGGCGGCAAGCGCGAAATCTTCACCCGGGAAAAAGTGTCATATGCGGTTATGAATCCGAAGAGTGGACAATGGGGACCCATGAAGTTCCTGGCCATGCCGGAGAAGGATCATGCGGGGGCACCCATCGTGGCTGCGAATGCAGGAAACAACCAGCGGGTTGACCTGCCGGACGGGGACATTCTTCTGCCTGTTCGTTACCAGAGAGGAGTCGCGCGTCGCAACTATACCAGCGTGGTGGTACGCTGTGGCTTCGACGGCCATACCCTCACCTACAGGGAACATGGTTCGGAGTTGAACATTCCCCGGGACAGGGGGCTCTACGAACCATCGCTCACTGAATTCGAAGGGCGGTATTACCTGACCCTGCGCGCCGATCATTCCGGATTCGTGACGAAGGGGCGGGACGGAATCAATTTCGAGCCCATTCGCGAATGGAAGTTTGACGATGGGACGCCCCTGGGCAGTTACAACACGCAGCAGCACTGGATTACAGCCGGAGGAGGCCTGTTTCTGGTCTATACCCGGAAGGGAGCGGACAATGACCACGTTTTCCGACATCGCGCACCCCTTTTCATCGGGCAGGTCCATCCCGAAACACTGCGTGTTATTCGAGCCACCGAACAGATTCTCATTCCACAAAACCATGCCACCCTTGGAAACTCAGGAGTCTGTCGCCTCAATGACAACGAAAGCCTGGTGACCTGTGGCGAGGGACTACTGCGGCTGGGCAAGCGCAAGGGGCAGCCCAACAAGGTGCATTTCGTGAAAGTGATAGCTGAAAAGTAGCTGATGGTCGGAGGATGGGTGCGCCCGGGGGCATGATTACTGCGACCTTTTCCCTTGGAAAGGGTAGTTCGTTTCAGGACAACAGCTTGCGCGGGAATCCGGACGGGATTGAGGTCGGTCCTGATCGACAGAGCATGCCCTTTCGGTGCTCTGGCAGGTTCAAACGGCGGGGCTGGACTGGATTTAAGGAATTGATCCGAAAGGGCGTTTACCGCAGATTGCCACCCCTCCTTGAATGCCATGCCTGAGATCTCAACTGTTCCTACACGGCTTCCAGTCAGAACCATTGCCATCGTCTCTGCCTGTCTTCTGGTGAGTGCCAATTTCGGCTTCGCCCAGTTCCTTGACGTCATCCGGAACGACATCTCCCTGCCTGAGGACGTGGATGCCGGGGATGCCAAGCCCGCTGATATTGATGGGGATGGGGATATAGATTTCGTCATCAAGGACTTCAACGGGATTCCGGGGGCGGCTTACACCCACAGGATCGCGTGGGTTCGGAATGATGGGGGCGATAACTGGGCGGTTCTTCCGCTATCAAATTCCGAGTTCGGAGGCTCAGATTTACCCTTCGACGTGGCAGACATGGACAATGATGGGGACCTGGATGTGGTTACCGGGTCTTATGGCAGCCCAGGTGATCTGGCCACCTTTTCGGGACAGGGCGCTGCGCTGCGGGTCTACACCAATAACGGCGAGGGCTCCTTCACACGGACGACGATTCTCGAGACGAACTTTTTCAATCAGTTTTTCACCGGGGCAAAGTATATCGTTGGCGTCACTACGGCAGATCTCGATCGTGATCGTGACCTTGATATCATCTTCCTTCAAGGGGGATCAGTGAACAGAGTGGCATGGGTTCCCAACAACGGGAACGGGAGTTTCGGGGGGGTTCAGGTGATCTGGCAGGAGGACGGATTGAATCCCCGGGGAGTAGATACCGGAGATGTGGACCGGGACGGGGATATCGATGTTGTCGTCAGTTCTTCCCCCGAGAGGCTCGTAACTCAGGAGGGGGGGTATGCGGGCGAAATAATCTGTATGAAGAATCCGAGCAGGGGGGGCGGTCAATGGCAGAGAACAGTGGTCCCGGAAAGCAGCCTCCTTGTGGTCGACAAGGGAATCTTTCTAGCCGATATGGATAATGATTCGATCCTTGATATAGCGGGGGCCAGTGATGGCGCAGCGGCCGGAGTTACCGCCCGCTATGGTTATCACCGAGGTGACGGTATGGGGAATTTCAGGGCGGTGGAGGCTTTAACGACACTCGCGACTGGCCAGGTGGAAGGTTTCCACATCGTGGACTTTGACGGGGATGGCGACCTGGACTGGTTCATAGCGAGGCCTGGGATCAACGACGTGCGCTATGAAGAACGGGAAGGAGGACGGCTCTACGGGAGAAGTACCCTGTCGCTGTCTCGAATGGGCGCACCGCAACGGACCAGTGGCACAGGTTTATTTACTGCGGACGTCAATGGAGATGGCAGGCTGGACCTGGTTACTCATGGAGCGGTAATGACCTGGTGGGACTTGATCCCTTCTGGTAGCTTGCCCGGGCTGCCTCCAGAGCTACCGGTAAGCCTCGGATCCCTTGATCGGGCGCTGCCAATGCAGTTCAACACCCTTGGTTCCACGATTGACACTGAAATGGCGCTTTACGGTCCGGAGGGTGAGCTTCTCCGTGAAAATAATGATTTCAATGAAACAAGACAAAGTGCCATCGCCACCCCAGCAAATCTCGAGGAGGGAACCTACTACATCGCGGTTGGGCAACATGACACAATTTTCGGGGAAGGGTTTTACACTCGGGCGCCCTCAGCAGCAGCAGCCAATTTCGTTTTGAATTGGGCGGAGAACCGGGTAGGGGCTCCTCTTACGTCGATCCAAGGCGCGCTTCCGGCAGATGGCGTGCAGTGGTTCAGCTTTGAGATCGCCTCCCTGGATACGGTTGACACCGATTCAGATGGAATCACCGATTCCGTGGAGTTGGAGCTTGGAACCGATCCCAACAATGCGGGTGATCGACCCTTNGAGACTGGCGGAAGCATCGGAATTAATTTTGTCAGCAACCGTGATCCTGCTGCTACCATTCTCCCGGCGGAGCGGGCGGGATTTCCGGAAGTCGCTCAAACGAACTGGAACAATACCAGGGGAGCCCCGAGCGGGAATAATGTTAACCTCCTCGGAAATGAAATTACACTGGTTGACAGCGAAGGGCAGGACAGTCGTATCATCGTAATCTGGGATGCAAACAGCACCTACAACACGGAGAACGGGAGCGTGCCCGCTGATAACAAGCTGATGAACGGATACTTGGATAATGTGGGACCTGATGGCTTTGCGACGGTAGATTTCCTGAACATCACCTATGCGAATTACGACGTCTACGTGTACTTTGGAGCCGATCAGAGTGGGAGGCTAGGGGCGATTGAGAGCACAACCGCCGGACAGACGTTCTCCTACTCGACCTTCTCCCAGTTCTCTGACGCAGGAGGAGCATTCCCTGGTGCTTACACCAGGACCGAGGATGAAGGATCAGGAAACATCACAGCGAACTTCTGTGTCTTCCGTAACCAATCCTCGGGGTCCNTTTCAGTGCAGCTCAACCGGGGTATCAATAATTCGGGAATCTACGGTATTCAGATTGTTCCCACGGATCCCACAAATACGGATCTGATAGAGAATGCCGGTGCTACAGTGGAGGACGCGATTCCGCTTGGCGTCCTGGGGGATCAAGAAACGGTGTTCATTTTTGATACCCTGCAATCCTCGATCGATACCGAGATCGCTCTCTTTTATCCTGACGGAAGATTAGGGGCCGAGAATGATGACTTTAATGAGACGCTGCAAAGTGGACTTGGTTTTAGAAATGTACCGCCAGGGACGTGGTATATTGTAGTGGGTCAATATGATACCACCTTCGCTGACGGGTTTTCCGCCACTGGAGGTCCTGCCGGGAGTACTATCGTGCTGACGGTCAACGCAAATGAAAGCACCAGAGCGCGCATTCAGGAGACAGGTGTGGTGTGGTTTTCATTCGAAACGCGTCCGAAAGCGGTAAGCCTCGGATCCCTTGGAGATGGAGGGCTGCCCCTGCAGTTCAGCACCCTTGGGTCCACGATTGACACCGAGATGGCACTTTACAGTCCGGAGGGTGAGCTTCTCACTGAAAATGATGATTTCAATGGAACGGTACAAAGTGGTATCACCGCAGTAAATCTCGAGGAGGGAACACATTACATCGCGGTTGGGCAATATGACACAATCTTCAGGGAAGGGTTTTCCGTTCTGGCCCCTGCAGCAGCAGCCAACTTCCGTTTGAATTATGGGGAGAACCAGTCGATCCAAGGTGCGCTCCCTGCAGATGGCGTGCAGTGGTTCAGCTTTGAGATCGCCCCAAGAGTTGTCCCTGAGGTTGCTCTTGCTGAGGTCTGGTTCAGTGGTGGTCGTATCAACATGAACTGGCAAACAAATGCAGGAGTGAGATACCGGGTTCAACGGTCTCCTGATCTCCAGAGCTGGGAGGATGTCGGCAGAGTGAGATCTGGAAATGGAAATGTCCTGCAACACTCCCAGCCTGCGACCAGCCAGAGAGAGTTTTTCAGGGTAGTGATCCCCTGAGAGGCTCTCGATCGGAAAGGGTTAAGGAGGACCCCAGTCAGGGCAACTCGAGCACATGTCGAGGTCTCACCCGGGTTGAGGGGGTGTTCCTACCAGATCCCCAGCTCCTGCATTTGCCGGGTTGCGGTTCCATTCCAGTNGCGGTTAGCTGCTGGTGAAGCCGGGCTCGGATGGAGAATCCTGCCTACGGTAAAGGAGCCTTCGATCTCGCAGATGGCTTCCGCCAGTTGTTTTTCGGCGTAGGCGCCAACCCCGATGAGATACTCGGGACNAAGAAATTTGATCATGTGCCGGAGGTGGAGCAGGCATGCCTCCCGGACCGGGGCCATGGAGTCCGCAGGAATCTTGTCGGGGGTAAGGTTGGCCCCGGTATCCTTCATCCAGACGAGCGGGCAATAATTGGCCACAAAATGATGTGCAAAAAAGTCCTCAGGCGCTGGAAACCGTTTAGCAAAAAGGCCCCAGAGGCGGCGGCCGCTGACTTCGGAGCGCTCGCAGTCGAATCCGGTAATTGGACGTTTCGGATGTTCCGGATCGGGCTTGTTCACCGGTCCCGAGATCCCCATCCAGTCCCGCACCGCGGAGATCTCTCCGAAGGGGACCCCTGTCTGGGCCATTCCAAATGGGCCCGGGTTCATGCCCAGAAAAAGAACCCGGACGGTGCCGCTCCCAAAACGCGTGAGGTAGTCACAGTGCCGCTCCCATGCATACTCCAGGGGATTGTAGGTATATGCGACAGGCTCCTGAAACGACAGGGGACGGAGGGACCGTCGCAACTGGTCCGCGGCATCGATGAGACTGGACACGGAAGAGACCTTGGGGAGGCTGACGAATATGTCGAGAGGAGATCTCNCCTCCGGATTGCCGGCGGGCTTAGCTGGTATGGCGGCGGGATACGGGCTTCCGGTGGTTGCAAAGGCCCCTTGCCTTCTCTTACCCTCATGCCCCTCCAGTTGATGAAAATCGAAGAATATCCTCTCCGTCGGTGGATCCATGCGTTCTACGGAATGCTGTTGTTTCTTAGTCCCGCCATGGGGGCAGAAAAGGGCTTGTGGATGCCTAATATATTCGGAGATCAGATGGTGCTGCAGAGAGACCAGCCCATCCGGCTCTGGGGTCGGGCAGAAGCAGGCAAACCAGTTGCTGCTACTCTGGGGGGTCATACCGCAACCACGATCTCGGAGGCAGATGGCAGGTGGTCCCTGGTCTTCGATTCGATGAAGGCGAATGCCGTCGGGCAGACCCTGATTGTCAAAAGTGAGGCTGACGTGATTCGCCTTGATAATGTCCTCATTGGTGACGTTTGGCTGTGTGGAGGTCAGAGCAACATGGAGTGGCGACTTCGCAGCGTGAGGGACGCTGATATGGAAATTCCATCGGCGAATTACCCCGGTATCCGGTTCATCAGGATCAAACCGGAAGGGTCGCCCGAGGCGCGCGAGGATTTCCCGGCAGAGAAAAATGAGGGGACGTGGCTCTCCTGTACCCCGGAAACCATCGGGGATTGCTCGGGGGTAGCATACTTCTTTGGAAGCCGCCTCCATCGACGGTTGAACGTGCCGGTCGGGCTTATCAGTGCCGCATGGGGTGGGACAATGGCCCAGCACTGGGTTACCCGGAAGACCCTGGAGACCCTTCCGGCAGCAAGGCCTTATCTCAGGAAGTATGATGATGAATGCCGGGCGTGGCTTGATGGGGGAGGAGAACAGGGTGCCAAGGCTCGCTTTGCCGCCGATCAGAGGAAGTGGGAGGCCCTTGCGAAAACAGCAAGGGTGAAGGGGGAAAAAGAGCCGGGAGGGAAGCCGAACTTGAGGAACTATGGGGATCCTTCCCTGCGGGGACGGATTCCTGCCGGTCCCTTGAATGCAATGATCATGCCGATGGCAGGCCTGAGTATCCGGGGAGTTCTTTTTTACCAGGGAGAGAACAATTCCTTTGGAGACAGCTGGATTCCTTTCCTCGAGACCTTCCCTGCAGTGATTTCGGACTGGCGAAAGATTTTCCGGAACAGTGAGCTGCCTTTCGGGATCATCCAGATTGCCGGGTGGAGTACTCGTCGCTCCATGACCTACGACATGAATCACCACACCAATGTCGTTCGGGAGGTCCAGTTCAATACATGGCGCGCGACTCCCGGAACGGGATTGATTGTAAGTTTCGATGCCAACAGCAACAGCAGTATTCATCCCGCGAGGAAATATCCGGTGGGAGACCGGGCGGCCCGCTGGGCGCTTTCCGAAGTACATGGGGTGGCGGNCCCTTTTCGCAAGGGGCCGCTGGAATGGCATGGCCCGGTTTATGAATCCATGGAGCGGGTTGGGGAAAAGATCCGCGTTCAGTTCGAGGTTCGCGGAGCGCAGGGGCTGAGAATCAACAAGGCGGACGCCCGCGGTTTCTACGTGGCGGGNGAGGACCGGATTTTTCACCACGCCCAGGCACGGGTGACCGGAGGACGGGAGAACCCTCCTTCGGTTGAGGTCTGGTCCGAGGAGGTAGCCGAGCCAGTGGCTGTTCGCTATGCGTGGTCCAACCTGCCCCTTGGGACGCTGATGAATGGGAGAGAACTGCCAGCCTTTCCGTTCCGCACGGACAGCTGGCCTCTCAAGCCTCATTATGGGGAGGCCCTCTATCATGTTTCCGGGACGGAAGATAAATAACAGGAATCATTTGAGCCTTTCGCGATGAGGTTGCCCGTTCCGATCCCTTATGGCGCATGTGCCGTGATCCTCCTGCTGGGATTCATGANCGGTTCCCGGGCCGGGGAGGAGAATGTTGATCGCCCGGATACCGTGCTGGCCTACCAACGGGATTGTGGAGGNTGGCCAAAAAACTATGACCGCAAGCGGGAACTGAGTANCGCGGAGCGGGAAACCCTCAAGGGTGAGCGGGCGNCCTCCGATGCTACCATTGATAACGGAGCGACTTACACCGAGATACGGATTCTCGCCCAGGCCTTCGCCCGTGGAGGGGACCAGCGGTTCCGGAGAGCAGCAGAGGCCGGAATCGACTACCTTCTCGCGAGCCAGTTGCCGAGTGGGGGCTGGCCTCAGAGGTTTCCGGAAGGGCGAGGCTACGCCAAACAGATTACCTTTAACGATAATGCCATGGTTGGCGTGCTGCGCCTGCTGAAGAGAATCGCGGACGGGCACAGGGACTTTGACTTCCTCTCCGTGCAGACCCGTGAAAGGTGTGGGAAGGCGGTTGAGCGGGGGGTATCATGCATCCTGCGGTGTCAGGTTGCGGTTGGTGGTGAATTGACGGTGTGGTGTGCACAGCATGATCGCGAGACCTTCCTGCCATGCCGTGCCCGCTCTTATGAGCTGCCGTCATTGAGTGGATCGGAATCGGTCGGGATCGTGCGCTTCCTCATGGAACTGGAGGATCCCAGCCCGGGAGTTGTTCTTGCGATCGAGTCTGCGGTCAGCTGGTTTGAAAAATCAAAGCTAACCGGAATTCGTCTGGAAAAGAGGATTGATAGCAAAAGGGCGAATGGATTTGATCACGTGGTAGTCAAGGATACGAAGGCTCCCCCACTCTGGGCGCGTTTTTACGATTTGAAATCAAACCAGCCGTTTTTCTGCGGCCGAGATGGGGTCGCGAGGCGGAGCCTTGCTGAAATCCCGCATGAGCGCCGTACGGGATACTCCTGGCTGGGACCTTATGCGAGAGAGCTTCTGGCGGAGGACTTTCCCGGTTGGCGGCAGCGAAATCCGGGCAGACGGTAACCAGAGAGCGTTACTCAGCTTTCCGGATCGGGGGCAGGGAGCGTCCCGGGAGTGTTCCCGGTGAGGCGCCTGCTCCAATATTGGATATCGGCGCGCTGCAGAGCCTTGTTCAGGGCATGCGTCTTTTCCATTTCGTCCCGCCGTGGGGGCGGGAAATCTTCCCAGCGGCCCTGTTCCTTCATTCGCTGACGGATCGCTTCGTAGCTCCGGATCATCTCGTCAAGACTCTTCAGATAGCGTTGTGCGAGCTGCCTGTCTGGCTCCGGCTCTTCGGAAAGCATGTGCAGACAGTCATGGGCGGCGGAGGCCCCGGTGATCATCGCTGGAGCCTCTGTGGGGAAACGTGAGCAATAGCGAAGTGTCTTGCGCGCGAGGGTATGAGCCTGGCGCTGGCGATCGAGAATGAGCAGGTCTTCGTCGGCCTGGCCCTCTACCCGCGCGAGAGCTTCGCTTTTGAAGAGAAAGTAAAGTCCGTAGGCCGCCAGGTTGCTCGGATCCAACTCGTAGCCGACTTTAAGTTTTCTCTCCATCTTCCCCATGATGTAGCCTTTGTGGTGTCGGGATTCGGCAGTTCGGTTGGTTCGCGAATTGTAAGTGGCACGCATGGCCTTGATCCTGTCGAGGAGGTAAGGCCGGACTCCCTCGAACTCTTTTCTGATTTTCGGGGCCGGGGGATGAGGGTGATCGTGCTCAGGGTCAGGGTGGGGGTGATGAGAATGTTCGTCTTCCTCCAGCAAGCTGGCCAGATAATCGAGTTCGGCATCTTCCCCGGCCTTCAGCCCTGTTTTGGAGCCATGGCTGTGTCCGTGTCCGTGTCCGTGTCCGTGATCGTGTCCGTGGGAGTGCTCTTCTCCCGGGGGATGCTCATGCGGTTCCCCGCGATGCCAGTAGACATCAACCGGACCACGCATGGCGAGGGCCAGGGTTCGACCGAACGGACTCTTCTTGAGGTGGAGCACGTTGGGATCCTCGACCACAAACTTGTCCTCCCGGTGCAGCCGGTTGGCCTGAAAGCCCCAGCCAGCAAGGCCGATGGCTAGCAGGATCAACTGCAGGAAATGGAGTCTCGATCTAGCCATGGGAGGGGCTCTCAATTACGCAGGGGATCCGTCCGGAACAGAAGGGTTGCAAACGACCCGAGGACCAGGGTGATGGCTAAAAAGTAGAGAAAGAACCCGGCGAAATCGGGCCAGGGGAGGTGCCCCATCTTGAAAATGAGGCGCGGAGTCAGGTCCGCGAGATGGTATTGTGGAGAAACGGCATAGAGCCACTCCAGGAGTTTGTTGTCATCCCGCAGGCGGATAGTCATCCCGAGGTAGGTGACTCCGTAAAGCCCGTAGAGGCACAGGCCGGTGGGAGCCACGTAGCCGACCAGCGCTCCAAAACGGCTGCCGAGGCCTACCCCAAGGAGCGCGAGAGGGCCGATGGTAAGAAGGAAAAGGGTAGCGAATTGCAGGTTGGTCCATACCCACATGGAGGCCTCCTGTGAGTCGGCGGGCATGGCGAAGAGGAGGCAGGTGCCAATTGCGATCAGAACGACCGGGAGGAGAAAGAGCATGATGGCACTCCAGATTGCAAAGATCTGGCGAAGGGAGCCGAGGCCCTGGGACCGGAAATAAGATCCGATTCCGCTGCGGGAGTTGCTCTCTCCGAAGCGGGCGGCTTGGGAGAGGGTCCACAGTATTCCGATGATCCAGGCACAGGTCCAGGTAGTCTGGGCCCTGGCCGGTTCGAGAAGAGGGGGATTTGACTCGTAGGGTGTGAAGAGGGGGAAGACAATCGGGGTGATGATGGCGACAAGGAGGATTACCACCCACATCTTGCGGGCGAGGAGAGTCGAGATCGTGAGGCGGAAGAGGTCCATGGTCAGCGGGTGGAGAGGTCAGTTGAGGCGCTCCTTGAAGTCGGCCCATGTGAGGTTGCCGTCCCCACCCCGGAAAATCTTACCCTCGCTGATGAGCAGGGCACTCGGCATGGCCATGGAATCGAAATCAGGATGGCAGGATACGATGCGAAGGGCCTCGCCTTCGGTAGCATCCCAGCGCTCGCTGATGACCTCCCGCGCGGGAGTATCAAGGCCCGTAAAGGGCTCATCGTAGAACAGGAGATTGGGCTCACCTTCGCGGAGCCGGAACTCAGCCACGACCAGTCCCACTTTCTTCTTATTACCGAAGGAGAGTTTGCCGAATTCCTTGCTTACATCGAGTTCCAGCCGGTCGGCGAGACGGAATGCGTCTTCATGTCGGGCTGCAGGAATGAGGGCCTTGAAAACAGCCCGGGATTTCAATTCACGATCAAAACAGAATTCATCGCCGATGAACTGGCAGAGTCCGTGGGTTTCAAAACTTCCGGAGAGTGCCCGGATGAGGCCGGCCAGGGTCTTCAGCAGGGTGGTCTTGCCCCGCCCATTGCGGGCGAGAAGATAATGGGTGCCGTTGTGGAGGGAGATGTCCTCGGTCACCTCGGCCAGAAGGGAGTTGTAGCCGATGGCCAGGCCCCGGGAGAGCTTGACCGTTGCTTCGGGAGATTCTCTGGCGGTGGGAGTCATCTGGAGCTGTGGGCTATGCCTGGCGGGTAAATACGAACCCCGCCTGCATGCCGGAGCAAAGCATCGGGCCATGGATGGCGAGAAAGCCCGGCCACTTAGTTAGGAGTTGCTTTTATTTAAGCAAATCGTCCTAACATCTGCAAGGGCCAGCCGGAAAAGATTGGCAGGGTTACGGGATCTCCCCCGCTCCGGCGTGGTCGCTCTATTCTCCGCCAGGGTCTGGCGGGTGGTCGTAGTTCATCGTGTCAGGCGCGACCGCACCTCCCGACATGATGAAGGCCATTGCCTCGTCGAGGGTCCAGTCGGTGGAGGTCACCCGTTCAAGGGGAACGATTTCAAGATAGCCGGAAGTAGGGTTCGGAGTGGTCGGGACATAGACCGCGGCCAGTTCTCTCCCGGTGCTGGTGTCAGTGAGGACGCGGGTTACCAGTCCCACGGTCTTCATCTCGGGGGATGGGAAGTCGATGAGAACCACCCGTTGCAGGCCACCACCGGGTTTTTCCTGGAGCACGGTAACCAGTTTTTTCACGGCTCCGTAGATCACGTTCACGATCGGGATACGAGCGAGGACAGCTTCAAAGAAACCGAGCACGCGGCGTCCAACCACGATGGTGGTGAGCCTGCCGATGCCATAGAGGACCGCCACCACAAGGAGAATGGAGAAGAAGTTGGTGAAGAGTGGACTCTCGAGAAAGCCCTTGAGGGACTCGGGCAGTTTTGAGGCCAGCCACTGGATGGCAGGGGCCCCTGCCTTGACCAGTAACTGGAAGAGAAAGCGGAGGACCAGCCAGGTGATCCAGAGGGGAATGATGGCAAGAAGGCCAGCGAGGATGTAGCGGCGGGTTTTGATCATCGGGGAGAAGATGCGTCAGGCGGGGATGTGGAGAAAAAGAAAAAGGGGAGACCCGTTGCGACCGGATCACCCCCTGGCATGAGCCGCTGGACCTGTCTAGTTCCCGGGGGCCGGCTCGGTTGGATCGCCCTCTTCCGGGTCCGGACCCTCGGGCAGGTCGAGGGTGTTGGGCAAGACCACCTTGCGCTTCTTGAAGGCGGCCTCGTCGATGCGGAGCAGGGAGAGATCCGGCTCATCACCCCCAGTCGAGAGCTTGAGCTTGTCTTCCCCGATGACGAAAGCCCCCGATTTTGTTGTTCCATCGGGGTCGGTGATTTCCACGCTGAGCGTCTTCGATGCCTCATCAATGGTTTTGACGGTGTAGGACAAGCTGAGGGAATCACCCATCATGTGCATGACGATCTTGCCCTTTTCAGGGATTTCGAACGTCATTGCGGCAAGCATTTCCGTACGCAATGCCTCGATGCCATCCTCCTCCGGGCCCTTTTCCTTCATCATGGCCTCGGCATCGGGAGCCCAGTAACCGATGACACGGCCTTCCAGGTCGGCCTCCTCACTCTTGTTGTCACAGCCGATGGCCACCAGGGAGATGCCCAGTGCCGCAAGGGCAGGACCTGTCAGGGAGAGGAACGTCTTCATACTATCAGGCATCATACGGGGTGAAGGGAAGCTGGTGCGATTATAAAAACTTAGCCCGATTATAGTCATCTGAACAGGCCCCCGGCTCTTTTATGGGCGTCACTTCATTATTCGCGGCAAGTTCCCGCTCCGGCTCAGCGCCTGGCATGAGCCGCTGGATCTGACCTGTCTAGTCCCCGGGGGCAGGATCGATTACATCGTCCTCTTCCGGGTCCGGACCCTCGGGCAGGTCGAGAATACTGTCAGGTATTTTGGCGTCCTGGCGTTTCTTGAAGTCGGCCTCGTCGATGCGGATCAGGAAGAGGCTGTCGAGGGGGCCATCTTCCTTGCCGCCGGTCAGGGCCAGCGTTTCTCCATTAATCGTGAAGGTTCCGGACTCGAGTTCCATTTCTCCGTCCTCGCCCTCCGTGGTGGTCTCCACGTTGAAAGAGTTGCTTGAGAGGTCTACGGATTTGACGATGTAGGTGGCCTCCTGTTTCTGCCCCATCATATGGATGAAGAATTTACCTTTCTCCGGTATTTCAACTGCCATGGATGAAAGCATCGGCGCCATCAGGGCCCTGGTCATGGCCAATGCCTCGGGCTCATCCTTCATCTTCTCCTCCATTTCCCTGATGATCCGCTCTGTATCCGGGGCCCAGTAGCCAATGACCTCGCTTTCCAGGTCTACCGGCGGAGTGGCTTTTTCCCTTCCGTCTGTCCCACTGTCCACGGGGTTAGCCTTGGGGGAGGATTTTCTTTCGGGAGGATCCGAGGATTCAGCGTCCTTATCCCCACAACTCACGAGTGTCAGGGAGACAGCCAATGCGGCGAGGACAGAACCTGTCAGGAGAGTGAAGGTCTTCATATTAAACCCACAGCCTATGGCTTAAATCGAGGCGGGAGCGATGATAAAAACTTAACCTGATTATAGTCCTCTCAAGGGTAGTCTTCTTCTCTTTTGCTGGCGTCAGTTCATTATTCGCGGCAAGTTCCCGCTTCATGAAGCGTTATGGGTCTCTCTATGTTGTTCTCTTCATGCTGGGTATGATCCCGTGGGCACCTGCCGCCCCTGGGATCGGGGGGAAGAATGACTGGCCATGCTGGAGGGGGCCGAATCGCAATGGGCATGCCGATCCGGCTCAGAAGTTACCTGCGGGGCTCGATCCCGCCCGGCACACCCTCTGGGAAGTTCCGGTTCCGGGGAGGGGGCACGGCTCCCCGATCGTGGTGGGGGACCGGGTTTACCTGGTCACGGCGGACGAGAAGAACCATACCCAGTCGTTGCTGGCCTATGACCGGGGGAACGGGGCTGCTGTCTGGAGCACGGTGATTCACAGTGGGACCTTCCCTCCCAAGATTAACCGGAAGGCCACCCATGCCTCCAACTCACCGGCCTATGATGGAGAAAATCTCTATGTCTCCTTCGTGAACGAGGGAGCAGCCCATACCACGGCGGTGAGCCTCGACGGGAAGAAAGTGTGGACCACCCGGTTGACCGATTACGTGGTCCACCAGGGCTATGGAGCTTCACCGATGGTTTACAAGTCACTCCTTCTTGTCTGCGCGGACAACAAGAAGGCCGGGGCGATTTTCGGGCTGGACCGGAAGAGCGGCAAGGTCGTGTGGAAGGTGGAGCGGCCGAAGATTCCCAATTACACGTCCCCGATCGTGCATCACCTCGATGGGCGCGATCAGCTTGTTCTGTCCGGGTGTGAGAAAGTGATGAGTCTCGACCCGATGACAGGAAAAGTGCTCTGGGAGACGAAGGGGTCTACCCAGGAGACGGTTACCTCCTCAGTCACGGATGGAGAGCGGGTTTTCATCAGCGGAGGATGGCCCAAGAATCATGTGCACGCGGTGGAAAGTGATGGCTCCGGGAAGGTGACCTGGCGAAATATCAGCCGGGTCTATGTGCCTTCCATGCTGGTTACCGGAGGTCACCTTTTCGCGGTGATGGATGGAGGGGCCGCGATGTGCTGGGACTGCAGGACGGGTGAACGCAAATGGAAGGGCTTGCTGGGAGGAACCTTCTCCAGTTCCCCGGTCCTGGTGGGGAATCATATCCACGTCATCAACGAGAACGGGGAGTATTTCCAGTTCAAGGCGGACCCGGCGAGCTTTGAGGTTGTCCACAAGGCCCGGATCGGGGAGCAGGTCTTCGCCACGCCGGTCTACTGCGGGGGGCGGGTCTACGCCCGGGTGGCGGTGTTTGAAAACGACGTCCGTAAGGAAAAGCTCCTGTGCCTCGGGGATCGTTCCTGAGCAGGGTCCCTACTCAAGACCGGGAAAGATGGGGGCCTGGCCCGCTGCGTTCTTACGCTTCTCGAACTCTGATTCGGTAATGTCATCGAGGATGAACTTGTCTCCGTCCTTCTCAAGGATCAGCTTTTTGCTTCCGTCCTTATTTTCCTCGATGGTGGCGGACCCTTCGCCGACTCCCTCGTCGTCGGTGATCTGCATGGTGAGTTTGTTCGCGGCCTTGTCGACCTTGGTGATCTTGTAGGTGGCAGTCTGCTTGTCACCCATGGCGTGAATGGTGACCTCCCCCTTCTGGACGCTGACGGCCATGTTCTTCATCATGGCCTCGATGAAGGGGAGGGCGAGGGCAGCGGAGGGGTCGTCAGCGAGGCCCTTCTGGATTTCCTTCATCATGGCCTCGGGGTTGGGGGCCCATTTCCCAATGAACTTCTTTTCCACGGCTCCGCCGTCGACAGTTTTCACTGGAGCCTCGGCTTTCGGAGCCGCTTTTGGGGCTGCTTTCTTCTGGGCGCCTTCCTCTTTCTGGGCGGTGGCGGGGAACAGGCTGAGGGCGGCGAGGGCCGCGAGGATGAAGGGAAAGATTTTCATGAGGGGCGGAGCTTGGACCGGGACCGGGACCGGTCCAAGCACTATCAATGGAATTCCGGCACCCCTGTGGGTTATCCGTGTCCGGCAAGTGGGGATTTGCGTGCGGAGTCTTGACGGGTTGCGAGGTCTGAGGTGTGGTTTCGCCCTGCCCGGGTCTGTTGATGAGCTGACCCCCCGGGTGCGAAAGAAATGAGGAGAGTCGTAAAATTGCTTGCAGCTAGTGCGTGGTCAGCATCGCTGGTCTGTTTGCAGGCTGAGGAGAAGCCCAGCATTGCCGCCCTTCAACTGGGAGCGGAAGAGCGCATTGAGGTAGATGGCCGTCTCGATGAGGCGGTCTGGCAGCGGGCGGAGAAAGGTGGAGGGTTCCGGCAATATGATCCGGGCCGGGGGACCCCTGCGACCGAACGAACGGAATTTGCAATCGCCTACGATCGTGATCATCTCTACGTCGCGGTCTGGTGTTATGACTCCAAGCCGGGCGGAGTAATGGCGCGTTCCATGCGCCGTGACCGGGTTTACACGGGTTCGGACTTCGTCTACCTGTTCTTTGACACCTTCCATGACCAGCGGAATGGCTACGTCTTCGTGGTCAATCCGACAGGAGCCCAGAGCGATGGGCTAATTACGAATAACACCGGGAGGAACTTTTCCTGGGATGGCATCTGGATGTCGAAGGCGAGTATCACGGATGAGGGCTGGTTCGTTGAGATGGCCATCCCCTTCAAGACGGTGAGCTTTGATCCGGACGGAACCGTCTGGGGCTTCAATATGTCGCGGAGGATCCGGAGGAAAAACGAGGCCATCCGCTGGACGGGATGGAAGGATGAAATCAGGTCCCACAACGCCAGTGAAGCGGGAGACATCACCGGCTTGCAGGGCATGCGGCAGGGCCTTGGACTGGAATTCTCGCCCTATGGTGTAGGGCGGCACGAAAGCCGCAAGGGGGCGAGCGACAGCCTGGTCGGGGACGTGGGCGCGGACCTGCGCTACCGTGTTACGCCGGACTTTTCAGCGACCATCAGTTACAACACGGATTTTGCTGAGACGGAAGTTGACCAGCGAGTTGTCAATTTCACCCGCTTCCCGCTCTTCTTTCCGGAGAAGCGGGATTTCTTTCTCGAAGACAGCGGGATCTACGATTTTGGTCCGGGGATTCAGCGCAGAAGCCGGGGGCCGACCTTCCTGCCATACTTTACCCGGCGGATCGGGTTGTCGGATGGCCAGATAATTCCCATTCAACTGGCCACCAAGCTAGCCGGACGACTCGGGGATTATGATGTAGGGCTCACACATGCCCGGCTGGAGGGATCGTCCGGGCTGGATGAACAGAATGTCTTTGCGGCCCGGGTGACGAAGCAGGTGTTTTCCCAGTCCAGGGTAGGGGTTATTGCAACCGGTGGGAACCCAGGCTCCGATCTCGATAATTATGTTGGGGGAGTCGATTTCACGTTTCGGACCAATGAGTTTCTCGAGGACAAGATTCTGGAAGCCAACCTCTATGCCCTGGGTAACTATGCTGAGTCCGCCGGGGGGGGGCACGGGACGGATTATGCCTTCGGGGGCCAGATATCCTACCCCAACGATCGCTGGGACGGCACGCTCAGTTACATGGAGATCGGACCGGAGTTTGATCCTGCACTCGGGTTTGTGCGGCGCACCGGGGTTCGCACCGTTTCCGGCATTCTGCGCCGGAAGGAACGACCCGGCGGAGACGGATGGTATCGTGAGCTGGCGAGGGGAGCGGATGCCAGCGTGACATCCCTGACCTCCGGGGGGCTTGATTCTGCCCGCTTCGGGGTCGTGCCCTTCAACCTGGAATTTTCCAGCACCGATGAGCTGTCCCTCCGGGTCTCACACAATATCGACCGACCGCGGGAGGCCTTTGACCTTGGGGAGGTGACTGTGCCCGCGGGGGAGTATTCCTGGACCAAGGCCCGGCTGGAGCTGGAGACCACCAGCTCGCGTCCGTTGTGGGGGGAGTTTTCGGTCGAGGCAGGGCAGTTCTATGACGGGTGGCGGGCCCAAGGGGCGGCGCAGGTCGAGTGGAACCCCAACCGGCACTTCCGGATCAGCGGGACCTATCAGTATAACCGGGTTGACCTGGGGGGAGGTGAGTTTGATGCGCACGTGGGGAGTCTTGGGCTCAACTGGAACCTGACGCCGGATCTTGGGTGGTCTACCCTGCTCCAGTATGACAGCCTTTCCAGGGAGGTGGGCTTCAATTCCCGGATTCGTTGGGAATACCGGCCAGGATCGACGATCTATCTGGTCCTGAACCAGTCCCTGCTGGCTGAAGATCGTGGCCTGGGAGTGGAGCGCTCGGACCTGACGCTCAAGGCAGATGCGACGTTCCGGTTCTAGAAATTAGAAAGGGTCTCGGTGACAGGAGCCGGCCTAGTAGTCCCGGTCGAGCAGGTAGTGGGCAATCTGGTCGAGGCGGTTGGCCCGGCGGCCAAAGGCCTGAAGAGCAGCCAGGGCCTTTCTGGTGAGGCGATGTGCTTCCTGCTTACTTTTCTCCAGGCCGAGAATGGCAGGATAGGTGGCTTTGCTTACCTCGGCATCCTTGCCCGCGGTCTTTCCCAGTTTCTCGGTGGACTGGGTGACGTCGAGAATGTCATCGATGACCTGGAACGCCAGTCCAAGGGATCTCCCGAAGTCCGTGAGGGCTTGCAGGCGGGAGGGGCTTGCGTTGGCGCTCATTCCTCCGAGACGGAGGGAAGAGGTGAGAAGCGCTGCAGTCTTGGCCTCGTGAATGCGGACGAGCTGAGCCTTGGTCAGATCCTTGCCCTCTCCTTCAAGATCCATGACCTGGCCACCAATCAGGCGCCGCGAGTCAGCGGCGAAAGCCAGTTCTGTCACATAGTCCCGGGTACGATATCTCTTGTTCTCCGGAGTCTGGGCAATGATGGCAAAGGCCTCAGTGAGAATGCCGTCTCCCGCAAGGACCGCGACATTCTCACCAAAGACAACATGGGTCGTGGGTTGGCCTCGTCTGAGATCGTCATTGTCCATGCATGGGAGGTCGTCGTGTACCAGCGAGTAGGTATGAATCAGTTCGGCCGCGCAGGCCGGAGGAATCGCGTCTTCCCTGGTGCCGCCGCAGGCCTCGGCCGCCGCGAGGCAGAGGATGGGCCTGAGGCGTTTGCCCCCCGCGAAGACGGGATGGCGCATGGCGCGGTGGACGGTGGACGGGCGGACCGAGGAGCGGGGCAGAAACTGTTGCAGGGCCGCATCGACCGTGCGTTGCTGCTCCCGGAGGTAGGCCTTTAGTTCGGACACGTTCGTAGGAAATACCTAAATGGGAAAATTACCCAAGTACCCAATTCGATTGTGAGGGGCCCGGGGGAAAATCTTGGGGGGAGTCCAGCCTCCCTCACTACAGTAATTCTGCGATCTGGACTGCATTCAAGGCGGCTCCTTTCCTGACTTGGTCGCCGACTACCCAGAGGGTCAGGGCATTATCCAGGACCATGTCCTCGCGGATCCGGCCCACCAGGCAATCATCCTTTTCGGTTGTATCGAGCGGGGTGGGGTAGAGGGACTGCCCGGGGTCATCCACGACGCGGATACCAGGATAGCCCTCAAAGGCCAGACGCGCCTCCTCCACACTGATCGGGTTTGCGAACTGGGCAGTGACGGAAACCGCGTGGGAGCGGTAGACCGGGACCCGGACACAGGTACAGCTAACCTTCAGGTCTGGAAGTTCGAGGATCTTGCGGCTCTCATTGAGCATCTTCAGCTCTTCCTTGGTATAGCCCCCTTCCATGAACTGGTCGACGTGCGGAATGACGTTGAAGGCGATCTGGTGGGGATAGACCGTCCTCTCAAAGTCGCTCCGGCCCTCTGAGAGAGCCCTGACCTGATTCGAGAGCTCCAAGATGCCTGCCTGGCCACTCCCGGATACGGCCTGGTAGCTGGACGCGATGATCGACTTGAGACCGAACTTCCGGTGGAGTGGGTTCAAGCCCATCATCGTAATGGTAGTAGTGCAGTTCGGATTGGCGATGATACCCTTGGGGCGGGATTCGGCAGAGTTGGGATTAACTTCGGGGACGACAAGGGGAACCTCGGGGTCCATTCGGAAGGCGGAGGAGTTGTCGATTACGACCGCGCCTGCAGCAGCAGCAGAAGGGCCAAATTCCAGGGAGAGGCTGCCTCCGGCACTGAAGAGGGCAATATCGACACCCTCGAAAGAGTCGTGTCCGAGCGTCTGAACCTCGATTTCCTGGTCCCGGAAGGTGAGCTTTCGACCCGCCGACCGCTCAGAGGCGAGAAGCGTGAGTTGCTCCAGGGGGAAGTTTCGCTGCGCGAGGCACTTCAGCATTTCCTCTCCTACGGCTCCCGTGGCCCCGGCAATAGCGAGATGAGGTGAACTGGACATGGCCCGCAGGGTGTTATGCGAAAGAGGACGATAGTCTAGTCTCAAACGTCGAATTCGGTGTCAAATCTACCTGACGGCCTTGTGTCTTTGGATTCACACTTGCGGTCAATATGGGGCATCGTATGCTCCCTTTCGGCGGGTGAAATGGCTCGCGCAACATCTTAAACAGAAACTAGTGAGATAATGAAATTCCTGAAAGTAATCGCGATTACCGCAGCCGCTCTTGGAGCGGTGGCTCTGTCTTCCTGCTCACAGTCGGCCCCGGCTGCTCCTCCGAGCTATGTGGCTCCCGCAAAATAATCTTTAAGCACTCCTTATTATCGGGCAGTTTCTCTCCGCCTACGACGAACCAATAATCATATCAGACGCTAATCATGAAATTTACCAAGATCGTTGCTGCTCTGGCAGCTATAGCCGGACTGGCCCTTGCTTCCTGTGCCTCCCGGACCCCGCACCAGCATGCCCACGCATCCACACCGCCACCTACCGTAGTGGTGCCTGGAAAGTAAGACCGCCTTTCTAATTAAAGCCCGGGGGCACGGTTTTGTGGCCCCGGGCTTGATTTTTGCCTTGAGATGAGGGGAGCCTCCCCCGAGATTCCCGCCCAGTCCCAGCATTTATTACGATGAAAAAGCTCATTCAACTGATTGCCCTTTCTGGAGTCGCAGTGACCGCTCTGGCCCTGACGTCCTGTGGTTGCTCCTCAGGGGAAGCTCCGGCTCCGCCCCTGTCCAAGCTTCCCGAGTTCAAGGAACTCCCCACCATCGATTACTCGAACGAAAAGTAATCCCAGTGTGGCAGTGGTCGGGTATGTTGCCCGCTTAACCACCGCCTCGCTCCAGCGAAAGCCACGGTGTGAGCCGTGGCTTTTTCATTCCCTGTTTAAAATAGCCTGACCTGCAGCCTTGTCACCCGAAGGCGGAAAGCGTTCCTCCAGGGATTGGCGTTACAGGATCCATGGATCGAAAGTTCATTATTAATCTCTGCATCCTGGTCGCCCTGATGTGTGTGGCTGGCCTGATCATGATCGGGATGGGGACGCAACCCGAGACTCCGACGCCGGAAGAGTTTGAGCAGGCCCGGCTCGAAGACCGTATTATTGTCAATGAGCTTACCGGGGAGGAGTCCATCGAGGGCTGGGCTCCAAAGGGGATGACAAGTGGGGGCAAGATTCTGGCGGGGATTGTCATGATTCTCGTGGTGGCAACCTATGCTGCCATTCTGTTCGGCGTTTATGTCCTGCCTAATGTCGTGCACCGGTTTACGCACATGTTTTATGGTTCCGCCGAGGAGATGGAGGCGGACCCAATGCATGATGCCCGGGCCTTTTTCGCACAGGGAGATTATGAAGGGGCGATTGCGGCTTACCGCGCGGTAACCCTGGCCCAGCCGGAGAACAGGTTTCCCTGGGTTGAGATCGCAAAGATCCAGCATGACAATCTAGAGGATCCGGATGCGTCCATTGCAACCCTTCGGGCGGCCCTTGAGAGTCGCGAGTGGCGGGTTAACGACACGGCGTTCTTCATGTTCCGGCTGGCCGAGCTCTATGAGGAGGTCAAGGACGACACGCCGCAGTCGGTCAGTATCCTGGAACAGGTGGTCGAACTCTTCCCGGAGACCCGGCACTCGGCAAATGCCACCCACCGACTGCGCGAACTGGGGGCGATCTAGCGGTTTCTGCCGGTGAATGTTGGTGTGCCGCGTTATCTGGCTCGGGCCCCTCTCGCCGTTCCAGCCCTGGGATGTTGCCTCGGGATTTTATGTGCAGGTTGGGAATGGGCGTTACCGTGTCTTGTCCTGCCTGCAGCCGGGATGCTCATTTCGGCAGCGGCGGGACGTTGGATCCTGGTGACAGGGTGCGTCGCCTGGATGCTCTTATGGGGGGTTCATCATGCCCGCCTCGGGAAGCAGGCAGAGGGTGAGGCCTGGGTCCATGCCAATGGGCGGACCAGGGTTGAAGTGGAAGGGACCGTTGTCAGTTTACGCGATCGCGGTGGAGTGCTTCCCCGTGCTGTTCTCCGTGTCGGGGGGAGTGAGCGAAATCCCGAGGCCCTGCGCCAGGCGCTCGTGGCCGTCGGAGATATACCCGACGAGGTAAAACCCGGGGACGTCGTTCTTCTTCGGGGGCAGACCTTTTTTCCCGCAGCAGCCCGGAATCCGGCTGAGTTTGATCGAATGGACTGGCTGCGGAGTCGAGGTCTTGCGGGAGAGATACGAGTGGATTCGCATCAGGTTCTGGGTGGCCCCAGAGCGGCCCTGTTCCTTCAGCGTTTGGCTTGGAATCTTCGAGGAGAATTGCGCGCCCGCATCGTTGCTGGGCTTGGAGAGGAGGGAATCGGCCCGGTGCTGATCAGGGGGCTTGTTCTTGGGGAGCGCTCGGAGGGAGGGGCATACTACGGGGCTTTCCGGAAGAGCGGAACGATGCATATCTTTGCGGTGAGCGGTTTGCACGTTGGGCTTGTAGGGGCCTTGGCCTGGATTCTCATCCGGGTTGTCCGTGCTCCCCGCAGGTGGGGCTTATGGGCGGTGCTTGCGATTATCTGGGGCTACGCTCTTGTGACCGGGCTGCGCCCACCTGCAGCCCGGGCCGCTTTCATGGCTTCAGTATTTCTTATGGGCTTTGTGGTAAGACGGCAGCCCTCACTGGCCAATAGTCTGCTGGCTAGTGTCCCCGCCGTTCTCCTCATGGATTCGTATCAACTCACCCAGGTTGGGTTCCAGTTGTCTTACGTGGTGGTAGGAATGATCATCTTGTTGGCACCGTGCTTCTCCCGGGTGTTTCAACCCATAACCACGGGCGATCCGTTTATCCCCCGGGCAGTTTATACCAAGTGGTATCGAGTGAGCCTTGCGGCGCGGAAGTATCTGATTGGCCTGATGGTTGTTTCCCTTGCGGCCTGGCTGGGGTCGATGCCGTTGATTGGATATCACTTCGGGATTGTGACCCCCTCTGCGGTCCTTGCCAGCGTGCTTCTGGTGCCCCTCGTTTTCCTGATCCTCTCGCTGGCTCTTACAGGAGTAGTAATCGGGCTCGTTTTTGAGCCGCTGCAAGTCGGGTTGAATCGTAGCAATGCGTTGTTGGTGGAAGGGGCGTATCTGATTGCCGAGAAAGTGACGGAAATCCCGGGCAGCCATTTTGAACTCCACGGGCAGGGAGATTGGTCCGGAGGTATTCTGGTTTTTGATTTGTGGGACGGCGATTCGGCCATGTATGTGGGGGCGGGGGAGGGCGTGCTTATCGATGGGGGTGCCCAGGACCAGTTCCGCCGGATGGTAAAACCTGCCCTGGAGGAAGCTGGCGCGGGGCCTCAGTCACTGGTTCTTACTCATCCTGAGACGGGTCATGCCGGGGGCCTTGTTCTGGCCATGAAGGATTACCTTCCGCGTCAGCTTCTCCTTCCTGTCTCGGAGGCAGCCAGCCCTGCTTTTGGGGATCTCATTAATGGGGCAGAGGATGCAGGTTGCAGGTTGCATGTCGGGAAGGCAGGGATGCGTTATGCTCTGGGGGATGGGGCCGAACTGGAGGTTCTGCGTGTTGCTGACAGGGAAAGTGGTAGCCGGGCGGATGACCGTTGCATGATCATGCGCCTTCATTGGAGGGGCTGGCGGATTCTTATCACCGGGGACGCTGGCTTCGATACCGAGAAGGAGCTGCTTGAGAGCGGATTGGATCTGGGGTGTGATCTCTGGATAATGGGTCGGCACCGCTCCGACTATTCGGGGATCATGGAATTCGTGCAGGCGGTTGATCCTTCCCTGATCGTTGCGGAGGAGGACCGCTATCCTCTTGCCGAACGGGTGCCGGAGCGTTGGGTAGAGGCGGTGAAGGGTGCAGGCATCGATCTCTGGCGTCAGGGAGAAACCGGGGCCGTAATGATCGATGTTCGTGAGGGGGAACTGGAGCTGCGGAGTTTCCGCAATCCGGATAAACGGGCGATCTACCGAAAGTAAAAACTCTCAGGTGGCCGGGTTGCGCATCCGGAGCTGGTGAACGGCTCGGCCCTCGGCGCGCCACTGGGCCTCAAAGTCGGTCTCTGGATAAAAGGAAAGATCCTCGCATCTTTCGTCCCAGGGGAGGGGTTCGAAAGATCCGAAGAGTTCCAGTTCCTCGCGGGCCCACTCGAAGTATTCCTCGTGGTCGGTCTTGAAGAGGAACTCCCCGCCGGGAATGAGGATCTTGCCGAGGGCCTTGAGGAAGTCCTGCTGGACGAGTCGGCGGCGATGGTGCCTGGCCTTGGGCCAGGGATCCGGAAAGAGCAGGTGGAGTCGGCTGACAGATGCGTGTGGAAGGAGCCACTCAACGGTATAACGTGCTTCGAGGCGCAGCACCCGCAGGTTCTCGAGGTCGGCCTCGGAAGCCCGCCTGCAGACCTTGCGGACACGCCCGAGAAGCCGCTCGACTGCGAGAAAGTTCCGCTCGGGGAACTGGCGGGCCATCGCAAGGGCAAAGGTCCCGTCACCGCACCCGAGATCGACCTCAAGCGGGGCCTCAGTTGTGAACAACTCATCGGGGGAGAGCCGACGGAAATAATCCCCTGGGATCAACTCCCCCGGTTCAGCAGGGCGCGGCGGCACTTTCACGGGGGGGAACTTAAAGCCCGGATGGCGTCCGCCCAACCCAGAAACGCCGCTTCCTTGGCGCTTGACCCGCCCAGCCTGGCCCCCGATCCTCCTCTCAACTGAACTTCGTTGCGCTGTGGACCTTGAGGAAATCCGAAAAATCGTGGAGCTCATGGAAGAGCATGGTCTCAGCCTGTTCCACCTGGAGCAGGAAGGGGTGAACGTTAAGCTGAAAAAGGCCCCGGATATTGAGGCCGTCCGGGAGGCGCTTGGAGGACTTGCCATGGCGCCGGCGGCGCCCGTTGCCGCTGCGGCCCCCACGCCCGTTGCCGCTGAAGAAGGTGAGGAGGTCGCGGCCGAAAACGGCAAGGTGGTCGAGTCCCCGATGGTGGGAACCTTCTATCGCAAGCCTGCCCCGGATGCGGACGACTTCGTGCAGGTGGGAGACAGGGTCAGCGAGGGACAGACGGTCTGCATTATTGAGGCCATGAAGGTCATGAACGAGATCAAGTCCGAAGTCAGCGGAACGATCTCGGAAATCTGCGTGGAGGACAGCGTGCCGGTTCAGTATGGGGACGCTCTTTTCCGCGTGACCTGATCCGCTCTGCACTGCATGCGTGGGTTTCCTACATCACGTACCATCCTCCAGCGATGTTTTCCAAAGTCCTTGTAGCCAACCGTGGCGAGATCGCCCTGCGCATCATCCGGGCCTGCCGGGAACTCGGGGTGGCATCGGTCGCAGTTTATTCTGAGGCGGATGTGGACTCCTTGCATGTGCAGCTGTCCGATGAGGCAGTGTGTATCGGCCCCGGGCCCAGTAAGGATAGCTACCTGAAGCCTGATCGTATTATTGCGGCTGCGGAAGTGACTCAGGCGGAGGCCATCCACCCGGGATACGGATTCCTCTCCGAGAATCCACGATTCGCTGAGATCTGCGAGAGCTGCAATATCAAGTTCATCGGCCCATCCGCAGACCTGATTCGGGCAATGGGGGATAAGAATACTGCGCGTGCAACCGCCACCAGGCACGGAGTCCCGGTAACTCCCGGAACTGACGGTATCATGGAGAACGAGGAGGAGGCTCTCGCCGCCGCTCGCAAGATCGGATTCCCGGTCATGATCAAGGCGACCGCAGGGGGAGGAGGAAAGGGAATGCGCCCTGCCATGAAGGAAGAGGAATTTCTCGATCAGTACCGGGCTGCAAGCAACGAGGCCCAGGCCGTCTTTGGTAACGGGGACTGCTATCTCGAGAAGCTCGTGCTGAATCCCCACCACATCGAGTTCCAGGTGATGGCGGATTCCCAGGGAAACGTGGTCCATCTCGGCGAGCGGGACTGCTCCATGCAGCGCCGTAACCAGAAGATCATCGAGGAGTGTCCCAGTCCGCTGCTCACTCCCGAATTGCGCAAGGAGATGGGCGAGGCCTCGGTTGAGCTGGTTAAGAACATCGGTTATGAGAACGCGGGGACCATCGAATACCTCGTCGATGAGAGCGCCAAGAATTTCTACTTCATGGAGATGAACACGAGGATCCAGGTGGAGCATCCCATTACCGAGGAGGTCATGGGATGCGAGCTCATCAAGGAGCAGATCCGGGTGGCAGCCGGGGAGCCGCTTTCATCCCACGTCTGCGAGGGCACCCCGCGAGGCCATAGTATCGAGTGCCGGATCAATGCCGAGGACCCCTACAACAACTTCGCCCCGAGTCCGGGTCATATCTCAATGTGGTATGCACCCGGGGGCAAGGGTGTGCGGGTCGATACCCATGTTTATGCAGGGTATACCGTCCCGCCCCATTATGACTCGATGATTGCCAAGCTCATTGTGACTGGTGCCCGCCGGGATGTGGCCATTGCACGGATGCGCCGTGCGCTCTCGGAGTTCATGATCCGGGGAATCAAGACGACGATTCCCTTCCAGCAGGTAATTGTGGATCACCCCGACTTCATAGCCGGGCGTTATGATATCGGTTGGGTGGAGCGATACCTGAAGGAGCGTGATTCCGTGGCTGCGGCCGAATGAACCAGTTGCGCCAGCGGAGAGCGCGGGAGGCCCGGCTCTACGGCATCGTGGACCTTGGGTATATTGCGTTCGATGACTGCATTGGGGTAACCCGCTCTCTCCTCGCGGGAGGGGTGGACATCCTGCAGTTGCGTGCGAAGAACCATGATGAGTCGGAGATCTGCCGCCTCGCCCGGTTGCTGGTTCCAGTTTGCCATGACTACGGGGTTCCGTTTGTGGTGAATGACTTCACGCATGTTGCTCTGGAAGCGGGTGCTGATGGAGTGCACCTCGGACAAGAGGACGGGGACCTGGCCGGCGCTGTGGCGGCTCTCCCCGAGGGAGCCCTGGTGGGGCGGTCGACGCATTCCCCGGCTCAGGCCCGGGCGGCGCTTGCGGAGGGGGCTTCCTACATCGGCTTCGGGCCCCTGTTCCCCACCCCGACAAAGGAAGGGCGCCCCGGGATCGGGCTCGGCGATATTGCTGAGGTGGAAAAGGAGGTCGGGGCCCAGATTCCTGTTTTCTGCATTGGGGGGATCAAGCCGGGGAACCTGGACGAGGTCCTGGCTGCCGGGGCCCGGAGGGTGGTCATTGTTTCCGGGCTCCTTCAGGCCCCGGATGTCGAGGAGGCCTGTCGGGAAGTGCGGGCGCGCCTGGAGGGTTAGGGATTCGGATGCTGCGGGAGAATATCGGACTTGAATCTTTGTGGTATTGGGTCCGAACTCCGCGGGGATGTCCCATGCTCTCCCTCTCCTGGTTGGTGGCTCTATTGCGATCGACAACGTCAAGACNCCTGAGGATGAAGCGACCAACCTCCTGGGGGGGTCGGCTTCCTATGCTTCCCTGGCGGCCAGTTACTTTACGGACCCGGTTCACCTCGTCGGGGTGATAGGCAGTGATTATCCACCCGAGCATCTCGCCATGCTGGAGAGGCACGGAGTCAGTCTCAAGGGGGTGGACCGGTCGGACGGGGCCTCCTTTACCTGGAGTGGAGAGTATCATCAGAACATGAACGACCGGACCACTCACAATGTGGCGGTCAACGTCCTGGAGAGCTGGCGCGTCAATCTCCCGCAGGAGCTGTCCGGTTCCCCGGTTGTGGTTCTGGCCAACATGGCGCCAGTCAACCAGCTTGAGATGCTTGACCAGTGCAACGCGGTGGAGCGCTTTGTCCTTGCGGACACGATGGACCTCTGGATTGGAATCGCGCGTGAGGAGCTGGAGAAGGTTCTCACCAGAATTGACCT
Organism: Roseibacillus sp.; assembly: GCA_002709395.1. Lineage (GTDB taxonomy): Bacteria > Verrucomicrobiota > Verrucomicrobiia > Verrucomicrobiales > Akkermansiaceae > Roseibacillus_B. The sequence goes on along the minus strand of PAQU01000038.1, from coordinate 8,499 downwards.
GCTGGTGATCAATGAGACCGAGGCTCGTGAGTATGCGGCAACATCGAACCTGATGAAGGCAGGGGCCCTCCTGCGGGCCAAGGGGCCGGAATACGTGGTGATCAAGCTGGGGGAGTTCGGTGCTATTCTCTTCGGGCCCCCGGAAGTGAACCATGGCTTGTTCCGCTGTGGGGCCTTTCCTCTTCGGGAGGTCGCCGATCCGACCGGGGCGGGGGATACCTTCCTTGGGGCCATGGCCGGGTACCTTGCCTCGCTTGGTAGAACCGATTATGGCTTCGAGCAGATCCGGGACGCGGTGGTGAGGGGAACGGTCATGGCCTCTTTCACCTGCGAGGCTTTTTCCACGCGGCGGATCGAGGAGCTCCCGGAGGTCGAGATCCAGCAGCGGCTGAAGCACTTTCATGAGATCAGCTCTTGGTAGCGGATGATTCCGGGACTCTGCTGGGACTGACGAAAAACAGGTCTGAATTGCCAGGAAAGGCCCTGCTCAGAGGGTCTTTTTCGTCACATCGCCTTTTGGGGTATTCCCCGAAAGAATTTTAAAGGTCCCATGGGGAGCGTAACTCCATGAAAAAAAGGGAATTTTGGACACAAAAGTCCTTCGAAAACCCGAAGTTGTTTTTTCCCGGCGATCTTAAAAAAAAATTGACCGGGGGGGCTTACGGTAGCTATTTTGCAGGTGGATTGCCTGCGGAAACTGAGAACAACACCCCAAAAAACAAAAACGACCTCTATTAAAGAGTCATCCAATTAGTCATGAAAGCAACGACACTAAAGAAAGCGGCACTTGTTGCCGGTTCGCTTAGCTTCCTCGCTGGTTCCGCCTTCTCACAGACGGNAGTATCGGGCGCAGGCGGTTACGAGACCCTCACCATTCGCGGCGGAGGAAAGTTCACAACCATCGGTCTTCGTCTTCACGAGCCTCAGGTTGTATCCGGAACCTTTGATTCCCAGGACGGCAGCAACCTTAGCGATGCCGACGTCAACTTTGACGACGTCCTTACCGACGGAACTCGCTACCTCGTAGAAATCACTGGCGGAACCTCTTCCGAGGGCACCGTGATTGAAGTGGATTCCTGGAGCGGAAGCGACCTGAGTGTCGACGGAGCGACTGCAGATGACGTTACGGATTACACCATCCGTGCAGCCAAGACCATCAACGATGTCTTTGGCGCTGACAACTCTCTGGGCCTCAGCCCTGACACCACCGGTGCTGGTGGCGATAGCGTTGGTAAGATCTTCGTGCCGGACGGCGCGGGCTTCAAGTCCTACAGCTACATTGACCTGGGACCTGCCTTCCAAGGATGGGCTGACAGCCTTCTTAATCCTGCCGGAGACACTCCCCTTAACTACGTGGACGCAATCATCGTCAACGAGCCCGGTGCCGAGGACCTTTCCCTGGTTGTTACCGGAATGGTTAAGACCTCTCCGACCGTCCTTCCTGTTGACCAGCTCTTCACTTACGTCGGCACGGTTTATCCCACGGGATCCACCCTCGCCAACAGCGGTCTCTCCGGCTCACTTGCCGCAGACACGACTGGTGCAGGTGGTGGTGACAGCGTTTACATCCCCAAGGATGATGCTTCCGGATACACCCGCTACCAGTTCATTGACCTGGGCGCTGCCTTCTCGGGCTGGGCGGATAACCTCCTCACTCCTTCCGACGACGTCGAGCTGACCTCCGGCGTGGTGATTGACCAGAACGGAACGGGCGAGGCATACAACGCCAAGACTTCCGCTCCTGACTTCTACGCGGATCTCTAAGATTCTTTTCCCGAATTAAATACAAAACCATACCACATCTAATGAAATTGAAGCATGCAGCTGTAGCCCTCGCCATGATTGGCACCGCCTTGGGCGGATCCGTCACGGTGACCAACATCAATGCAGGAAGCTCCGAACTCGTTGTCGATAACGCCGGAAACCCTGTCGTTGGTGGCTTCGTGGGCGTAGGAACCATCACGGATCCGGGCGCTGACTTCGGAAGCCTCACCGGCGCACAACTTGCGGGTCTTTTCGATTCGTTTGCAACTGGTGCGACTGAGAATCCGGCAGGAAACTTCCTTCTCGATTTGGACATGTCCTTCGAGGTTACCGGTTCGGCCAACTTCGATTCCAGTCCTCTGGCTGGTGGGACGATCTACCTGGTTCTTGGTAACGGTGCGGATCTTGCGAGCTCCAGCCAAGCTGGGATCATGACCCTCGGGTCCTTCCCTGCGTCTGAGCCGACTCCCCCGAACCCAGTGATCATGAGCAACGCTGCTGCCAGTGTTCTCTTCGGTGATTACTCGGGAACCGCGGCTAACGGTTCTGGCATCACTGCTGGTGAGCGCCCTGCGTTTGCCCTTGCCGGGCTCGTTCCCGAGCCTTCCAGCAGTCTTCTTGCAGCCTTCGCAGGTCTGATCCTGCTGGCTCGCCGGAAGCGCTAAAGAGTATGCGCCTAGATGGCGCAATATCCTACAGGTCGTTTTTAAATTCCTGCCGGTCGTAAGACCGGCAGGTTTTTTTTGGCTCGATCCCCGTGCCGGGTCCCGTTCATCCGATGAACGACGGCCTTGCCCCCGGTGGAAACCTCCTGTTTTCTCCTCCTTGCACAGGCAACCGCTATTTCATGAGAGTACGATTTCTTCTTCTTGGGATCCTTTTGAGCCAGCCCTTTGCGATGGGAGAGCTCGTCGTTACCAACCTCACCTGTGAGCATCAGGTCAACCCCATGGGGTTGCATGCAGAAGTTCCCCGCCTGAGCTGGCAATTCCAGACCAGTAGGAAGGGAAAGTATCAGCAGGCCTACCGGATCATTGCCTCCAGCTCCAGGGAAGCTCTCGCCCGCGATGAGGGGGATTTGTGGGATTCGGGTAAAAAAACCAGCCGCAGCAGTTACCTGGTTTATTACAAGGGACAGAAGGCTCTTCGCTCAGGGCAGAGGGTCTTCTGGAAAGTCCGGGCCTGGGACGAAAAGGATGTTGCGACTCCATGGAGTGATCCGGCTTACTTTGCGATGGGGCTTCTCGCTGCCGGTGACTGGAAGGCGGAATGGATCTCGTTCAGGGATGAGAGCCCCCTGCACCGGAACCCGACCAAGCTTCATCTCCCGCCGCCCCGCTACTACCGCAGGGACTTTGGTGTCGCGAAGAAGATTGTCAGGGCCCGGCTTCATGCCAGTGCGCTCGGAGTCCTTGAGCTTCAGCTCAACGGGTCAAAGGTGGGAGACGCTTTTCTGGCCCCCGGATGGAGCGATTACTCCCGGCAGGTCTATTACCAGAGTCATGATGTCACCTCGCAGCTGAAGCAGGGAGAGAACTGCCTTGGCGCGATCGTGGGAGATGGCTGGTATGCCGGGTATCTCGGGTCAGGGAAGCGGGAAAAAGCCGGACCTTACGGGACGGGGCGTAATATCTATGGCAAGACACCCGCCTTGCTGGCACAGCTTCATCTTGAGTTCGATGATGGGACCGAAAGCATCATCAGCAGCGACTCGACGTGGAAGGTTGCCCCCGGGCCGGAATTCGAGGCGGACCTCCTGATGGGAGAGGGCTACGATGCCACCAGGGAACTGGGCGACTGGTCGCAGGCCGGTTACGAGGACAACGGCTGGGAGCAGGCTGTTGAGGCATCTTCCAACAAGCCGGCGAAAGCGCCCTTCCAGGACCGCAGGAGCCGGCGGGCAGTAGAGGTCGGATTCATTAAACCACGGTTCCTGAAAGGATACGCGGCGCCTCCGATCCGGGTTATCGAGGAGAGAAAACCTGTTTCGACCAGCGAGTCTCGTCCCAAGTGTCATCTCTTTGATTTTGGCCAGAACTTCACCGGCAAGGTCCGCCTGCAGGTGGATGGGATGAAGAAGGGACAGAGGCTGGTCATCCGCTATGGAGTTACGGCGGGCGACCTTTCCGCGAATCCCCAGCGGAATGCGACTGCTACCGATACCTATGTATGCAGGGGAGGCGGCCCCGAGACCTGGTCTCCGCGCTTCACCCTGCACACCTTCCGTTACGCAGAGGTTGAGGGATTACCGGGGAAGCCAGGCCCAGATACCCTCCGGGGTCTGGTCATGCACAGTGATACCCCCCTTACCAGTGGCTTTGAGTGCAGCGATGAGCGGATAAACCGGATCTACCGGAATTGTGTCTGGACGCAGCGGGCCAACTGGATCGATCTGCCTTCGAGTTCGGAGCAGGTTAATGAGCGGATGGGAGACCTTGCTGCAGTCCAGCTTTTTACCAAGGCGGCCTGTTATCACACCGACAATGCGGCATTCCTGCGAAAATGGCTCGGGGAACTGCAGGGGGCTCGTGACAAGCAGGGCCTTTACCGCAGGCATGCCCCCTTTCCCTTTGCCTTGGAACGGGTTTCCTACGGGGCAGGCTTTTCCGATGCGGGCATTCACGCCGTCTTTGATCACTGGTGGATGTATGGCGATGAAGAGGTGCTGAAAGAGAACTGGGTGGCGATGAAGAAATACCTCCAGGCTCGCCATGATGCGTATCGGACAGGCCGGGGAAGAGTTTTTGGGATGAGCGGGGGAGACCCTCTCCATTTCAAAGATCCCACCCCCTCGAGACTTATTGATGTCGCCATGCTCGCCCTGGATTTTCGCCTGATGGCGGAAATGGCCCGGGTTGCGGGAAACCCCCTCGACCGGGCCCTTTTCAACAAGTCTTTCCTGGAACTGAAAGAAGCGTTCCAGAAGAGTTTTGTGAACGAAGATGGAAGCCTGAAGGTACAGTCCCAGACTTCGCATGTCCTGGCCCTGCGTTTCGGACTGCTTACCGAGAAATCGAAAGCCAGGGTGCTGGCTGACCTCCTCGCCAAGCTGAAAGAGAAGGCCAGCCCTACATCCAGCGGAATGACGGTGGGCGCGCTGGGCGCCAAGTCCCTGCTGCCCGTACTGACATGGACTGGAAATCACGACACCGCCCTGCGGTTGCTTACCACGGGGAAATACCCCTCCTGGGCTAATGGAGTTGATTCAGGGGCAACAACCCTTCGAAGAAGCTGGGGGCCAGTGGTTGAGAGCCAGAAGCTCCCCGATGCGGAGGTAGACCTTCGTTTTGGCGCGGTGGGCGGATGGCTCATGTCGAAGGTTGCCGGGATTGATACGGTTTTCCCCGGATTCGAACGCATCCGCCTCGAGCCCTGGGTGCCGGAGGCGAAGGCAAATGCCCCGGGCAGTTCCCTTACCTGGGTGAAGGCCCACTACCACTCGCGGAGGGGCAGGATTGATGTTCATTGGAAACAGAGGGAGGGAGCCGGGCTCCTCTATGAATGCACGATTCCGGTTCAAACTACCGCGGCAGTTCGACTGCCCTCCGGGCCGGAGTCGACATTTCTTATCGATGGCGTGGCTCCGGATAAGGACAACCAGTTCAAGGGGGGATTTCTCCACCGGCCAGAGGAGGGCCGGGTCACGATTAACTTGGTTCAGTCGGGAAGCTATCGAATTGAAGTTAAGTAGGTTGCGCGGTCCCGAGCAGGAAAGGGAGAAGCATCTGGATGATATCCCAGAAAGGGGCCTGAATGTGTGACGAAGAATACACATAAAATTCGCTGACATGGATTGATAAGAGCCAATAGGCTTCTGGCGTCAGACAACCCAAAATTAAAAAGACGCTCAAATGATGAAATCCAAGCAGTTGACGACCTCAATTCTTGCTGCCATTGCGGCCTCAGCCCTTCCGGCTGTCGCGGAGGAGGGCTCCAATGGAGGAAGCTGGTGTCAGCTTCTCACCGACCTGGGCACCCCGGTTTATTCTAATGAAGACGCCATGCTTATCCAGGCGGTCAAGTTCTTCGGCCGGGCCCAGGTTCAGTTCGCCTCAACCGATATCGACGGTATCGGCGGGGTAGATGACTCGGAGACTTTTGACGAGGTCCGAAGGCTACGGCTCGGCACCCAGTTGCAGGTCCTGAACAACTTCAAGGTCAAGGTAAACGCAAACTTCATGAATGATGGCAGGCCAAAGGGGGGATCCCGTGAGTATGGGTATCAAAGCTTGGACGTGGCATTAATCTCCTTTGATGCGGGAGCGCTTCTTGGAGGAGGGGCTCTTGACGGCGTGAACGTTAACGTGGGTCGCCACAAGGTGACAATGAGTCATGAGGTTCATACTTCCTCAAAGAAGATCAAGACCGTGGAGCGTTCTGCGGTAGCCAACAAGGTCTACCCGGCTCGCCTTACAGGAATCACTCTCGAAAGGTCCAAGGATAATTTCTCTGGAACCCTTGGGGTCTTCAGCACGGAGGATACTCCGGAGCTGGCGAGTGACGTTGATGGGATTGCTCTCTACGCAAATGGGACCTGGGAGCTCGGAAATGGAGACAGCGTGATCGCCGATTTTCTCTACAATGATGCTTATGGCTCGTCAGATAACGAGGTGGGCCTGTATGACTGGGCCCTTGCGCTTGCGTATCTCACTGAGAAAAACGGGTGGGATTTGCTTCTCCAGGGAACCCTTGGGGACAATGGCGACGGCAGGGGTGATCGCGGTGGAAGCTTCTGGGGNCTTGTGGCGATGGCCTCCCGGAACCTCAGCGACAATATCGAGGCCGTTTTGCGCTACTCCTACCAGGGAGCAGACGAGGCGGAAGGAATTGCGACGAATTCCCGTTATCTCCGGAGAAGCCACGATGCAGACGCCGGTGGTGGCCGGGGGGACCAGCACCACAGCATCTATGCCGGCCTCAACTATCTCGCATGCGGTCATAACGCCAAGATCATGACTGGAGTGGAGTGGGAGACCCTCGATGCTGCCGGAGGGGATGTTGATGCACTCACCCTGTGGCTTGCGTTCCGCACCTACTTCTAGGTTGCCTGCGTTCTAAGGTAGCTGTTTCTCATACGAGTAAGCGGTCCCTCCGAGGAGGGACCGTTTTTCTTTTCATAGGACGAACTCTTTTGATCCAGCCCAGGGTGCTTCGAGTGACGGTAAAGACACCATTCAATTTTTGCGATGGAGTCGACNTGGGCGGATGTGACTGGACGCTTCGGCTAGGTTCCTTGGGGCCGGCTGTCTCAGTAGCGAACCTCGACCAAAGAGAGTCCGTCAGGGGGTGCGCAAAGAGGCGATTTGCCTCTTGGAAGCTCCGGCTCCTGGTCGAGGAGGCTCGCCAGATCATCGAGTCGAAAATATCCCTGGGCAGTCTGGACTGCAGCCCCGGTGAGCAACCGGACCATTTTGTAGAGGAATCCCTCCCCGGTGAAGGTGAGAAGATAGCCCTCCGGGAGACGGCTGAGAGAGGACTCGCTCAAAGTTCTTCGATAGTCTGTTTCTCCATCTTCGTTGCCCCGGACGGCGGAGAATGCCTTGAAATCGTGTCTTCCCTCGAACAGTGCCAGTGCCTGTTCCAGGGTTGCGGGGTCAAGTTGCCGAGGAAGGTGCCAGACTCGTCCAGCCCGGAACGGAGGGAGGATCGGTTCGGTGCTGAGTTCGTAGAGGTATGTTTTCCGTAGTGCGGAAAAGCGGGCATGAAAGTCCGGCCCCACCTCTTCGCACGCGGCTACCCTGACGGAAGGGGGCAACTTCGTATTGAGGGCCGCGAGCCAGTTCACGGGATTCATGGTGAGCTGCGGTGGTGCGTCGAAGTGGGCGACTTGGCCGGTAGCATGAACCCCAGCGTCGGTTCTTCCTGAGCCGTGAACTCTGATCGGCTCCTTGGCGATTTCCTCAAGGGCGCTTTCTAAGCGCGCTTGGATCGTATCGTTACCAGGTTGGACCTGCCACCCTGCAAATCCAAATCCGTCGTAGGAAATTGTCAACTTGAGGCGCACGGCTAGTTCATCTCCAAAATTGCCTGGCTTGGAAAGTCTGGAAAAAGATCCGGGTCGCAGCCAGAAGCTTGAGGAAGGGCCCTGGTTGTACGAAAAAGAGGCAGCTCCGAGCGAGCTGCCTCTTGGAATTCCTTAGAACTGGAAGTCTGGAGTCGAGATGGATATTAGCGCCGCCGCCTATTCCACCATCTCCGTCTCCTTGCCCGATCAGCCGCCTTGTCCTCGTGGTGGCGATCACGAGCCCACCGGCGGTGACCACGGTGGCCGTGCGCCTGTCGGGTAAGGCGCGAGGTGAATTCCTCGAAGCTGATGCAGTTGTCATCGTCGGCATCAACCCGGCGAAAAATTGAAGCAACATACCAGCTTGGCTTGTGGCGGAATGGCTTGAGGTGCTTGAACTCGTTCCAGTCGAGACACCCGTCTTCTCCGGCGACCTGTTCGAACATTTCTTCGCGCTTGTCTTGCAGCGCAGCCCGGCGTTCGTTTCGGGCAGCCTCGCGGGCGGCCTCTCTTTCTTCGCGGGAGAGTTCTCCGTCCCCGTCCGTGTCCCATTCTTCTATCAAGGCGGCACGGCGTTCGGCCTGGGCCTGGCGGCGGGCCTCTTTTGCTGCCTGCCGTTCCTCCACGTCAATCCGCCCGTCATCGTTCAGGTCGAACTGTCGAAGGATCTCGGGAAGCTTTCCATGGCCGAAGCAACGCTCACGCTTGCCCGGGTCTTCTGGCTCCGGCTC
>PAQU01000037.1 GCA_002709395.1 Roseibacillus sp. | reverse complement strand
ATAGTGTCCACGTCCTGCTCCATTGTAATCCGGCTTGCGGCCAAACTCGGTTGCCAGCACCACCAGGGTTGAATCGAGCAAGCCGGAGCGTTCAAGGTCCCGGATGAGCGCCGCGTAACCAAGGTCGAAGGCTGGCGCGATGTCTGTCATGTCTCCCTTGATATCCTGGTGCATGTCCCAGCCATCGCTGGTTACCTCAACAAAGCGGACCCCGGCCTCGACCAGACGCTTCGCCAGCAGGCAGCCTTGTCCAAACTTGGAATCGCCATAGAACTCGCGGGTAGCCCTGTTTTCCTGACTCAGATCGAAGGCCTTGAGATCGTCGCTGCGCAACAGACGCAGCGTCTCGTCATAGAAGTCCCGATAAGCACCGACATTGCTATCCTGATACTTCGCGACAAAGCGTTCACTGAGGGCATCCGCCAGTTCGAGTTTTGATTTGAGGCGCCTCGTTCCCCCATCGGTATCTAGGTTAGTCAGCCCAGCCGACGGCTCAAGAATGGGGATAGGGCTGTAAGTCGGCGCAAAGAAGCCGTTGCCGTAGCGTGGAGGCTCATTAATACAGGCCGAACTCGGCAAGGTGTCGTGACTGGCACCAAGGTAGTGCTGAGCCCAGGCCCCGAGATTGGGGTGCTTGATCGTGTTGCGTTTAGCGAACGCAGTCCGCATGAAATACTGGGCAGGTTCATGCACTCCGATCTTGGCCGTCATCGTTCGAATCAGGGAGATGCGATCCGCCACCTTTGCAGTTTCGGGCAGGTATTCGGTTACTTGGAAATCAGCCGAAGTTCTGATCGCAGCGCCCGGCCCCTTGGCCTTGCCCTTCTTGGGGTCGAAGGTATCGATATGGCTCATGCCCCCCTTTACGTTGATGAATATGATCCGCTTGGCAGAACCGAATCCATTCAAGCCGCGGGTCGATTTCATCTCGGAGCCACGCGCTACATGAGGAAGAACCGAAAGGCCGAAAGCGGCCTTCGCAGCGCGTTCGATGAAGTGTCGTCGATAAATCATGAACCGGGGATTTGTCAGGAAGTAAGTGATCGAGCCAGTTCGAGCCTACTGGACGAATAGAAACTCGGGAGTATTGAAGAGGGTCCAGGCTAACTCCTCAAGAGAGAGCCCCTTTCTGAATTCACGCTGCAGCAGAGTCTTCTCCTCTTCCGTTGGCAGACGGCTGAAGAAGTTGAGGTAGATTTCATGGAGCGACCCCACAGTGGATTCAGGCGCACGCACCGCCTTCATGAGACGGGAGTCGGAGTCCATCAGCAACTCCCTGAACTTTCCATTCATGAGCATGAGTGTCTGGGGAATGCTGCCCTCACGACTACCGTCGTTGGCAATATCGCGCGAGGACTGGCCGAACATGCGCAGGAAATGTGTATCCGCCTCCGGTTGCGGCAGCTCCGAGGCCCGTAGCACATAGGATCGCCCGAAGTTTTGCGGCATCATCCCCGAACCTGCCAGATCCTTCTCGGAAAGCCGCTTCCTGCTGCCCCCACCGATATATCCCGCCTTCTTGAAGGCCAGTGCGGTGTCTTGCAGGACCTCATTACTCGACTCCATGGCATCGAAATCCAACGCAAAGCGAGTGGTCTGATGCGACCTGTCCACCTGAAACTGATCGATATCAGGTCCGAAGGCCAGGATCAGAATGGAATCCCAGGCCTGCTCGGCGGTCATTCGGCGAAGTACAGGACCAGCAAAAAGGTAACTACCGATGTTGCCGATGGCCGGCGTGGGATTGGCCTCTGCCTGGTAGGCATGAGTATTGAAGACAACGCGCTGAAACTCCCGCAGGTCAAACTTGAGGCCCACCACCAACCGCGCGAGCCCGGCCAGGAGCTCCGGATGGGAGCCTTTCTTGAGATCATCGAGATCATAGATCGGTTCGTGCACGGCAATTCCGAACATCTGCTTCCATATCCGGTTAGCGATATTAGCCGCAAAACGCGGATTGTCCGGGTGGGTCATCCAGCTCGCGAAGGAATCACGAAGCGTATGGGTATTCTTCAGGTCCACCTGGTAGGCCGGCCCCTTGTGATCCGAAAGGCCCCATGAAATCAGGCGGGGTATTACCTTGGACCCCGGCTTCACATCATCGTAAGCGTAGTCCTCCGGGTAAATCAGCTCGTTCTTACCCGTGTCCCTGATCCGATGCATGCTCGGCGAGAAGACGGTAGCGCCATCCTGCTTGGTGAGATCCGCGTGGGCCTTGATACGGTTGCCCACTTTGCGCGGATCACGATGACTAACATCGGTCGCGCCAAAAAAGGCGGCCATTTCGTAGAACTCCCTCTGGGTCCAGTCGGCAAGGGGGTGATCATGGCATTGGGCGCAACTCACATTTGCACCGAGAAAAACCGTAAGGGTGTTCGAAAGACTATCCAGGGGCATGCCGGTATCCCGAAGCAGATAGCCGGTCGCACCATTTGTCGCAGTGCTGCCATCGGCGGCGAGCATGCCACGGACCGTCTCGTCCCAGGGACGGTTTTCGCGGATACCATCCTTCAGCCAGCGCTGATAGAAGCCGTATTTGGCGCGCTTGATACTCGATTTGATGCGAAGCATATCGGCATACCAGTTGAACTGGTGGGACACGTAGCCCGCGCTCACGAGCAACTTGTCGATGAGAGCTGCGCGCTTGTCCGGGTTGACGTCCTTGACGAAACCCTTCACCTCCTCGGGAGTCGGAATCCGCCCCACGGTATCGAGGTAGATCCGGCGCACGAAGATTTCATCACTGGAAGGCGCGTTACGTTTCTGACCCTCGGCCACAAGCTTGGAGGCAATCCGCCGATCGATGGCAGCCGCAGCCTGCTGCACCTGCTGCCGGCTCAGGGCCAGTTCACGATTGATCGCCACGGGCGGTGGATTCTTCACCCCTGCAATTGGTCCCAGCTCCAGCGGCTCAATAACCGGCTTATCACCAGCCTCCGGAATCGACCTGCCCTTCTTCTTTCGCTCGGCCATTCTCTCGGCCTTCCTGGTCTCTTTCTTCGAAAGCGCCTTCTCAGCAAGCAGTTGAGGCACGGCTAGTCCGGGCAGACCAGCAGCGACCAGTGCGAGACAGATGGAGTGTTTGACTCTCATGGAAGAAATGTCTTCGGGCGACACAATAAGAAAGGCCTATTGTCCGCACCCTTAGAAGTTAAACTGCCGAGCTCAATAATAGTTGCGAACGCCTCTAGGTTTTTATCTTCCTATCAGGAACACCCGGTCCGTTGTGCGCTTCTTGAAGCCACAGTCCCTCTCCCTCCTTTTCCTTACCCAACCAACGCGAGAAGGACGCCGGCAGCGACCGCGGAGCCGATCACGCCCGCCACATTTGGTCCCATTGCATGCATGAGGAGGTAGTTGTTGGGGTTGGCCTCCATGCCAACCTTATTGGTAACGCGGGCGGCCATCGGAACCGCAGAAACCCCGGCCGACCCAATGAGCGGGTTGATCTTCTCTTTCAGGAAGAGGTTCATGATCTTGGCAAGAAGCACACCGGAGGCTGTGCCGATTGCGAAGGCAAGAAGGCCGAGGCCGAGTATTCCAAGCGTTTCGTAGGCCAGGAACTTGTCGGCAGCCAGCTTGGAGCCCACTCCAAGGCCAAGGAGAATGGTCACGATATTTATCAGTTCGTTCGCAGCCGTCCGGGAGAGGCGTTCAACAACTCCGCATTCCTTGAAGAGGTTGCCCAACATGAGCATTCCGACGAGGGGTGAGGCCGAGGGCAGGAGCAGGGCACAGATCCCGACTACCATCAGGGGAAAGATAATGCGTTCGATCTTCTTCACCGGGCGCAGCTGCTTCATCTCGATCTTGCGCTCCTCTTCCGAAGTGAAGAGCTTCATGATGGGCGGCTGGATGATGGGTACAAGCGCCATGTAGGAATAGGCCGCCACCGCGATTGCACCGAGGAGTTCAGGCGCGAGTTTTCCAGCCAGGAAGATGGCGGTGGGACCATCCGCACCACCTATGATGGCGATGGCGCTCGCATCCTGGATGGAGAAGCTGATCGCATCCACCGCTCCAGAGAGCCAGAGAGCCCCGATCAGAGTGGAGAAGATTCCAAACTGCGCGGCGGCGCCGAGCAAGGCGGTCTTGGGGTTGGCCAGGAGAGGTCCGAAGTCCGTCATGGCGCCCACCCCCATGAAAATGAGCAACGGGAACATCCCCGTATCAATGCCGAAATCGAAGACCATGTAGAGGAACCCACCCTCCTCGGTCATCCCGCTGTAGGGAATGTTCGCGAGGATTCCGCCGAACCCGATCGGGATGAGCAGAAGCGGTTCAAACTTCTTGGCAATGCCGAGGTAGATCAGGAGAAGGCCCACGACCACCATCACGAGCATCAGGAACCCGGTGAGGCCATTGGTGAAATAACCGTGCAGTCCGGTACTTTCCCATAGATTGCTAACCTTTGTCGCAGCTTCTTCGGACGCCTCGGGACTGACCGCCGCGGGGTCACCCGCTGCGAGGGCGGTTGCCACCGAGCAAGCCCCCGCGATCGCAAGGGTCAGGAAAAGGATGATTAGAGGGCGCCGGGTCTTCATCTGGTCAGGAAAGCGTGGCGAGCAACTGGCCAGCGGTGACCTGGTCACCCGGCTTGACAATGACTTCGTGGACGGTCCCGGAGAAGGGAGCCCCGACCGACATTTCCATTTTCATGGCCTCGAGAATGACAACGGTATCTCCCTCCGCGACTTGTTCCCCAGGCTGGGCAACGATCTTGTAGACCGTTCCGGCCATGGGAGCATCAAGTCTGGAGAGGTCTTTACCACTGGCACCGGAGGAAGCCTCTCCAGCGCTCTCCCCCTCGGACACCTTGATGTCATGGCTGCGACCGTCGACGGAGGCCTTGCCGTTGCTGTCAAAACGCACAACGAAGGATTCGCCATCCACCGACACGGTATAAGCGTCGGCAGCCTCCCTGTGGGAGTCGGGTTCGATTTTGCGCACCCCGGTGGTGGCATTTCCCTGCAGGAAGGTGATGCCCTTCTCTCCACACGAGGCGGCGATAAAGACATTCTCGTCGGTAACTTCGAGGCCCTCCTGTTCAAGGCGAGCCTTCGCCGGCGCTACTCCCTTGTCAGGATTGGCCTCGTCCAGGTCGAGCGGGTTATCGGTAGTGGGTTCCAGCCCCATTTTCTCTGAGGCCTTCCTGACCACTTCAGGATCGGGTGGAACGGGAGTCTTGCCAAAATAGCCGAGGACCATCTTTCCGTAACCTTCCGCAAATTTTTCCCATGGACCGAACATCACATTATTGAACGCCTGCTGGAAATAGAACTGGCTGACGGGAGTCACAGAGGTTCCAAATCCGCCAAGTCGCACCACCTCCCCCATCGCGTCGATGACCTCCGGATAACGGTCGAGAATGCCATTGTCGCGCATCATCTGCGTATTAGCGGTAAGAGCACCTCCGGGCATGGGGCTCCAGGGAATGAGCGGCTCAACGGCCTTCGCCTCAGGTGGCATGAAGTAATCCTTCATGCAGTCCTTGAAAACAGCCTCGGCTTCCATGACACGATCAATATCAAGATCGAGTTCGTAGTCCGTTCCCCGCAAGGCATGCCACATGCTCGCGACGTCGGGTTGACAGGTGCCTCCCGAGCATGGCGCGAGCGACAAGTCGATCTGGTTCGCTCCGGCCTCGATCGCAGCTTGGTAGCAGACCACTCCCGTGCCAGCTGTGTCGTGGGTGTGAAAGACGATCTTCGTTTCACCGGGGAGGCGCTGGCGAGCCCGCTTTATGGTATCGTGGATAACAGAAGGGTATGAGGTTCCGGAGGCGTCCTTGAAGCATACGGAGGTGAACGGAATGCCCGCCTCCAGGATATCTTCCAGCATCTTGAGGTAAAAGTCAGGATCGTGAGCCCCGCTGCACCCGGGAGGAAGGGCCATCATGGTTACACAGACTTCATGGTTGAGGCCCGCATCGGTAATAGACTTCCCCGAATCAATCAGGTTGTTGACGTCATTGAGGGCATCAAAGTTCCGAATGGTGGTCATCCCGTGCTTCTTGAACATGCGGGCGTGAAGATCGATGATGTCCCGTGGCTGGGAATCAAGGGCCACCACGTTGATGCCTCGTGCAAGGGTCTGAAGATCCGCATCGGGTCCGGCCGCCTCCCTAAAGGAATCCATCATGTCGAAGGCATCTTCGTTGCAGTAGAAATAGAGGCTCTGGTAACGAGCTCCACCCCCTGCCTCAAAATGCGTCATCCCTGCCTCACGGCAGGCTTCCACCGCTGGGAGGAAGTCCTTGGTGAAGACGCGGGCTCCGAAGACGCTTTGGAAGCCGTCCCGGAACGCGGTATTCATGACGTGGATTTTCTTCTTCATTGGTAAGTTTGGAAAAAATGGTTAAGCGCACGTGGAAGCCTCAGGATGCCTGGTCACGAGTCCGTTGGGCAGCTGCGACCGCGGCAGCTACCAACCCCCTCGAACTGGCCCTGGAGAGGGGCTGACTGGGTTGCGGTGTGCTCGGCTCCTCATCCGGAAATCTCCTCAGGATTCGAGAGGCGACAGTGAGGCAGAGGACCAACAGGGTGAGGAAGGCGAATACGACGCCCATTCCAACGATCATCAGTTCAAAACCATCTTTCAGCATGAGATACCAGCTACAGGTTAATTTGCCGCTGAGAGAGCTAGGGGGAATGAGGGAAAATGTCTAGAAAGACGCGCTCAAATTCTCCGACCAGATGACTATTTCCCCGCTGTCACTTTAACGAAATGAACGATGTTCAGCTCCCCCTTGCGCTTTCCTAGCCGCATGAGCCCCTCCCCACAGGTTACGATGCTTTCGTTGTCGTTGAGGCGACATACCCCTGAATTTCCAAGGGTTGCGTGGTTTTCGGGAATAAGGACCCGTTCGGTGGCCCGGATTACCTGCAGCGTTTCAGGATGAACCTGTCCGATAAAAAGGGGGGCGCGATGCCTGAAAACGTGGTCGTTGTCCGCCCCCTTGCGAGTGTAGACCAGAAAGAGCCCTCCCCCCGCAGTAATCCAGTGTTGCTGGGTGTTGTAACTGCCCAGTAGCGTCCCATCGTCAAACTTCCATTCGCGAATGGGTTCGAAGTTAATCCCATCACCGCCCTTGGTCACGAACGCGGAATGATCGGACCGCAGGGTCAGATAGTATTTCCCTTCGAATTCGGTCAACGACGGTTCGTAGAGACCGCGATCCCTTGGAATATTCAACTCCGAACCATGTTCCCGATAGGTGAGGGTTTCGCCGTCGAACCCACAGCGAACCACCACACTGGTATAATTTCGACGCGCCGCACCTCTCTGGTAACGAACCGGCAGAAGGATGTCCCCATTGGGCAGGTCGACGCGCTGGTTGTTGCCTGCATTCGCAGCCACGATGACCTCCCCCGAGTGATCTTTCTCAGGCATGGCGAGAAACTTCATTGCACCCCATTTGCCACTCTTTGGATTCATTGTCGCATACGACACTTTTTCCCGGGTAAAGATCTCACGCTTGCCGCCCTCAAAGTTGAAGGTCTTGCCGGTCGTAAGCACTACCCCTGACTTGGCATGCCAGGTCGGCCAGAGATCCCCGATGGCCACTTCAAATCCATCATCCTGCCTGGCCCGCCTCAGGGAAGGAATGATCACTGGCTTACTCCAGGTTCTTCCCTCATCCCTGCTCAGCGTCTGGTAGATGTCGTGAAAGTCGTGCGACACCTTCTTACCTGTCTCCGACATGGTGGTTACCCACAATGGCTTTTCACCCGGGACTCGTGCTGTCCGGGCCTGCCACCAGTCCCATCGATCTGTCCCCTTGATGGAAGCGAGCGCCTCCACCTCGAGGCTGACGCTTTTGACCGGCAACACTCCCTGCGCGCACATCAGGGTCGACCATGGCTTGTGATCCACGGAAGGCTTCTCCGGTCGTAGTTTTCTTAGCGTCTGCTCGCTGAAGGGCATCGGAATCTTCATCCGAAGGTGATAATGGCGATAAGGAAGCTCGAATACCGGCACGGACCATCCTCGGCCAACCTCGGAGATGCTGTCGTGATCGTATCGGCCATCAACACTCACAAAGCGCTCGAAAGGCACCTCGTGCCCAAGTCCATACTTGGCGCAATATTCGAAGGCGGCAGCAAGTCTGTTCCCAGCCTCTCCGTAGAGATCCAGTCCCTGGTTTCGGGCTATCTCCGCGGCGGAAGCAAGATAACCAAGACCCATCAGGGTGTGATGCTGGTCACGCCCGCTCTCCTGGCACTGCCCGGAGGGCTTGACATAATTGAGCAGGCAGCCATTTCCCCTGCCATTGAGAAAGTAGTCTACCCCACGCTGGTAGATAGCACGATCATCGAGGAAGACCCCTATTGCCATCATGGTCTGGATCATGGAGGCGTCCCAGTTACCATTAGCGGTCGGATAAAAGTCCTCAATCACCGGATAGAGAACCTCACGCAGCATCCTGCCGAAACGCTCTCGATCGTCCGACCCCCAGCCTGCCTCGCCATGCGCAATCAGTTCCGCCGCATTGACGAAGTGAATTCCGGTAATTCCAACCAAGAGACGGGCATCATGACCCTCGATCGACTTGAGGGTGTGAGCATAGTCATTCAGGATCTCGATAGACTTATCGGCATGAGCACTCTCCCCACTCATCGACCAGTGAAGGGCGTGAGTGTAAGCCGCCGCGGAATCATCCATCAATTCTCTCATTCCCACATTGTTTTTCCCCCGCCGACCGCGAACGACATTCGGGTGAGCCCTCGACTTGTGCTCAAGAGATGCCCAGCGATGAGCAACAAGCGCCTGCCAAGCCCTAGACCACGGCTCTTCTCCCGAAGCGATCTTATCCCTGACAAAATTTAGCTCTGACGTGCTGTGCAGAACTCCAGGATGCACAAAGGGAGCCGGTTTCTCAGCAGAACAGGGTTGCTGAAACAGAATCCAGAGAAGAAGGAGAGGTCGAAGCAGAGGCACGCGGAAGGATCAGGCCTGGAGAGCCACCCTCAAGGGCAAAGTTTGCTGACAGAATCAGGAAGCTCAGCCCGCAAAACAGGTTGAATGAAAGAATCAACCCGGTGGGCAACTGCTATGAGAGTTGCCCGCCCGCTCCAAAAAGATCTCACTACAGATACCGCAATGGCGGTTATTACCCGGAATTCACTCTGGAGCCAATGATCTCGGTTTATTGTCTTCTATCCTCTCCTCGCAATCGTCACATCACCTGCCAGGCACATATTCCGGCATGGATATGGTTCAAATGAAAGGAGCCAGCATGATTTTCTTTCCCACCGATCTCGGTTACTCCCTTGTGAAGAACAAGCCCCTCCTTACTGGAACCAAACAGCCAACCCCTACCTCGAAGGCAGGGCGATCCGCAGGTAGAGTTGGGTGGCGAGGTCGAAGGGAGGGAGTGCTTCAGTGCGGATAAACTGAAAAGGATCACCGGGGAGACCCGTTGCGGGGAAGTCTGCGGTGACTGGACTTCCCCCATCAGCATTGTGCCTCCAGGTCCTGAGATCCGTAGAGAGTTCAACACGGAGATCATCGAGGTCGCTGACGTTCTTGCGAACGGCGTATTCCAACCCCGGGGGATTGGTTGAGATCACTGGCAACCTGTTTCCCATCGCATAGACGAGGCCATTCTGGATTCCATCACCGTCGACATCATCTTCAGGGTCGTCGAGTTCAGCGTTCGCCGGGAGGTAGCGCTTGCGCCAGTCCCCGTAATCCGAGATCCGGGGGTCGATCACAACATCCCAGGGCTGGGAGAGGTTAATGAGAACCTCCACTGGCCCACTGCCATCCATATCTCCACGGCACAGCGCCCGCCCCCCAACACTGCCGGCCCGGTTGTTGGTGCCGGTATCGACCCAGTAGATCTTTCCAGCCGGGATATCAAGAGTCATTCCGTGCGGGGTATCGAGCCCGAGGTAAAGATCCTCGACCGGACCACCCTCAATGAGGCGACGCTGGACACGTGATGGAGTGGCATTGCGATCACACCAGTAGATATAACCCGCGCCGAGATCGAGCCTGACCTGCCGAACCGTAGTCAGACCACTGACGATGGTTTCAACATTGGAACCGTCCATCAGATTCGCCCTGAAGATACTGCCCTCGGAAAAATGCCCCCAGTAAACCTTACCTCCCTCCGGATCGAGATCTAGATAGTAGGGCTGGTCTGTCTCAACAACAGTCTCACGACCGCTACCATCGAGATTGGCCCGCTCGATACGATCATTGTTCCGATCGCACCAGTAGAGCTTTTGCGCGAGTGGGTCCAGGGTGATATCGGCAGGAAATCCCAGACTGGTGCTGACAATTGATACCCGGTCCGATCCATCGAGACTGGCACGGTAGATGTCGTCCCCACCGTTGTCGCAGAAATACATTTTTCCTTCCGGGAGATTAAGGGTGATTCCCCGGAGGTTCGAACCCGGGAGCATAACGAGAGTCTCGATGTTCGACCCGTCTAAATCAGCTCTCTGAACCCGGCCCGCACCGCGGTCGGTAAAGTATAGTTTTCCGGCTTGGGCAAAAGTAGCGGCCACAAACAGGAGAAACAAAAGCAGAACGGATATTTTCATCGGAGGACGAGCGAGCAATATCTCGGAGAGAACATGCACATTTCGCCAAAGACCCGAAACGGAAAGGCTTCCCGGTTGGTCACAAGGCAACTGCAGCGCATCAGCCATCCGTCTGAGGCCGTTCCGCAGATACCATGTAGACCCCGGTCTGCCCAAAAAATGAACCGTTATCAATGGCTTCTTTTGCCCGGTCGAGACAGGCCCTGGCCCAGCCCATGTCTTCCGCGGGTATGAGTTCGAGTTTGAAACTGGTTGTGATGTTGAGAAATTCATCACCAGAGATCATATCGGTATTAATGGTTACAACCTGCGTCCGGGCATCATGGAATCCGTTCTCCCATAGCAACCCCGCCAGTTTCCGACCAATTTTCCGATCTCCCCCGCGGCGCTGCTGCTCAGCAATAGCAGTCTCCAGAAATCGGGTCATGTCGGGGATCTCAGGAGCGCAGTTGAACAGACTGTCGTCGGTTTCGAGGATCGCCACCCGCCCTCCGGGCCTGAGCTTACGATATATGCTTTGCAGCGCCCGGGCAGGCTCTGCCAGATGCTGAAGGAGAAAGCGGCAATAGGCGAAATCGACACTCTCGTCCTCCAGGCAGTCCAATTCATATACATCACCCGCACGGAATTCCGGTGCATCACCAACCCCTTCCGCTAGGCTGTGAGCCTGGGCGAGAAGGGCCTCATTGAGCTCCACTCCAATGACCGTGCCATCGGGGCACACCTCTCGCTTAATCAAGCCTGAGATAATACCCGGACCACAGGCGAGGTCGACCACGGTGAGACCGTTCCGCAGGCCATGGGCCACAAGATACTCTTCCTCCATCGACCAGGCGATCTCAGCCTGCCGCCTCAATCTTTGCAGTTCCTCGGCGTTACTGGAAAACGCCCCGTAGTTGTAACTTCCCAGCCTGCTATCCATGATCAATCTCCTTGTTCAGGGTATCATTGATCTCCACGAATCGGCCAGCAAGGATCCGGCTAATATTGAACAACAGGGTAGACATCAATCGGGGGTTTTTTTTCATCAGCCGCATAATCGTTTGCCGGCTAAGGACCAGAATCCGACCATCTTCAATCGCAATCACATCCGCGGTTCTCCCCGTGGCGGTGAGCAGGCTGACCTCTCCAAATACTTGGCCCCGACCAAGGACAACAGGCTCAAGCCCGGGAGACCCACGTTCCACCGATACGCTCCCCTCCTCAACGACAAACATTTCCTCACGCCGCTCTTCCTTTCGAATGATATGGTCTCCAGCCTCAAACTTGAGCAGATATGCATTCCCCCGCAACTGATCCAACTCTTCACGGGACAGGCCGGAGAATATGGTCTCTCCTGAGCTTTCACGCGCAAGGAGGGCGGTATCTTCAAGTGCCTGACCCGGATCACGGGACTGCAGGTCGTATGTCTGCAACGCCTCTCCGTAAGACTGCAGGAACCACTCTACCTCCTCGCACCTCTTTCCTTCAACTGCTTCCTGCACAACCTTGAGAAAGGGTGAACCACAGGCCTCCAGATGGCGTACATCCCTGATCACCTGAACCATTGGAATATCATAGCCCAGGGATTGATAGACTACGTTCGACTTATAGCGACGGTAACCTAGTTGAGCATAGAGCTGAGCCATGCCCGGTGGCGCCATACAGAAGTCGAAATACGCACCATCATTCATGGCTTTACGGAAAGCTTCTGACAAGAGGCGCCACAATGAAGTTGATCCCCGTAATTCCGGAGAAATCATCAACCTGGACGTAAAGCAGATCCTCCCCTGAAAATTATCGATGAAAGGTTGCAGCGCAAAGACTTCCTCGTGTTCCGCAAACTCATCTGACAACGCTGCGAGGTCATCCGCATAAGTCACCCGCAATGCCCCAAGGATCCGTCCCTCCCTTCTGACGACAAAATTACTCGAAATTGAATCGAGAGCATCGGTGACAACCCTTTGACCATGGTCAATACCCCTGAACTCCTTTCCCATGACCTGGACATAAATCTCGTAACGAAGTCGAGTTAACTCCCCGAGATCGTCCTGACTTGATATGATTGTTACCTCGGTAGACAAGGCGATTGGCCAAACTGGTTCAAACCCTGCGCAGGCCCCCTCATTTGCTGGGTGTCCATAGCGTATCGTCGTCAAAACTCACCTGCCTGATGGTGACCTTGGCATCGACAGTTCCCTCCGGTGGACCTGAGCTCGCTCCACAGATGGCGGTTCCCTTCCCCCCGGGAAGCCAGTTCCCGGCCCTCGAGTATCCATATCCTGCTCGACCCAGAACCTGCCCCTCGGCATCAAGGTAGACGATCCTGTAGTTAACATTTTTAACTCCCTTGGAGCCTGTATTGAAAACCGCCACCACAGGTTCGATCATCTCTCCCTCCCCGAGGATTCCAATCATCTTGACGACAACCGGGGCATCACCCTCCCGCTCAGGAACGGGCCCCGTCCAGGTGGGCCAATGCGTGCCGTCATCCCATTCCACCCGGGTCACCTCCCCGTCCACGGAAACCGTTTCATCCTCCATGAAAAAACTATTAACCCCGATAAGGTGACTCTTTCCCTGTCCCAAAACTCCCTTGGGGCCGTCAAACGTTCCCGAACTTGTATGAGGAACACTTTTACCCACCTTCCCATCACCTCTGAGGTAATACATGTTCAGGACCAGGGTGGATACATTCCTGTTCCCATTGTTGGTGACTTCGAGTCCCCCCTCACGCTCCTCCCCCTTCCCCTTGATCGGGTGAGCTTTGACTGAGACGGGGCACGTCAACCGGGTAAGAGGACCCGTTTTCGCCCCTGCTTCCTTTCTCTCTCCCCCGGGCGCTTCATTCCCCCTGGCAGCAGAGGCCGCGCTCTGCTCCCTGATAAATACTTTGTCGGCATCAATCAACCGGGCGATCGAGACCCTGACGGTTTTACCGGCATCCAGCTTGATTACTACCTTGGCACCATCGACCGCCACGAAGTCCCCTTCGATAGTTCGTCTGGTGGCAGCGTCCGTCCATGTTCTGGCCTGAAGAACGGCAGGTAACAGCCCCAGCAAAAGAACCCAGGGAACAACGTATAGGCAGCAGCTGAAGCTCTTGAACATACGAGGGAAGAGAAGCAAAAGCACCTTGCCTATCAATTCAAAAATCAGGTGCGGTTTGCTTGTTTAGAAGGAGGAAAGCGTGTCCCCGGGGATCCGGAAGACAGCCCTCCCTGATCAGGCATTACTGGGAAAGATTGTTGTAGATTTCTGATCTTACCCATGTGAACCTAGACAATGCCTCACGATCTTGTCTGCAGAAAGTGCGGGAAGAGCACCCCTTATGACGGGGTCGCCGGGGGAGCACCCTGCCAGCATTGTGGATACAAAATACCGCACATCTACGTGCTGTTCGGCATGCTGCCGTTTTTGCTCTATTTTGGCACCCTGCTAGCGATTGAAATTATCTTTCGCCCGCCAATCCCGGATGAGTTGAAAATCCTTGGAGGCATGGCTGGGCTTGTCCTTCTCTGGTATATTTATGCCCGGTGGAGCCAGCGCGGAACCTGAGGAAGCAGGAACGGAAGCCCCCGGAGTTCGCAGACCACCTCCCTTAACCTTCCGCCCGGACCTTTCTTCGATCACCAAACCGGCGCACCACGAGGAAGAGCAGGGCGACCACCAGGATCCCGGCCAGGACAGGCATAAGAACAGCAAGCAGGGCAAAGGTCGTCGAGGCTCCCGCTTCGACGGTGCTGACGACTGGATTCCCCACGCCAGCGGTAACCGCGGTTGAAGCTGCCCGGGTGACCGCCGTTCCCAGTTGCACAGTCCCCGCCACCCCGCCACCCGCGATCACGGCTAGGATCCACTGGAGCACGGGATCAATTCCAGCAATCTGTCCGAGACTTGCGGAGGTAACGACCACACCGGCAATGATCGCGGAAGGCGTGGTCACAGAATCAAGGAGATTGTCAACCCACGGGATATAATACCCGGAAATTTCCAGAACGGTCGCAACCGCAAATGCTGTAATGACCAGGGTTTCTGACATCCAGCCCCAAGACTCCCCGAGTTCAATCAAACCCGCCCTGTTTCCTATGCCCATGGCAAGGAGTGGCACAAACACCCGGAATCCACAGGCCGCTGACAATCCAAGGCCCAGACTGAGGGCCATGATCACACTCCATGTATCCATTCTGAATTTGTTATTAGTCTACCGGGAAAGTGCATCCGGCGTGCGCTTCGCCCCGGGCGGGCGCCATTCCGTTGCTTTCATCCAAAGTGACATCTGGCCGAAGCCTTTGGAGGTTACCACATCAACCACCGGAGCTCCAACCTCCTCCCCTTATAAAAAGAGTCCTTTTTTGGAATCACCAGAGAGGAAATGAAGGGCTTTCCTTTTATACCATCAGGCCTCCTCCAGAATCTTAAGGGAAACGTTTTCGACCATGCCCTCAACCCGAGCCTTGTAGTCAAGCATGTGAGGCGCGGTAAAGTGAGATTCAAGATGAGGAAAGGATTCCCACTTTTCGATTACGGTTACCCTGCTTACCTCCGTGTCCTGGATGAAAATGTCAGTCTGGAAATCCACGGTGACTGAATACTCAACACAGCCCTCCTCCTCCAGCACTCGCGGGATATTCTCCTTGAAGATTTCAAGGAAGGACTCGCGTTGAGACTCCCTGACGGTAATTGATGCGATGACGTGTATCATTTTTTATTAAGTGGCAGACGCTTCGCTACCGCCCGGACTTGACGCCAAGGGCCTCTGTTAACCGGGGCAATCCCACTGGAAATCAGCCATTGGCCTGCCCGGGCTTGCTATTACCAAACAGCGAGGTCAACCCGGTGACCTTGGTAATGACAAGCTGTCCGCTTTTCTCTCCGCTGTTCCCTGAGAGTTTGATCGGGGTCCCAACATGGTAAGCAAGATTGAAACGGTGAAAGTCTGAAAAGCCCACCTCGATCCGAACCGGCGGCTTACCCTCCACATCGATGTAAAAGACCTTGGCCTCATCGAGGTTGTCGGACATGCGCAGGCGCCCTTGCGCCGTAATTGTTCCCTGATCCCGCCTGACCCAGCTGTCGAAGGGGCGCTCACGAAACTCTTCAAACGGGCTTCCGTCGAGACCTGGTAACGGTGAAGATGCATTGGAAAAAGAGTCCGCATCGACCCCGAATTTCTGCATGAGAGCGAGGTGCAATCGACCCAGTTCCTGGTTCTTGGCATATCTCAGATAGCGACCTGTCTTCAGCATGCCACCCCCCTTTCCCGCCATGACGATCGGGATACGCTGCGCGGTGTGATTATCACTGTGCCCCATCCCGGAACCGAAGAGCACAACACAACGATCGAGGAGAGTTCCCTCTCCCTCCTTGATCCCCTTCAATCTCGTGAGCAGGGAGTCAAACTTCTCCATGTGCCAGAGACTTATCTTGAGCAACGCGTCAATGTTTGAGCGACTGAAGTTACGGAAGAAGTGAGAGAGATAGTGGTGCTGTTGATTGATCCCCAGAAAGTCAAAGATCAATCGGCTGTTACTATTGCCCAGCATGTAGCTGATACAGCGAGTCGAATCCGTCCACAGCGCCATCGTGATTACATCGAGCATGGATTCAACCTGGTCATCGAGAGAGAAGGGAGTGTCAGGTCGCTTGAGCGTGGAAAAATCAATTCCGTTATCCGAGACAGAGGCCATTTTCTCCAGACGCTTTTCAGTCTCCCGGAGGACGGTGAAGTATTCCTCCAGGGTCTCGGCATCCTCCCTACCCGCCCTGCGCTGCAGGGCCTTTGCGTCTTCCCGGACGCGATCGAGAAGACTTCCCAACTCCTTCCGCCGCCCGGGATCCTGGGAAGGGCTCCGGAAAAGCCGGTCAAAGACAAGTTGGGGATCACTCTCCCTCGGAAGGGGCTTGCCCTTCTTATCGTAGGAAATGTAACTGCAGCCGATCTGGTTAACGAAGAGCCCCTCCGTGGTGAGCTCCAGGGAGCGGTGAGCTGTCCCGACCCCGATCTTGTCGGCAATAACCTGATCCACAGAGGCGGACTTTCGGTTCTCATGATGCCCGGACAGGAAGCGCCGCGTCGAGTTGCTATGGGAGGAAAATCCGAAGTCTCCCATATTATCCAAGATGAGAAGGTCATCCCGATGCTTGGCGAAGGGTTGCATCAGGGGGGACATCCGGAAGTCATTCTCGGTTCCCCCGTTAATATTCCAAGAAGGCGGATGCACTCCATTCGGTTTGAAGAGCGTGACGAAGCGGATGGGGGAATCTCCCCTCTGGCCAGCATTCCCAGCCTTCTCTCCACGAGCCTGCATCAGGTTAAGAAAAGGCAGGGGAACCAAGGCTCCTGCCGCTCCCCGCAGGAAGGTGCGCCGCTCGATCTTCCAGTGACTACTCATTCTCTGACTGGTTGCCGGATGATTGTTTCCCGGAACGGAAGGCTTTTGACAACCTCCACGAAGAGATCTTTCCATGTTCCATTGCGCTCAACAATCTTTTCCGTGATTCCATCAATCACCGGATAATCATTTCGCGTGACTTTACGGCACAAGGCATAGGAAAGAGTGCGTTCGACAGCATTCCGGACAATCCGCTTCCTCTGGGAGGTCAGGAAAATCTGCTTCAAGCCGGCATAATCCTTGAAGGTCTCACCACTTGGAAGTTTTCCTGAGGTATCGATCCGGGGCCGCCCCTTCCCTCCATTACCCTGGAGAAGAAAACGCCCATTGACGTCGTAACCGTCGAGAGCGAACCCGACAGGATCGATTTTCTCATGGCAACGGGCACAACTCAAGTCGCTACGGTGCCTTTCAAAACGTTCCCGGAAAGTGAGCTTCTCCCCGGGCGGAGAGGGTTTGACCGGGGGAATGTCCGCCGGGGGTTCTCCCAGTCGCTCCCCCAGCACGCGACGCAGAAGCCAGGTTCCCCTCTGAATCGGACCACGGTTCATCGTCAGGATTCCCGGCATGGTCAGGATTCCCCCTCGCCATGTGGCCTCTTCCAGTGTGAAACGCCCAAAGGGGGTGGTCTGCCTTTCAATTCCCTTGGGCTTCGGGTGCAACTTCATTCGGCCCCGGTCTGCTCCGTAGAAACCGGAGACCCCGGTATTGATAAAAGTGGTCCGAGAGTCGATGAACTCCATGACCGGCCGGTCCTCGGTAAAGAGATAGTCGAGGAAAAGCACCGGTTGCGTCCTGAGGGCGTGGTGAGTGATAGGGTTGCTGATCAACTCATCAAGGTTGGCGATGCCAAGCCACTGAACCCCGAAACTTTCGGCAAGGCTGCGTGCGGCAGGCACCTTAAGCATGCGTTCGACCTGGTCGACCAGAACCCTCTCGTCACTCAGCAATCCCTTTTGCGCAAGCTCTGTCAACTCGTCATCGGGGCGATCTTCCCACAGGAAATAAGAGAGCCGCTCCGCAAGTTCAAATGAATCGACAGGTTGCTGCAATCCCGGTTTACCGGGCATGAGCAACCCCCGGTAGAGGAACGGAGGCGAGAGGAGAACTGCCTTCATTTCAAACTTCAACGCCTTCAGCAACTCCTGACCCGACTTCCCCCTGACTCGATCCAGAACAGCCATATGGCGAGACTCCGGAACCGGGCGCCTGAAGGCACGGGATACGAAGCGGCGGAGCAACTTCTCCACCTGCTCTCCACTAAGATCCTCCAACCTCCATCCGACTGGAAGTTCTACCCCCATCAACTCTCCAAGTTGCGACCGCTGCTTGGGCGCGAAAAGCTTCTCCAGAGCAGCCTCGGAAAGAAAGGAATACTGCTCCCAGATCACCGGGGACAACGCCGCCCCATGAGTATCATTCACGAAACCACTGGCCCCGGGAGGGTCCTTGGGCAGGAGCTTCAGAACCAGCGACTTCTCCCCGGCTACCGTCTGCTGCGCCTCAGCGATGACTACCTCCAGGTCGAATCCGAAAAGAGAGCGCAGAGTGTTGCGATATTCAGGCCCCGAGAGCCGGCGCGGCTGGAAGAATCCTGGCCGAGCTGTCACCGGTGCAGCAAGGCGCTCCTCATACCAGTCGAGAACCAGCTGCTTCTCCTTTTCGGGCAGCTGTGGCTTATCCTCAGGGGGCATCTCCCCTGCCGACACCATTTCCACAACCGTCTCCCACAGCTCGAACCGGGTATCGACATCTTCCTCGGTCCTGATGCCGGAGAAATCGACCTTGCCCTTGACCTTGTCCCCGCCATGGCATTCGACGCAGTAGCGCTGCAGGATCGGGCGAACAGCCGATTCGAACTCCACCTCTGCGCTCACAGGGAACACCCCGAGCAGCAGCATGTAGGTGACTGGGCGCATTGTGAACTATGACTCACTAAAGCACGGACAGAATTGATTTGGAACTGCTATCTAACTGAGCGAAAGCCCTGTTCCCTCCGGAAAGAGGAAATACGACCCGTCAAACCCCGCCCCCCCGGGGCAAACCGATACCTCGTAGAGCAAATAAAGCGTCCGGAACAGTTCTCCTGCCCCGGCTATTTCTCAGGAAGCAGTTTGTTGATGACCTCGACAACCTTGTCTTTTCCGTAGCTGTGGCCTTCTACCGCCGCCACAAGTTTTCCGTCCTTGTCTCTGGCGACAATCCCGTGGCTTGCAAGCTTGGCTTCCTTGATATCTTCCTTGCTCTTTCCTTCGCCTACCTTGACAGCAGAAATCGCAATCTTCTTTCCATGCTCCTTGTTCTGGTCATTCACGATGACCGTAATCTTGCTGCAGAGCACTCATCCATCGAAATAGTAATAGGTCAGGGAAGGCTTCTTGTCATCAGCAAGGGCCGTGGACGTGAGGCCAAACGGCACCAGCAGAACCAGCAGGATTAATCTAAGAGAACTCATTCAGGTCAGCATAGCGAACTACGCAAATAGGGCCAGCAGTCTTTTCACAGGGAAAGTCCAGTCCTGTATCCCCCGATTGCCAGTATAGCTGGAGCGTGCCAGTCTCGCTCGTGCTTCCTGAATCCAACACCTACCTGCACCAGATCGGACCTACTCCCCTCGTGCGAATTTCTCCCGGCAACTCCCACCGTGAATCACAAGAACCGGGAGATCATGCCACGGGTATCTGGTGCAAACTGGAATTTCTCAACCCCAGCGGATCGACCAAGGATCGCATCGCGCGCCATATTCTGGAAAAGGCATGGAGGCGTGGTCAACTTTCCTCCGGAGATACCGTAGTGGAGGCCTCCAGCGGCTCAACCAGTATCGCCTTTGCTCTCGCCTGCAGTCAGATGGGACTGCACTTCGTAGCCTTCATCCCGGACACTGCGACTTCTGAAAGGGAATTGATCATCAAGGCTTATGGCGGAGAGGTGCGACGGGTCAGCGGCGGGATGCCGGAAGTCCTGCGCTCGGCCCGTGAAGCCAGCGAGGCCGAGGGATGGTTCCTCGGAAGACAGTTTTCCAACGGGGATAATACCGAAGCGCATCGTCTCAACACCGGACCGGAGATCCTTGGGCAGATCCCCGGAGGCTCCGTCGATGCAATAGTCAGCGGGGTAGGAACTGGGGGAACCCTCCGTGGCCTCTACGAAGCGTTTGACGGGGCTGGCTGCCCCGTCAGTGCACACGCCGCGATTCCACGCGACCTCGCCCTCTTCGGATCCAATCTCGAATGCTGCAGCCTCCGCTTCAGCAGCGACGTCCCCGGAGTGGTGGAAGGCTTGAGCGAAATTTACTCCGGTTGGAAATGCGATCGGTTACGCGAATGGGAAATCAGGGACCAGGACTGCCTCGAATTGACAAGACAGCTCTGGAAACTCGGCTTCCCGGTTGGCCCCAGTTCCGGCCTGAACCTTGCTGCAGCCATGAAAGTATCCACCGACCTTGGCCCAGAAGCCCAGGTGGTCACCGTCTTTCCCGACCGGATGGAGCGCTACTTTTCCCACAAGGTCTTTGAGGAGATCCGTAATCGCCCCTGATACCATGCAAGCTCCGCTTGTCACCGGACCCGAAGCAAAGTAGACTCTGATACAGCCCAATGCGTATCGCGGACCGTTATATCGGATGGCAGGTCCTCTATGGCACGATCTTCGGGGTCTCCCTGCTGACCGTGGTCCTCGTCCTGGGACAGCTCTTTCGCAAAATCCGCCCCCTCCTCGTCGAGCAGGCGGCTCCACTTGAACTTATGGGGCAGTTTATCCTGCTGATCATCCCCTTCACCCTCATGTTCACCCTGCCCTGGGGATTTCTGGCCTCTACCCTCCTGAGCTTCGGCCGACTCTCCAGCAACAACGAATTACTCGGCCTCCGCATGGCCGGCATGAGTCTCATTCGGGTCTCTCTGCCCGTTATCTTCATCGCAGTGAGCCTTTCTGGTCTGTGCTGGTGGCTCACCGGCACAGCGGCCCCCCGGGCCAAGGATGCCTCCCGCAATCTGATTTATGAAGCGGTCCGCAAGGACCCCCGCAAGCTCATCCAGCCACGGGTAGTTATCTCACGCTTCCCGAACCAGCGGGTCTATGCCGAGGCAGAGGACGATAATGGCATCCTGCGTG
Source organism: Roseibacillus sp. (assembly GCA_002709395.1). Taxonomy (GTDB): domain Bacteria; phylum Verrucomicrobiota; class Verrucomicrobiia; order Verrucomicrobiales; family Akkermansiaceae; genus Roseibacillus_B. The sequence continues at coordinate 24,763 of PAQU01000037.1, read as the reverse complement.
GCCTCCATATCTACAAGTTCACGGGGGAAGGCCGTGATGCCAGCCTTGAAGCCTACATGTTTGCGGAGGAGGTCAACCTCTACGTCAACGAAGAGGCGAAACAACTGCGTCTCAAGCTCTCCAATCCCTTTATCGAGATCTCCATGGAGAAGGACGCGGTATCTCCTGTTCCCATCCGGGCTACCGAGATGGAGCCCGTCCTGATCGATTTCTCCGCCACTGGAAAAAAAAGAAACAAGCCCTCCGACATCACGAATATCGATGCGCCCGACCGCATCGCAGAGTCACGGGAGCGTCAGGTGGAATCCCGCATGGAACTTGCCGGCAAACTCCCTCCCCGGCCTGCTGGATTACCGGCCGGGGCCACCTTCGCGCCCAGTCCCGTCGAGGATAATGAATCCCCTCCCGTCATCCTGACCCCAAGTCGTATACGGGAGCTCAAAGAGAGTATTGCAAAGGAAGACCGCTTTCAGAAGGAACTGAACATCGAACTTCACAAACGCCGCTCCCTTTCCATGGCCTGTCTATCCTTTGCAATGATAGGAATCCCTCTTGGAATTTCCGCCCGCCGCCGGGAAACCTCCAATGGACTGCTGATCAGCCTCTTCATTGCCGCTATCTACTTCGGACTGCTCATCTTCGCTCAGCAGATTGAGGATGCGCCGTTCCCGGTGCTCATCTCAATTCTCTGGCTTCCCAATGCCCTCTGCCTGCTCCTTGGTATCTGGCTCTTTCGCCGGGCCACCTTCCGCTGAACCCCTGCTAGTCTAACCCTCGACTGCCATGCCCCAGAACCCGCTGCAGAAGTTCCTCCGACGTGCACGCCACGCGCGGAACCGCAGCAACGGGGAAGGCAATACCCTCGACCCACTGCCTATCCGGGGCCCTCTCAGCCGTTACAATTCCGACAAGTTCCGGCAGGACTTCCGGGCAGCCCTCAACGTTTCCCTTCTCGCCCTGCCACAGGGCATGGCCTACGCCGCCATCGCTGAACTACCTATTGTCTATGGCATCGCCTGCTCAGCCATAGCAGCAATCGTGGCACCGTTCTTCTCCGGTTCGCGCCATACCATCCTGGGCCCTACGAATGCTACTGCATTCATGATCTTCTCCTTTTTCCTCATTCCCGGGATGGCGTCCTCAAAAGGAGAAATTATCGCCCTGATGCCCCTCCTCTGCCTCATGGTTGGCGCTTTCTGTATCGTCGGCGCCCTCCTCAGGGTCGCTGACCTCCTGCAATTCATCAGTCGGAGCGTTCTTGTCGGTTATATCGCAGGGGCTGCCACCCTGATTATCGCCAACCAGTTCAAGCACCTCCTTGGACTAGCGGAGCAGATGGAAAATGGAGGCACAACCTTTGTCACTATTCTGGTTCGCCTCTTGGAAAACCTTTCCTCTCTCCAGTGGCAACCGCTCTGCCTCGGACTCGGCGCCCTGCTCTTTTATCTCATTCTCCATTCCCGCTTCAGGCGAATCCCTGCCTTCGCCCTCACCCTCGTCCTGTTCTCCCTCCTAACCTGGTTCCTTGGGGAAACGACCAGCCTCGGATTTGACCGGATTCAGAAATTCGACTCCTTCTCCTTCCGCGATCTCGCGCCTGAATTGTCGGTCTTTGCCCAACCGGGCCTCTTCGAGAAAATCGCTCAACTCTCAACCGTCGCCTTCGCTGTCGCCTTCCTCGCTTCACTCGAGAATACCGTAATGTCCAAGTCGCTTGCCTCCCGCACCGGGGATCGTCCGGACGTCAACCAGGACATGCTCTCTGTCGGAGCCGCTAACATCGCGGCAGGACTATTTGCCGGCATGCCTGCATCCGGTTCCCTCACCCGTTCCGCGCTTAATTACGACTCAGGAGCCCGTACCCGCTTTGCATCTGTCTTCTGCGGGGTCCTGTGCGTGATCGGAATATTCCTGCTCGCCGCTTTTCCCCTTGTCCAGCATGTCCCCCGGGCCTGCCTTGCCGGACTCGTCATCGCGGTAGCAGGATCCCTGGTCTCACCCCGCGTAATCCGGATCTGCCTTCGCTCTACCTCCGATGATGCCATGGTCCTCACCGTCAGTTTCGTGGCAGCTCTCTTTGCGCCACTCCACACCGCCATCTTCATCGGAGTGGCACTGTCCATTTCCCTCTTCCTCCGCAAGGCCTCAAGACCCTATCTGGTTGAATACGAGGTTGCCGATGATGGCGACCTGAGGGAACTCGGAGAAAAACGCAAACGTCCCAATCCCTCCATCTCGATAGTACACGTCGAAGGCGATCTCTTCTTCGGGGCCGCCGAACTCTTCCGCACCCAGATACAGCGCACCTTTGTTGACGAGAACCTGCGCATTATCATCCTGCGCCTGAAGAATGCCCGTCATCTCGATGCCACCAGTGTCCTCGCTCTCGAGGACCTGATCCGGTCCGCCCGTAAGGAGGACAGACACATCATAGTTTCCGGTGCATCACGCCAGGTCTATCGTGTTCTCAAGCTTTCCGGCGTTCTTCACGTACTTCAGGAAGGCTGCAACCGCGATAAGGGGGAAAGTAACCTTTTTCTATTCAAGCCGAGCAACCCGAATATCTCAACCCGCGACGCCCTGAAACGGGCCCAGCAGATCCTCGGCACGGAGACCGCCGATATCAAAATCTTCTATGATCCCGACAAGGAGAGGTAGAACGGTCTCCACTTCACACCAGAACCGCGCTCTGACCCGATACGGACAAGCCCCGATGTCACCCAACCCGATACACTATGCGGGCCTTGGAGGTATCATAGGGAGACATCTCCATCTTAACCTTGTCCCCAACCACCAGCCGGATGAAACGCTTGCGCATCTTTCCGGAAATATGCGCAAGAACCTCGTGTTCACTGGGAAGCTTGACCTTGAACATGGTTCCGGCAAGAACGGCCGAGATGGTTCCCTCAACCTCAACAGCCTTGTCTTCCCCATCTGCCCCCTTCTTGGGTCCACTGTAGTCCGTGCGGCGCCTCCGGCGCCCGCCCCCTCCTCTTCGTCTTCTTGGTGGTCCTGCGATAACTTGTTCCTGGGTTGGATGTGAACGCAGATGCGCGTCAACGGGGGCTATCATTCTTGATATTCCCGGCCCCGCAATCGAAATCTCCCCTCAGGGCCCTGATTTTCCAGCTCCGGGCACTCCTCGAGAAGGTGCAAACCCCGGAGGATTAGCGTTGACACAGGCGGGGGGCACTCCTAGCTTGCCCGCCCTTCCCGCCCTCGGTCAAACCCCCGCGGAACGCCTCTAATGAAGACCTTTTCTGCCAAAGCTGTCGATGTCGAACGTAAGTGGCACGTCATTGACGCCGCCGACCAGATTCTGGGCAAGGTAGCCGTCGAGGCTGCCAGGCTCCTGCGCGGCAAGCACAAGCCCATCTTCACTCCCCATGTCGACACCGGTGATCATGTCGTCATCGTCAACGCCGAGAAGGTTCGACTCAGTGGAAACAAGGAGACCGAGAAAATCTACACCAGCTACTCAGGATACGTCGGAGGGCAGAAGGTCGAAACTCCCAGCAAGGTCCGGGCCCGCCGACCCGAATTGCTCATCGAAAGAGCTGTCCGCGGGATGATCCCTCATAACCGTCTTGGGCGTGCCCAACTCCGTAAGCTCAAGGTCTACGCTGGCCCCGACCACGAACACGAGGCCCAGCAGCCTCAACCTTACTCCCTCTGAAGCGGGATTGCTCAACCGACTCGAATACTTTTTTCCTCTCATGGCCGCCACTGAAACTGTCTACACTGCTACCGGACGCCGAAAGACCGCTGTAGCCCGCGTCTGGATGACCGAGGGCTCCGGAAGAATCGTCATAAACAATCGTTCATTCGAGGAATACCTTCCTACCATTCCGCTGCAGAACGAGGTTCTCGCCCCATTTCAGGCGACTAATCTGGTCAACAAGTTCAATCTCAAGGTGGTAGTCCAGGGCAGCGGGGTTCCCGGACAGGCAGGCGCCATCAAACTGGCAACAGCACGGGCCCTGACCCAGATGGATCCCGAACTACGGGGTGCCCTCAAGTCTGCCGGACACCTGCGCCGCGACCCTCGTGCCAAGGAACGCAAGAAGGCAGGCCAACCCGGTGCTCGTAAGCGCTTCCAGTTCTCCAAGCGTTAATCACGATCTCACGATCACCCCTTCATCGACCAAGCCGCGGAACCTCTCGGTCCCGCGGCTTTTTTATTTTTTGTTTAGCCTCTCCCCCCTCTTTCCCCTTCAATTTGCCCGGTGAAACTACTCTCCTGGAACGTCAACGGCATCCGGGCCGCGCTCAACAAGGGAGCTGCCGAGGCAATCACAGCCGAGAATCCTGATGTCTTCTGCCTGCAGGAAACCAAGGCCCGCCCCGAACAGGTTGAGATCCCCCTCGAACTGGGAAGTTACAAGAACTACTGGAATTCCGCCGAAAAAAAGGGCTACTCCGGGACCGCCATCTTTTCCAAAGAGGAACCGATGGAGGTCTCCATGGGCATGGGGATCGACGAACACGACAGCGAAGGGCGGGTCATCGCCGCTGAGTTTACGGACTTCGTTCTGGTAAATGTCTACACTCCGAATTCCCAGGACGGCCTCCGCCGTCTTGATTATCGTCTCAATTGGGACAAAGCGTTCCGGGCATACCTGGTTCATCTCGAGAGCAGCCGCGGGAAACCGGTCATCTTCTGTGGTGACCTCAACGTTGCGCACCATGAGATTGATCTCGCCCGCCCTTCTCAAAATCGCAAGTCAGCCGGTTTTTCTGACGAGGAACGGCAAAGTTTCAGCCTAACCCTCGACGCCGGATTCACCGATACCTTCCGCCACTTCAACCCCGACACCACCGAAGCCTATTCCTGGTGGTCATTCCGGGCACAAGCCCGGCAGCGTAATGTAGGATGGCGTATCGATTACTTTGGAGTCTCCGATTCCTTCATTGACCAGGTCCAAAGCGCGACCATCTATCCAGATATTCACGGATCCGATCATTGCCCCGTCGGAATTGTCCTGAAATGAACATTCCACCGGATTTCCCCGGTCTCGTGACACAGGGAGAACTGTTGGGAATTACTTAATCCCTCAGGTGTTCCAGGTTCCTTAAAGCGGCAGGTCGTAACTTCGTCCGGAAATCCCCTCCCGCCAGTTCACAAAAGCTGAATTGACGGTAGCGTAGCCTCCCGGGGTGGGATAATCTCCCGTGAAGTACCAGTCACCACAGGATTCCTCGAGAGAAGCATGCAGATTCTCTATGGTCTGGAAGATCACCTCTACCTCACCCTGCCAGCCGTTCTCCGGATAAACCATCCGGCTGATTTCAGCTGAAATCTCCTCTGCAGTGAACGGTTCATAAATCTGTTTCACACAGTTCTCCATCTGGTCCCACGGCTTCCGTAACTCTTCCTGACACCAGTGGTGGACCTCCTCGATAAGGGACTGTTTCCCGTCCCTTTCCAGCATCCGGATGGCAGCCTGAAAGGCTATGAACTTGCCAAGCTCGGACATGTCGATCCCGTAGCAATCCGGATAGCGAATCTGTGGCGCGGTTGAGCAGATCACGATTTTGCGAGGATTGGTGCGCCCCAGAATCTTCAGGATAGATGTCTTCAGAGTGGTCCCCCGCACGATGGAATCATCGAGAGCCACCAGCACATCATCCTCCCCTACAACCCCATAGGTTATGTCATAAACATGTGATACCAGCTGCGCTCGCCCCTTTTCCTGAGAGATGAACGTCCGCATCTTTATGTCCTTGTGAGCAATCTTTTCTCCCCGGGGCCAGTTCCCCATGATCAGATGATTCAGAAGATCCTCATCCAGGTCCCCGGAGCGGGCAGCTTCCAGAATATTGGCCCTTACTCGATCACGCCGATAATGCCGCAAACCGTCCATCAGCCCGTACCATGCAGTTTCCGCCGTATTGGGAATGAAGGTAATTACCGCCGCTCCAAAATCTCCGTCAACTGACTCGACTACCTGCTCGGTAAGGGCTGCCCCCATCGCCTTTCGTTCCTGATAGATTGCAGGGTCATTACCCCGGGAAAAGTAGATGCGCTCAAAGGAGCAATGCCGCCGCTCGGCCTCAGGCGCAAAACGCTCTTCGCTCATCATCCCATCACTCTTGATGGTGGCCACTATTCCAGGTTCCAACTCCTCAACTTCCTCCTCCGAAGACTCGAAAACAGTCATCAGCGGCACCCGCTCGGAGGCAAAGGCCACCACCTCATCGGTAACCAACCTGTGACAGGGCCGAATCCCGTGGGGATCACGCATCACAAAGACATCCCCATTCCCAATCACTCCGCAGATAGCATAACCTCCATCCCAACCTGCTGCCGATTCCGTGACGATACTGCTCACGTCGAGTTGCTCCGAGATCCGGTCCGGAATTTCCTCTCCCGGCACCCCCCCATCCCGCAAGCGCCGATAGATATCCGTATGTGCCTCATCAAGGTGAAACCCTATTTCCTCCTGCACCGTCTGGGTATCAGTTCCAAATACCGGATGCTGTCCACGCTCGATCAACTGTTCATTGAGAGCCCGGGCATTGGTCATGTTGAAGTTACCCATGACCATCAGGGTTCTGGTAGGCCAGTTGCTGCGGCGCAGGCAGGGGTGACATGAGCCGGCGTCAAACTCTCCGGATGTCCCGTAACGCAGATGCCCAATCAGCACCTCACCGGCGAAGTCGAACCTGCGCTTGAGCGAATCGGGATTATCCAGTTGCAAATCTCCCTTCTGGGCAAGCTTGTTGACCTGCTGTAACTCGTGGCGGAAAATGTTGGCCAGGGAGTCACGGGAGGAATCCCGCCGCCGGAAAATGTACGGCTGACCCTTCGGCATATCCAGCTTCGCACAACCGATACCTACACCATCGTGTCCCCGGTTATGCTGCTTCTCCATCAGGAGAAAGAGTTTGCGGAATCCCCAGAGAGCATCGCCATACCGGTCCTGGAAATAGGCGAGCGGTTTCCGCAGGCGAACCACTGCAATCCCACACTCGTGATTCAGGTGGTCGCTCATGCTGAACTAGCGTTTTGAATTAACCCGCACCCCGGGATTCTGATCCACCACCCCAAGAACACTTCCCCCTGGACCAGCCCTGAGAGCGGCATCAACCTCAGACTCTGGCACCACTACCACCCAGCCGAACCCCATGTTAAAGGTATGCCAGCCACTCTCCTCATCAACAAACCGGAGGAGCTTCTGCACCGCCACATTGTCCCACTCGGGAACTTCCAATGCACACCCTAGTCCGCGCCCCGAAAGAATTCTCTCAAGATTTTCAGGTAGTCCGCCGCCGGTAATATGAGCCATCGCCCTGGGACGAAGCTTCACATCCCGGAGATCACTGACCACATCGTGATACAGCCTGGTAGGGGGCAGCAGAGACTCGATCTCCTCCCGCGAAAAATCTCCTCCATGTTCCGCCAGTACANGGCGAATCAGACTCCATCCATTTGCATGCACCCCATCGGACTGATAACCGANCATTACATCCCCCGGCTCTATCGAGCCCGGGTCCACCATTTCCTCCTTCTCTACGCAACCAATGCAGAATCCAGAGAGCTCCACCACTCCCTCCGGCACCACCCCCGGCATTTCGGCAGTCTCTCCACCAGCCAGGATACATCCACACTCTTCAAGGTAATCTGCCATTCCCGCCACCAATCGGGTAATCCTCNGCTCATCGAGTTGTGACACCCCGATGTAATCAAGAAACATCAAGGGGTCTCCCCCCGTGGTAAGGATGTCATTGACGCTCATGGCCACCAAGTCCCTCCCCGCATCCTCGATCCGGTCGTATTCAAGCTGAACTTCAAGCTTGGTCCCCACTCCATCACATCCCGTCACTATCACCGGATGCCGATAATCCTTCAGTTCCAGCGCTGCGGCAAAAAGCCCATACCCACCCATCAGTTGCCGCTGCTTCTGCGTACGCTGGACGTGGGTGCGAATATCGCCGACCAGGGCCGCGGCCTTCACCGTATCAACGCCTGCCTCTGTATAGGTCAGCTTGTCGGCCATTCGATTTTTGATTTGTAACAGGCCCGGGCCTGACCGCAAGCCCAGTGTTGACCTGAGAGCAGAGTCCTTCCTGTCCTCCACCGCCCGCTTATTTTCCGAATCTCCGCCGGAGCTCAGACAACGAGAACGCCACCAGCGTCGGTCGCCCCCCGGGGGTGCAATAAGGTTGCTCACAGGCAAAAAGCTGCTCGAGCAATCCCTGAGCCGACTCTGCCCTGCACCTTTCCCCTCGTGCCCCTACCCTGGCAAGCCCATCCGCGAATTTCTCGAAGGTCAATATCCGTCCGCTTCTTCCCTCCGCACTGTGAACAAGTTCATCTACCANATCCAGAAGCAGGGTCCGGGGATCCTCATCCTTCAGCAAGACAGGCAGACTGCACAACTGCACCGTTCCACCCCCGAAAGGCTCCACCTCCATCCCCGCCTCACGAAAGTTCTCCGCATTTCTCAGAACAACATCCGCATCACGGGCATCCAGCTCGAGGAGAAGGGGTACCAGCAATCCCTGTGATTCGGCTGCTCCCTGCTTCGCTCGCTCCATAAATCCTTCAAAAAGGATACGTTCCCGCGCAGCCTCTCCCTCCAGCAGAACCAACCCATCACTGTCTTCGAGAAGGAGATAGCGCCCATCAAGAACGCCCACTACCCGAAAGGGGTGGGCTTCCGCCTGCACCTCTCCGGGAGACAATTCCTCCTGAACCTCTACCCTCCAGCCCTCAGGTCTGGGAGGGGAGCTTCGCTCATCACGAAGAAGAGACGCCGTCGCGCCGGACTCGATTGCAGAAGTCACTCCAGACGCATGCTCCGCCTGCATCCCGGAATCGCGAGTAGACGCCAAGCCATCTTCAGGATCACTCATACTCGCAGATTCCTGTTCTCTTGTGCGGTTCTGCCCAGCCTCTTCAGACTCGCCTCTGTTACTACTTTGCTCCCGGGGAGCATGAGTCTCTCCTGCCCTGCCGCGTAATGTCTTCTCGACTGCTTCGAGGATCAGGGCACGCAATTCAGCCGGACGGTGAAACCTGACCTCCCGCTTGGATGGGTGCACATTCACGTCAACCAGCAGGGGATCCATCTCCACCCACATCCACGCTGCGGGATGACGCCCCTCAAGTAATGAACCCCGGTGTGCTTCCGCCAGTGCTCGCCACACCACCTGATCCTCCACCGGTCGGCCATTAAGAAAGAGAAACTGTCCACGCCGACTCTTGCGAGCCTCTCCCGGAGGAAGCAGATATCCGCTCACTGCCATTCCCGGATGCTCTATCCGGGAAACCTCAAGCAACTTTTCGAGGTTCTGNCGGCTGGTAAGATCTCCAATACGTACTCTCCGATCATCAGTAGCCGGAACATCAAACGACACCCGGTCGCCCTTTCGATAAATCACCCTCGTCCCGGGACAGGAGAGGGCATGCAGCCTTACCTGATGATCTACGTGAGCTGCCTCGGTAGCTTCACTGCTCAGAAACTTCCGACGCGCTGGGAGATTATAGAAGAGATCACGAACCTCAACCGTCGTGCCGGGAGGACAACCAGCCTCATGAATATCACGCACCTGTCCCCCCTCCACCACGATTTCTGTTCCCGCTACCGCCCCGTGCTCACAAGTGGTGAGCCGAAAGCGGGAGACACTGGCAATGGAGGGAAGGGCCTCACCACGAAATCCCAGAGTCTTAATGGTCGCGAGACCTTCCTTGTCACGCAACTTACTGGTGGCATGCCTCTCAAGGCTCAGCACAGCATCTTCCCGGCCCATTCCACACCCATTATCGCTCACCTTGATCAGGGCGACTCCTCCCCGTCGGCATTCGACCCGCAACTCAGTCGCCCCGGCATCAAGACTGTTTTCCACAAGTTCCTTCACCACGCTGGCCGGACGCTCGACAACCTCTCCCGCCGCCACCTGACTGGCCAGGGCATCGGGCATGACTTGAACGCTCGGCATGGAGGAAGCGTAAGGCCTCCCGGCAATTGCTCCGACTCAAATTACCGCTTCGACCTGGTTGGCAGCCAAAAGCCACCAACCTCAAAATTAATCCATCCCGCCTGAAGAGGATTACTGCCGGTNTTTAAAATTTGACTACCGGAAACCGAGATTTACCTGAAAGTTGGCCATTGAAGGTTCCCAATCATCCTTCCGGTCTTTCTTCATCCCGCAAACTAGCGCTCGCACAATTCTCTTCCCTGCATCATTGTGCCNAAAACACTCCATGATTACACTTACGGATAATGCCGTCGAGGAACTGAAGGCTCTCCTCGTTCAGAAAGGGGCTTCCGAAGAAGCTGGCCTGAGACTTGGGGTTCAGCGCGGAGGATGCGCTGGACTCCAATATACAATGCAGATTGCTGAAAAAACAGAAGGCGATGAGGTAATCGAGCAGGGTGAGGTCCGGGTTTTTCTTGCCGCAGACAGTCTGGAGCACCTCAGCGGATGCCATATAGATTATTCCAATGATCTCTCTGACGCTGGTTTCAAGATCGTCAATCCCAACGCTGCCCGCTCCTGCGGGTGCGGAACATCCTTTGAGGCAAGGGAGGAAGGGGCCGAACCCGCTTACGATCCAGCCCTTGACGGCAGCAACTGCTCCTGAAGCTCCTTCTCTCTTTTCATGTCCCGTTTCAAGACTGCGACAGGGCGTGAGTCCAGGAGGCGCCTTCCGGGCTTTGTTTATATCGTGACCATATCCTGAACCTCATGCCCCGGTCCAACGACTTCAAGAAATTCATCAGGCAGCGCCCGCCATGGTTCTGGTGGACTCTTGCCCATCTTCTTGCCGGGGCCTTCGCGGTAGCCAGCTGGAGCTTCTGCCTCTTTCTCTTCAGTGTCCCGGAGCGCCCATGGAACTACGAGACACTTCGCAAGCTCGGTCGCATTACTCCGGTCAAAGCCTACGATCCCCTGGAGGCTCCTGACGGGATCAGGTCCGACCCTCAAAGGCTGCTCTCGAGGTTCTATTCTCTGGATAACGAACAACTTGCTGCCCACAACCTGCGCTTCAAGCGCAACTACATNACAAACTTCAACAAGCCGGAAGTCGTCCACTACGCTGAAGGCAGTTACCTTTTAAGCGGCACCCGGATCCTCACGGAAGAGGACTTTTTTCATCCCGGATTGGCATGTCGCTTGGAGGCCGTAGTTCAGGCAGACGAACTGGGCGAACTCAGCCCTTATCCCGTCATCCTTGAGCTCCTCCTCCCCTTCAAATCCTCCCCTGACAAGTCCCTCTTCCCTGACGGCCATCAATTTGACCTGGAGTTTCTGGAACACCGGGCCCTCATCCTTCACGCTGCGAGAACCGGCACCGAAAAGGAACCGGAGGTCTGCCTGACGGTGGTCCCCCTCTCCTTCGAAAACTACCTGGATCCCGAGGGCAACGCGCTTCCTCTTGCACCCCCTGACCCTCTCAGGGTCTCTGCTGGTTTTCCGGTCCTCGCAGAACACCGGAGCGAGTAACTCCGCTCCGATGCCGAATCACTCCTGAGACCACCTGCTCCGCCTTCTCATTTTCCTTTCAAGCGAAGCAGTTCCGCAGGTCCAACCATGAAATTATCAGTCCCTGAAGGCCTTACGCTTTCATTCTCCGCGACCTGGTACTGAAAGGCCTTCACTGGCTTCACTCCCTCGACTTGTGACATCAGGTAGACCCGGATAGCAAGAGGCTCACTCCCCTCTCCCCCCGGGAGACTCCTTACCGTGAATTGCACTTCGTTCAACCCTTCCCTTGCTCCTCCGATAATCACCTCGGACGCCTTGGTATTCTGGTANAGATGGCGACTGATCCCATTGACCATNACGCGCACCTCGCGACCTGGNCAATAGACATAGGTCTTGGCGATATGTTTCACCGGACTGCGCAATACCACCGATGGTTGCTCCACCGTGCCCGCCGGAAGAAACTCGGGCTGCTCCAGATGGGCAAGATTACCGGACTTCAACTGTTTCCGGGCTTCGGGCAGACTGGCCAGGTTCACGTAATCCGCAGTGTCGTATTTCCAGCGACTTCCCTCCTTCGCAAAGGACAGCACCAGAAGATTATCTGGAGGATTGCCTCCCACCCCGAAATCCACCGGACCAAAGTAGACCATCTTCGCAGTCACCCCCTTTACTTTCACCCCAAGCAGCTTGAGCAGGCGATTGTCAGGCGGACTGACAGGCAAATTGAAAAGCGAGGGNCCAACCGGTCGGCGCTCGGAGTGAATCCGGTTGACAATAGCGGTCCTGCGATGGGTCGCGGTGTTCGCTTCCCATTTGCGGATGTCTCTGGAGACCATCGCATGCCTCCAATGTTGATAGACCGCATCAAGGTGCCTGATCAGGGGGTCCTTCTGCTGTGACTGTGCGGCAACCGGAAGAACCGCCGGGAGGCAAGTTACCCCCATAATGATCAAAAGAGATCGGCNCATGACGGAAACTATGGACATCTCCCATGCATAATGAAAAATAAATTCCTTCTGACTTCCTTAACGCAGCCACGTGATCGACCAACTCGTCAAAGCTCCCTCAATCGGTGAGGCCCGAGACCAGGAACTCCTCAAGGGAGCACACTCGTTCATTTACTTTCACTCGCCTGCAGGTGATCTCGCTGCCCACTTCTTCTTCCCTCCCGGCCATGATCCGGAGTCCGCAAACGCTCCGGTCATTCTCTTCCTGCACGGCGGGATGTGGGACCTGTCCATGCCCACCCAGTTCGTTCCTCACGCTCTTCACTTCGCAGCCCGCGGCGCGGTATGCATGTGCGTGGAATACCGGGTTTCAAGCAAGGGCGACAGCAACCCTGTAGACTCCCTTGAGGATACTGCCATGGCCATGGTCTTTCTCCGCAAGAACGCTTCNATCCTCGGCATTGATCCCGATAACATCGTATTTGGAGGCGCAGGATCCGGAGCTCACCTCGCCCTCTGCTGCGCAACTCTCCCTGAAATAGGGAAGGAGTCCGGCGAGCAATTCCGGCCATCCGCTCTTTTCCTTTTCAGCCCCTTGGTCAACACCACCCGCAAGGGAGTTGGTTCTGAGAATTTCACCTCCGGGGATGAGGCCAGAAAATACAGTCCGTCGGAGCACGTTCCTAAACGTGGCCTTGCTCCCTGCATGCTCTATCACGGACGAAATGACCGTCTCATCCCGGTAGAACTCGTCTCCAAATTCGCCAAGCGGTATGGCAAAAAGAAAAACAGTTGCGAACTGATGGAGTTCGAGGGAGCAGGACACACATTCTTCAACTTCAATTCACATCAGCAGAATTACGAAGTCACCCTGCGTTCTGCAGACGCCTTCCTGGTTGACTTGGGCATCCTCGAGCCAGATCCCCTTGCTGGTGATTACTAACTCCGGGACCAGAAGCCTGTCACCTGCTTGGAAACCGGAGATCCGAGACCAAAAACCCGAAAAGCCACTCCTCAGGATACCCCGGGGATTCATTCCATGGCCTGCCCACTGGCAGAATATGAAAACTGGGCACACCGTAGCCTCTGACCTCTGGACAAAGCCTTCTTCGGATCATCGCCCGGGGCAGAAAGCTTCCCGATCCCGGGGTTCGGCCTCACATTTTCGTGTTTGGGCGGACAGGACTTGCACCCGGCGAAACCATCTGTAGCTTCACTGGAAATTCATCCCGTCATGANCAGAAACACTCTAATTGCTGTCATCGCCCTCATGGGCCCGCTCGTTACCGCCTTCGGCCAGGACGAAGCGCCTAAAACGCCCAATCCTCTCGAAACTCCGTCCCCGAAAGGAGCCCGGGTCTACATCCAGGGACTCAAGGATGGAANGACCGTCAAGGGGCCCGTCACGATTCGCTTTGGCCTCAAGGGCATGGGTGTCTGCCCNGCCGGCACCTACCTGCCCGATACCGGACACCACCATCTCCTCATCAACATGGATGCCTCGGAACTCGACGCCAAGCAACCGATCCCATCCATTGAGGGTAAGTGCCTTCACTACGGTAAGGGGCAGACTCAGGTTACCCTCGACCTGCCAAAGGGCAAACACACCCTTCAACTAGCCTTCGCGAATTTCGCCCATATCCTCCATAAACCAGCAGTGGTTTCCAAGAAGATCACCATCACCGTGGAATAAGGGCGTCGCTCTCATTCTCCCATAAAAGGGCCGGCGATCACCTCGCCGGCCTTTTCATTGGTCTCTACCTGAAGCCGCAGGTTGATACCCGAAGCGAAACATCTCCCATAGAACATAGAGTCAAATTGTCGCACTTTCTCACTCCCTTAACTTCTCCACTTGGCACGGACTCGGAGACCCCTCTATGTTTTCCGTCCCGGGCGGCCAGGCCTGTGCCTGCCTCCCNGGACACTGTAAATGCCAGTGGATGCAGTTCCTGCGCAAACCCCAACCACAACCCTGAGCCCTCTCCAGTAAGGATCTGCTGGGGGTTCCCCACCGCAGGATTTCATCGACCATTAACATGAATCCCTACCATCCAGATTTTACCCCTGTCACCACCGGTTCGCTACACCGCTGGGACAACGAAAGCGACAATTGCGGAATGGGCGCAATCGCCCTTCTTAATGGCCAGCGTGATTATCAGACCCTTGACCATGCCATCACCTCGGTCTGCAACATGACACACCGGGGCGCGGTCGACGCCGACATGAAAACCGGTGACGGAGCCGGGGTTCTAACCCAGATCCCCTATCCTCTCTTCCGCAAGGCCGTGAGTGCGATGGGGAAGGACTTGCAGAATGACAGTGANCTGGCGGTAGGAGTCTTTTTCCTCCCCCGCTCTGATCAGGGAGGACAGAATGATGTTCGTTCTGCTGCCGAATCCATCGTGGCCCGGCGCGGTATTACGCTCATCGGATGGCGGGAAGTTCCCGTNTATCGTGATGAACTCGGAAAGGTTGCCCAGGAAACCCAGCCGGAAATCCTTCATCTCCTGCTGGAGAAACCGGCGGAATGGGAAAGCGATCANTACGAGCGACAACTCTTCCTTGTACGCCGTGAACTGGAAAAGAAGTTCGATGACCTCACAGGATTCTACATTCCCACCCTTTCCAGCCGGCTGATCAGCTACAAGGGGCTCGCCCAACCAGAAACTCTGCGTGCCTTCTATGCGGACCTGCAGGACAGCGACTACCAGATCGGGATCTCTCTCTACCATCAGCGCTTCTCCACCAACACCTTCCCAGCCTGGCCCCTCGGCCAACCGTTTCGGATGCTCTGCCACAACGGGGAGATCAATACCGTCCGGGGCAACCGCAACTGGATGGCATCCCGGGAAGAATTCTTCGCCTCCGAACTCTGGGGGGACGACGTAGAACTGCTGAAAAACCTCCTCAGCTTTGAGGAGTCGGACTCCGCCTCCCTGGATCACGCCCTTGAACTNCTGGTTCTTTCGGGACGTTCCCTCGAGCATGCCATGTGTATGCTCGTCCCTCCGGCATTCCGTCACGACCCGGAGATTTCCGACCAGTTACGAGCCTTCTACGCTTACCTGCGCTCCTTTGCGGAACCCTGGGATGGTCCNGCCGGCCTCGTGTATACCGATGGGATCAAGGTCTGTGCATCCCTCGATCGTAATGGTCTACGCCCTTCGCGCTTCACCCTGACCGAGGATGGACTACTCTATATCGGTTCTGAGTCCGGGGCCATTCAACTCCCCGATTCAAAGATCATCCGGCGAGGACGCCTCGGACCCGGTCAGATGCTTTCAGCTAATACTTCCAGCGGGGAACTCAAGCTCGACCGGGAGATCAAGGAGGAACTCGCAAGCCAGCAACCTTACGCCCAGTGGATCGACCAGAACCGGGTCGAACTGAAGGACTTCGTCACACCCGACCCCCAGGTGCCAGCCGAGGAAATTGACCCCCTTCTCCTCTCACGTTGCCAGGTCACTCATGGCATCACCCTGGAAGACCTCGACATGGTCTTCCCTCCTATGATCAAGGCCGCCCAGGAAGCAGTTTACTCCATGGGTGACGATATTCCACTCGCTCCCCTCTCGAAATACCCACGACTTCTCTTCACGTATTTCAAGCAACTCTTCGCCCAGGTAACCAACCCTCCCATCGATCCCATCCGGGAATGGGCCGTGATGACCCTCGCTGCCGGACTCGGACCAGAACGCAACCTCCTGGAGGAAACTCCGGAACACGCCCACATCCTGCAACTCGAATCGGCAATCCTGTTTGAACAGGAACTCGACGCTCTCCGTAACCGTGAAGAACACGGATTTTCCAGTGCCGCAATCGATGCCACCTGGGAACTCGCGGAGGGACCGGGAGGACTGAAAACCGCCCTCGACCGGGTATGCCAACTCGCTGAGAAGGCTGTTGATAATGGAGTATCCATCCTGATTCTTAGCGACCGTGCGCTCTCTTCTGAACGCGTTCCCATTCCATCGCTCATGGTTACCGGAGCCGTTCATCACCACCTCAACAATGTCCGCAAACGCATGAGGGCCTCAATCGTGGTGGAGACCGGAGAAGCGCGCGACACTCACCAGATCGCATGCCTCTTCGGATTCGGAGCCACCGCAGTCTGTCCCTACCTCGGTTACGCAACCGTTCGACAGGTGGTGGCTACGGACAACCGCAAGAAACTGGGCGAGGAGATGACCCCCCAGTTGGCCATGGGCAACTACCGCAAGGCCCTTGAGAAGGGGCTTCTCAAGATCATGTCCAAGATGGGCATCAGCGTGCTCAACTCCTACCAGGGAGCCCAGATCTTCGAGGCCGTGGGAGTCGGCCAATCGGTGATCGACTACTGCTTCTCCGGCACCCACTCCCGTATCGCCGGGGTAGGCTTCTCAGACATCGCGGAAGAAAGCATCATCCGCCATCGCGCGGCATGGGAAAGCGAGGTTCCCGCAGGTGAAACCCTCGACCTTGGGGACCCCGGCTACAACCGGTATCGACGCTCTGGCGAGCGACACGCCCTCACCACCGAGGTGATCAAGAACTTCCACACCTTCGTAAAGACCGGCGACAAGGAGAATTACGAGGACTACGTGAAAGCCAGTCTGGAAACCGCCCCCTCCACCATCAAGGACCTTCTTGAGTTCACTCCGGGCCCCACCGGGCCTATTCCCCTTGAGGAGGTGGAACCAATCGAAAACATTCGCCGACGATTTACCACTGCCGCAATGTCAATGGGCGCACTCTCCCCCGAGGCTCATGAAACTCTGGCAATCGCGATGAATGCCATTGGCGGAAAGTCTGACTCCGGAGAAGGGGGCGAAGATCCCCGTCGTTTCGAACCTTACCCCAACGGCGACTGGGCCCGCTCCCGCATCAAGCAGGTCGCCTCCGGGCGCTTTGGTGTCTCCGCTCATTACCTCGTCAACTGTGACGAAATTGAGATCAAGATGGCTCAGGGCGCGAAGCCGGGAGAAGGAGGTCAACTCCCGGGGCACAAGGTCAACAGCCTTATTGCCCGCCTCCGGCATACCCAACCAGGGGTGCAGCTTATCTCACCTCCTCCTCATCACGATATTTACTCAATCGAGGACCTTGCCCAGCTCATCCATGACCTGAAGGAAATCAACCCGCGCGCGCATGTCACCGTAAAGCTGGTTGCGGAGTCCGGGGTCGGCACGATCGCCGCAGGAGTAGCCAAGGCTGATGCCGACATCATTCTGGTTTCCGGTCACGATGGAGGAACCGGTGCCTCTCCACTTTCATCTATCAAGTATGCCGGACTCCCATGGGAGCTCGGCGTTTCCGAGACCCAGCAGACACTGGTAATCAATAACCTTCGGGACAAGGTCACCCTGCGCACTGACGGCGGGATGCGAACCGGGCGCGATATCGTCATTGCAGCCCTTCTCGGTGCGGAAGAATACAACTTCGGGACCATCGCAATGATCGCGATGGGCTGCGTCTACGTCCGGAAGTGTCACTTGAACACCTGCCCGGTTGGCATCGCCACCACCAATCCGAAGTACCGTGCAAAATTCAAGGGAACCCCCGAAATGGTAATCAATTTCTTCGATTCGGTGGCACAGGAAGCTCGCGAAATCATGGCGGAAATTGGGGTTCGAAAAATGAACGATCTCATCGGGCATCCCGGTTACCTTCGCCAGCGTGAAGTTCCTGACCACAACAAGGCCAACACCATCGACCTCTCTGCGGTTCTGAGGGACGTCGCCCCCCAGGTCGCTGCGAAAAGCGGGAGAAAACCTGAGGACATCGCGCGTATCCGCCAGATCGATCGCAACGATGGAATTCATAAGCCTGCTCTGGATCTTCAAATTCTCCAGGACATCGCCGCTGCCTCCAGCGATCAACCTTCCGGTGATTCGAACGCACCTTATGACGAGGAACAGATCAAGGAGGCTTTCGGCCGGCTTATGGACCAGTCCCCGGTTTCCCTCGAATACGAAGTGGTCAATACTGATCGCAATATCGGAACCCGCCTCGCCGGCCGTATCGCAGAGATTTATGGCAACCATGGCCTGCCCAACGGGACCATCAACCTCACCTGCCGAGGATCCGCCGGACAGTCATTCGGCTGCTTCCTCTGCAGCGGCATCCGTCTCGAACTCGTGGGCGAGGGCAACGATTACGTCTGCAAGGGGATGGCCAATGGCGAAGTCATCGTCCATCCGCCCGAAACCATGTCGCCTGATTTCGAGGCTGCTTCAAACTCGATTGTGGGAAATACCGTGCTTTATGGCGCAACGGGTGGAACGCTTCATGTCAATGGCCGGGCCGGGGAACGCTTCTGCGTACGAAACTCAGGTGCTACCGCAGTAGTGGAAGGAGTGGGCGATCACGGGTGCGAATACATGACCAATGGCCTCGCGGTCATCCTCGGGCTGACCGGAAAGAACTTCGGCGCGGGAATGTCAGGTGGGACCGCCTATGTCTACGATGTAGATGGGCGCTTCCAGTCCCGCATCAACCCTGAGATGGTTGTGGCCCTGCCGATCAAGAGGCACCAGGATATTGCGGAAACAAAAGCCCTTATAGAGCAGCACCACAAGGTGACCGGATCCACGCGGGCCCAGTTCCTCCTCGACGACTGGGAAAAGGCTCTCAGGAAACTGATCCGGGTCATTCCAAAGGAGCGTGCTGAACTGGAACGACAGGAATCGCAGCACGAACATGCCAGCGAACCTGTTCCCGTAAAGTAAACCCGACCCTTGGGCGCTCGCGGGAAAATTCCTAACTGACACAAATGACCCGCCATGCGACGCTCGGGTCATGAGTAATGACGAGACGAGTTCTTCCGTCGACTCAGAAAGCCTCGCTGAGACTGCAAGCGAGCCTGGCCCTCCCAGGAAGCGCTCTCTGATTTCCAGAATGAGGATCGGAGGCCTGCTCCTTGCTGCTGCAATGATCCTGATAATCACGGCTCGCAACTGGGAACCGGTCTCCATCGACGTGATGGGGCAGAAAGTCGAGGTTGCTCTCTCCGTTCTTGTCATCCTGACCTTCCTCTGTGGCACTGTCACCGGACTGCTACTTGCCTACTTCCGGCCCTGGCGCAAACAGGACTAAACTCACCGCCCTTTTGTCATGCCCTACTCCCAATCTGTCAGCCGTTGGTGCTTTGATGCCTTTCCCCTGGAGCTACTTGCTGAGCGCGCTTCCTCTATGGGGTTGCAGGGAATCGATCTCCTTCATCCTCACGAAGTTTCCGCAATTCGTCCCTTTGGCCTCTCCTGTCCTGTTACAGCTGCCCCGGAGCACGAAAGCGGGCTGGGCTGTATCGAACGTGCTTTCAACCGAAGAGAGCATCACGACATCCTGCTGGAAATTTACCAGAATCTGATTCCTGCGGCAGCGGAGGCAGGCACCCCCCATGTTATTACTTTCAGTGGAAACCGGGAGGGCCTTTCGAATCAGGAGGGCCTGGACAACTGCGCAGCCGGACTGGAAAGGATCCTTCCTCTGGCTGAAGAATATGATGTCGTGCTCGTAATGGAACTCCTGAACTCAAAGGTCGATCACCCTGATTACCAGTGTGACCATACCGAGTGGGGTATGAAACTCTGCCAGAAGATCGGCCATCCGCGCTTCAAGCTCCTCTACGACATCTATCACATGCAGGTCATGGAGGGAGATGTAATCTCCACGATCCGTGGGAGCATTGATTACCTCGCCCACTTCCACACCGCTGGCGTTCCTGGCCGGAACGAACTGGGACCGGATCAGGAACTCAATTATCCAGCCATAGCCCGCGCTCTCGCCGCTACAGGCTACTCAGGATTTGTGGGCCACGAGTTCGTTCCTACTGCGACCGACCCCTTCTCCTCCCTTGCCGAAGCAACCCGGGCATGGACCCTGTGATCCTGCCCCCCTGCTGCCCCACCCTGCCCGTCATGAAGCTCAACCTCCTGCCAATGGGACACCTGTTCTCCAGATCTCTTCGAAAGTCACTTGCCTTCCTCGTTATACAGGCACTCCTCACCCTCTCATCCCCTGCAATCCCGAATGCAGTTGGAGGTTTTCTGGCCCAGGCCGATAGCCCGCTCAATGACATCGAAATCGGCGACCGCCTTCTTGACCCCGAACTTTGGTCCGGCCAGCGCAAACTCCCCGGCACGTGGCGGCAGGAAGCGCCTATTGCCAGCGTACAAGGCAGCTACCTCGCCGCCCGTCCAAAGGTTCTGGGAATTCCGACCGTCATGGTTCAGGCCCGCCACCGAGGCAGCAACCTCGACTCTCTTGCCATCACCTTCGCTGATGCCGGTTCATACTTCGGCTACCTTGACGAGAGGCTTCCTTCCGGACTGAGCCGTCGGCAGCAGCAGGAGGAACTGCAGCGCCGACTGAAGGGCAGGCAGCAGGAATTTTCCGCCTTTTTCCGCAAGACGGAAACTTCTCTGAGAGATGCCCTGCACAAACTCACTGACAAACGCCCAAGAGAGAACCAGATCGGGAGGACCAGGGCCCTGAGGGCTCAGGTTATTGATTATCGAAAAGACGATCTTGTCCTCCGTCTCATGGTGGGTCGAGAGCGCCTTATCAGGCTTCTCATCCAGCCTGCCGATTCTGCAACCCGGGAATGGCTGGACATCGAGCGATCCAGTCTCTCCGGAAGGGAACTCAACCGAGTTTATCATGAACGAGTCATCAGATCCGACAATAGAGACATCCAGATAGCGCGTCTTCCCATTGTCCCCCAGGGCTACAAGCCCTACTGCGGGCTCAACACCCTCACGATGGCTGCCCGCTACTTTGGACTTCACATTGATGAGGACTGGCTTGCAGTCGCTGGCAAATTCCAGAACACCGGATCAGCTGCAGGCTCACAACTTCCCCGCCTTTACCTCGCGGTAGCCCGTGAAGCGGGACTGGACCTTCACAAGTCCAATGACTTCTCACTCGATGAATCCCGGGGGTCCCTCGACCATGGACTCCCCGTCGTGGTCTGGCGTCGCTTCTCCAGCACACGAAACAAGGCCCACTCCCACCAAACCCTGTTGGCTTCCCGGGATCCTGAATACCGGATTCCTGCACCCGATGCCACAGCACGCAACTCTTGGCCAGATGATCGGGCCCCCCTCCATGCATCTGTCGTTGTCGGTTACAACTCCACCCGTCAGGAGGTTCTTTTCATTGAGAGCTGGGCCGGCATGGATATGCCGCGCCGCATGCGGGCCGAGGAAATGACCTCCACTGCCTACCTTACCTTCTACTTCAAACCCTAGCTACCCTTTGCTCAGGTCACGTTTCCCGGCTTCCTTTTGACAACGAAAACTACCCAAAAAGGGGGCGAAACTGTCAGATCAGGCAAAAGCCCGTTGCGATCACCCCCTCTCTGGGCTAGCTTCCGGATGTCTACCGTGTGCGTCATTTCTTGGCTCGCGCCCGGACCGATGCTTTGACAAAGGGGGCAGCCCCTCTGGAGAGAAGTCAGGCCTTCATTGGAAGGCTTTTCCCCGGAGAAAGTCCCCAACCTATTGGGCTACGGGAACGTGGCTCGCGAAGTCAAGGACGGCACGGCGGATGATTCTGAAAACCCGCTCGTTCACCCGAGCGGGTTTTTCATTTTCCGGGAAGAACGGCGAGGCTCAGCACCACCTAATCAAGGCAGCCAACATCCCAGTCGATGTCCATCCACCGGATACGTTCCGCCTCAAAGTAAAAGCGGCCCCGGAATTTCTCCCCTTCCAGCATGCGCGGAAGCCAGAACTGGTCATCCTCCCACATCAACTCATAGGGAATCCGATTCCGGTGAGTCCATAACGGAATGGCCTCCTCGGTTTCCTGAGCTTCCCCCTCGCACCCTCGGGCCACGAAAACGTGCACGAAAATATCAGGAATGTCGCTCATGGCGAAGCAAAGTTCGCCCATCTTGCGCGGCTCAATGGGAGTGACATGCAACTCTTCCCGAGTCTCCCTCACCGCGGCCTCCAAAGGAGACTCCCCGGGGTCGATCTTACCACCGGGGCCATTCACCTTCCCCGCTCCAATCCCCCTCAATTTCCGGATGAGCAGGATCTCCTCTCCTTCCAGGATAAACATCAGGGTCGCCCGGATTTCAGGCTTCCACCCGTCCCAGTCAATAGGCGAGGGGCCGCCGCTATCCTGCCCTTCTTCACTCATGAATCCTCCGAATACGACTCCATTCCTTCGCAGGTACAGACCAGATTCCGGTCTCCGTGCACATTGTCGATACGACCCACCGCTGGCCAGAACTTATGATCACGCAGACGCGGCACCGGAAAGGCCGCCCGCTCACGTGAATAGGGGCGATCCCACTCATTCGCAGATACCGCCTCCGCAGTATGGGGAGCACGACACAACAGATTGTTCTCACTGTCCGCCTCGCCAGTGACTACCTCCTGGATTTCTCCATGAATCGCAATCATGGCATCGCAGAAGCGATCCAGCTCCTCCTTGGATTCCGATTCAGTAGGTTCGATCATGAGGGTTCCCGCCACGGGCCAGCTCATGGTGGGCGCATGGAATCCGTAATCTATCAAGCGCTTGGCAACATCCTCAACCGTAATACCGCTCTCCTTCTGCAGTGGGCGCAGGTCGATGATGCACTCGTGCGCCACCCGCCCCTGATGCCCGGTATACAGAACGGGAAAGTAGTTTTTCAACCGATGAGCCACGTAATTGGCATTAAGAAGAGCCACCTTGGTGGCGGCCGTCAACCCGGCCACTCCCATCATGCGGATATACATCCAGGAGATGACATTGATGGAAGCACTGCCCCAAGGAGCCGCAGAGACCGGCCCTTCATTCCGCTCCATGACAGCATGGCCTGGGAGATAATCTACCAGATGCTTCGCAACTCCGATCGGCCCTACCCCGGGGCCACCCCCTCCATGTGGAATACAGAAGGTCTTGTGCAGATTAAGGTGACAGACATCCGCACCGATCCCGCCAGGGCTACATAGCCCAACCTGAGCATTCATATTGGCCCCGTCCATGTAGACCTGCCCCCCATTGTCATGGACCATTTTGCATACCTTCAGGATGCTCTCTTCAAAGACCCCATGAGTCGACGGATAAGTCACCATCAGGGCCCCCAGATCCGCGCTATGCTTCTCACACTTTGCCTGCAAATCCCCGACATCAATATTCCCTTCCTCGTCGCACCTGATAGCCACAACCCGAAATCCTGCCATCACCGCGGAGGCTGGATTAGTCCCATGAGCGGAGAGCGGAATAAGACAGATATCGCGCTGTGCTTCACCCCGGGCCCGATGATAACGCCGGATCGCCAGCAACCCGGCGTATTCACCCTGAGAGCCCGCATTAGGCTGGAGCGAAACCGCCGCAAACTCTGTAATTTCCGCCAACCATGCCTCAAGTGTTTCAAGCATCCCTCGGTAGCCGGCAGTCTGAACCTCCGGCGCAAAAGGGTGAATTGATCCGACCTCGGGCCACGTCACCGGCATCATCTCAGCGGCCGCATTCAGCTTCATCGTACACGACCCAAGAGAAATCATGGACTCGTTAAGAGCCAGGTCCTTCCCCTCCAGACGCCTAAGGTAGCGCATCATCTCCGTCTCGCTGTGATAGAGACTGAACACCTCGTTACCCAGGTAGGAAGACCTGCGAACCAAGGCCTCGGGTATCCCCTCCGGCCCCTTCTCCGTGCTGCTGGGATCACACTCAAGGCAGCCAAGCAGATTGTCCACGTCCTGATCCGTGGTTGTCTCATCGAAAGCTATACCAATTCGCCCGTCGGTGAGGCGCCGCAGATTGTAACCCTTGTCTGATGCGGCCCGCAGAAATCCTTCCGCCTTCTCCCCGAGCTTGAGCGTAAGAGTATCAAAGTAACTTTCTCCCTCGCACTCGACACCTCCCGCCCTGAGGGACCGGGCCATACGCCCAGCAAGCGCATGAACCCGCGAGGCTATCTTTCTCAACCCTTCCGGTCCGTGGTATACGGCGTACATTGAAGCCATGACCGCCAGCAACACTTGAGCAGTACAGATATTGGATGTCGCCTTGTCCCGGCGGATATGCTGCTCACGAGTCTGGAGCGCAAGGCGATAAGCCCGATTGCCCGCCGCGTCCACCGAGGCTCCCACCAGGCGTCCGGGCAACTTTCGTTTGAGCGCATCCCGACAGGCAATGTAGGCGGCATGGGGACCTCCAAATCCAAGAGGAACTCCGAAACGCTGTGTAGAACCCACGCAGAGATCCGCTCCGAAGCTGCCCGGTTCCCTGAGCAGGGTTAGCGCCAGCGGATCGGCCGCAACCACCAGGATCCCTCCTGCTTCATGGACGTTGCCGGCCAGGTCCTCGTAATCGTGAAGAGCACCCAGAGTATCAGGATACTGAACTAAAGCACCTGAAAGCTGCCCCTTCTCCGGCGCAAAAGTCCGCCAATCCCC
>PAQU01000036.1 GCA_002709395.1 Roseibacillus sp. | reverse complement strand
CCGACGGCAAGCACGTCCTCACCCAGTTCTCACCGGGCCACCACAAACACCAGACCGGACTTTACTGGGGGCAGACCAGAATCAACAGGCGCGACTTCTTCCACAACTACAAGGGAGACTACTGGAAACATCTTGAAAACCGGCAGAATGGAAACGCCATGGTATTTCATTCCGAACTCCTTGATGGCAAGGGCACCCCAATGCTCCGAGACCAGCAGGCCTGGCATTACACACCCGGCAAGGACCACTACATCCTCGACCTTGCGTGGACTGGCACTGCCCTGCAGGACGTCACCATCGGAAAATATTCCTACGGGGGACTTTTCCTCCGCATGCCCTGGAAGCGAGGAATCAAGGCTTCCTGTCTCAACAGTGAGGGACTGAAGAATCAGCAGGGAGAAGGAAAAGCGGCAAAATGGGTCGACCTCGCAATGCAGATTGAAGGCATGGAGAAAATGGCCCACATCGCCATGATCGATCATCCGGCAAATCCAGGCTACCCCACTCTCTGGCGTATCGATGGCCAATTCGGAGTAGGGCCCGCCCTTGCCCGCCGCGGTGACATCAGGATTTCAAAGGGCGAGAGCCTTACCTACCGCTATCGACTCGTTGTTTACGAGAGCAACGACTTCAGGACCCCCCTCGTGGAACAGTCCATGAAGGATTTTGGCGCGGATCAGGCTGGAGACTAGGAAGGCCCGGTCGAAACGGTCCGCACCGACCCCACCTCCACAGGTTGCCCGGTATCAGCCGAGGCCAGCGCTGCAAAACAGAGCTCCAGTGACCTGAGGTTGCTCTTTGCACTGTTGTTCGGCTCCCGGCCTTCCTCAATGGCGCATAGCAACTCCCCCATCGTCCCCTCGAACCCGGCATCAAACCAGCAACTCTCAAGGGGGACCTTGCATTGGCCGCCCTTGAGGAATACCTCCATCTCAGGCTGCTCATTGAGGCCCGGTCCACGCGTCCGGAGGGTCCCCTCGGTTCCAACCACAGTGGTCACATCTTCCTCCCCAAGGGTTGCATGGGCATTGAAGGAGAGACGCACCTGGGCTCCCGGATACTCCACGATCGCAGCCGCCAGCGCAGGAGGTCCGTAAACCTGCTCCTCGTAGCGCACCGCCGAGGCCATTACCCGGATCGGATCCTGACCCACCATGATCTGGCTGGTGATATCAAACCAGTGCACCGCAAAGTCGAATAGAATAAGATGGTGGATACTCTCGAACTCGGAGGTGCCCTTGATCCACGTCTGGTCCCATTGCAGGTTGAAATCCAGGGAGGTCACCCGCCCGATAACGCCATTTGCCACCGCGTTACGCAAATAGGAGAAATGTGGCGCCCAGCGACCGTTCTGATTAACGGCAAGCTTGACCCCATTCTCCTGGGCAAGGCTCACCAGTTCCTCGCCCTCATCCAGGTCAAGAACGAAGGGCTTCTGGCTCAGCACATGCTTNCCNGCCTTGAGNGCTTCCTTNACNATNNGCANTCGATCAGCNGGGTGCGGNGTNATGTCNAGNACCTCNATATCNTCNCGCTCNAGNATAGGCGNGATAATCATCATANACNTCNGCCTCCGGGANAGAATTCATCNCGCNTGGCCTCNGCCTTNCTCNGGGTCCGACTNGCAAANGCNNCAACNTCATANCCNCANTTGCGATAGGCCTTNAGATGAAATTCGCTGATTCCACCNGTCCCNATCATNGCNATCTTCGGNCGNTANCTNNTCGGGACNTAGAGGGCCNGTANTCAACNNCNGGAGCNTCGATCTCGACGATCTCCTTGGTGGGACTCAACCCGTAATCATCATCTTCTTCAGACATGGCGACTTGACGGAAACTCGGGAAAGCATCCCGGATATCCGGGCAGGGCTAAGAGCGCCCTAGCCCCGCAATCCAACCTGCTGCATGAGGCTATCGGTAGCGTTGTAGGCTTCCTCAACCCATTCCACGATCTTGTCCGGATCCGGAGAATACTCCAGCTNCAGCGAGATCGCCCCATCGAAATCCAGATCCTTGATCGCCTGCAGGTAGGGCGCAAACTTGACCNCCCCTCGACCGGGGGGCAGGTCCCCGTGCACCTTGCCATCGCAGTCGCTGATATGCACATGGGTGGCCTTACCCCGCAGGAGTTCCAGGGCATCTGGTGGAGTATCCGCCAGCACGAGGTGGCTGACATCGATATTGGCTTTTACGTTGGGAAGCCCGCAATCATCGATGAACTGAGCCATCTTGGGCACACTGTTGAGAAGACTGAGGCGAAAAGGTTCAAGCTCCAGGGCAATCTCCATACCGCGCTCTCCGGCATACTCACCGATCTTACGTACTCCTTCGACTCCCCACTCCCACTGAGCCTCCGGCGGAATCACCTCCCGCTGCCAGATATACTCACCCAGCACGAGAAGGAGGTTGTTGGAACCGAACGTCTGTCCCAGGTCCACAAAACGGTTCGACCGTTCAACATGGTAATCACGCACCGGGTCATTGAAGTCAATCAGACCGGCAGAAACCACGACGGTGGAGACGATCGGCAGATTGTTGTCCTCGCAAGTTNCCTTGATGAGGTCGATTTCGTCCTGCTCAATGGTCATCGCCTCGGTAAAGATGTCCACCGAGTCAAATCCGATCCGGGCAATATGCTCCAGTCCCGTCTTCGTATCGACCCCGGCTTGACCGAAGGCACTGTTAATAATTCCAAGTTTCATGAATGTATTGTTTGGTTGTAACTTATTATCTTCGACAGTAACGACGGACCGGAGATCAGGAATCGGATCCCGCAAGACTCTTGGCGCTCTCGTCTTCTTCCACCAGATTGGCAAACGCAACACTGGAGCGCCGGGCATCATCGCGACCCACCGTGAGGACCATTTCATCCTCTACCTTCTCAAGCGGAGTGTAGCCCGGATGATGTGACTCCTTGTAGGGATCGTTACTCCTCGCGTTGTAGCAGCAGATCAATGCCCAACGGGCATGATCGGAATTGTTCGCTGCAGAGCAATGCAGGGTATTGGAGTGGAAAAAGAGAGCATCCCCTGCGGCCATTTCGCAATGCACCGTCTCAAGTCGCTTGCGGGCCTCGTCAACATGCTCCATGTCTGCCCCGGCCTGCTCCCCGGACAGGGTATGATTCACCCTCCCCATCCGATGGGATCCCCGGAGAACCTGCAGGCAGCCATTTTCTTTCGTCGCAGGGTCCACCGCAATCATCACGCTCACGAGATCGGGGAAGAGAAGTCCNTTCTGGTACCAGTAGCCGTAATCCTGATGCCAGGCCCAGGCTCCCCCGACCTTGGCATCCTTCAGAATCATCTTGGAGTGATAATGGTAAACTTCCTCTCCAAGGATCTGCTCGACCCCGTCAACGACCCGGCGACAACGAGACACCATCCCATAAACTCCATCCCCGGGATGATTCCACAGGGAAAGCCGGACATCATTGCCCTTGCCATCATCCATGGTCGAGGACGCCTGATCCATGGCATGATCGTTGCGGGCCGTTTCCCCGAGAAGACCAATTTCCTCCTCGCTGAACANCCCGCGCACNAANAGGTAGCCATCACGATTGAAATCCTCGATCTGATCACTGGTAAAGATTGCCATGGTTTCTCTGGTTTTACTGCCTGCTGGACCCTGCTTAGTCGTGGCAGATCTGGAAAGCTTCTTGTTTACTCCCAAAAAATCACCATTTTTTTCAAATCAAATTCATGGTTTCCGTTTGAAGCTGTCTCCCAAGTTCCTTCCCTTTGCCCTCCTGGCGCTGGCCATCATCCCGCGGCCCTGTCCGGCCGCACCCGTGGATTTCACCCGGGACGTTCAGCCATTGCTCAATAAACACTGTGCGGAATGCCATGGCGGCGTAAAGCAGAAGGGCGGCCTCATGCTGACTAACAGGACCCGTGCACTGGAGGGAGGGAAATCAGGTGATCCTCTTGTAGTTGCTGGCAAAACGGAAGAAAGCGAGCTCTACCGGCGCCTCATTCATCATGACCCTGATGAACGGATGCCGCCTGAAGAGCCTCTTGCTACGGAAGAAATCTCCCTGATCAGGGACTGGATCAGACAGGGAGCCCGGTGGCCTGAGCACTGGGCCTACAAGCCAATCAGGGCCGTTGCTCCCCCCTCCGTCAGAAACAGGAAATGGCCTCGCAACAAGATTGACCACTTTATCCTCTCCCGGCTGGAGCAGAGCTCCATTGAGCCCTCTCCCNCGGCGCCCCCGCATGTTCTCCTCCGTCGCCTTCAACTCGACCTCGTGGGGCTTCCCCCGACCATTGAGGAACTGGAGTCCTTTGGAAAGGCCTGGAAGCAGGATCCAAACGAAGCCCTTGAGGCAACAACGGATCGTCTCCTCGCCTCCCCTCACTTTGGCGAACGGTGGGGCCGCCACTGGCTCGATCAGGCGCGCTATGCGGACAGCGATGGATACGAGAAGGACAATCCACGTCCCAACGCGTGGCTCTGGCGTGACTGGGTNATCAAGGCCATCAACGAGGACATGCCCTTTGACCGGTTTACCACCGAACAACTTGCGGGAGACCTCTTTCCGGAACGCACACCCCAGCAGCAACTTGCCACCGCCTTTCACCGCCAGACCCTGCGCAATCGGGAGGGCGGCACTGACCAGGAGGAAGACCGGGTCAAGAGAGTCATTGACCGGGTTGCCACTACCAGCCGGACCTGGCTCGGACTCACCCTCGAATGTGCCCAGTGCCATGATCATCCCTACGACCCGGCAACCCAGATCGACTTCTACCGGTTTTACGCATTCTTCAACAACGCGGACGAAGGCGGAGTAAAGATCCCCCTCGAAAATGGAAAAACCCATGAAGCGCAGGTCATGCGCAGGAATGGCAAACGGAAGACCTATCTCCTGCAGCGGGGAGACTTTCTGCAACCCGACAGGAAACAGGGAGAAATCAAACCCAGCGGACTCTCCTTCCTCCACCCCTTCCAGGTCTCGGGAGCAGCGCCCACCCGGATGGACCTCGCCCGGTGGCTTACCAGCCGCGATAACCCACTGATGGCACGGGTCACGGCCAACACCATCTGGCTCCACCTGTTCGGCAAGGGCCTGAGTNCCTCCCCTGAAAACTTCGGTTCGCAGGGCAATTCCCCATCGCACCCCGCCCTCCTCGACTGGCTTGCGCACCAGTTCATTCAGGAAGGGTGGAGTCGCAAGAAACTGATCAGGAAGATCGTCACCTCACAAACCTACCGGCAATCATCCCGACACAAGCCCGAACTAAACGCCTACGATCCGGACAACAGTCTTCTGCACCGCCAGAACCGGAAGAGGGTCGAGGCCGAGATCATTCGNGANCTCCATCTCTCAGTTTCGGGACTTCTGGCTCATCGCATCGGGGGAAGCAGCGTTTTTCCTCCCATTCCCCCGGATGTCGCGGCCCAGAGCTTTGCAAATAATTTCCAATGGAAGGTCAGCAAGGGACCGGACCGCTACCGCCGCGGCATGTATACCTTTTTCAAGCGCACCGCTCCCGCTCCCAACCTGATGACCTTTGACTGTCCCGACTCAAACACCTCAGTCACCCGGCGAAATATCTCAAATACCCCCCTGATGGCCCTCACCACTCTGCAGAACGAGGTCTTTCACGAAGCTGCACAAGCTCTCGCCCGCCGGATCAAGTCCAACTCCGATCTCGACACCGACCACAAGCGGGTGGACCAGCTCTTCCTCCTCTCCCTTTCCCGGCGACCAAGCCCAAGTGAACGGGATATCGTGGTTCGTCTCCTCACTGACAATCGAGCCCACTACCGGTCCCATCCGGAAGACACCAGGAAGCTCTGCAGGGAAGACGACTTCGATCTCGCAGCGTGGACGGCTACAGTCCGCATTATCACCAACCTCGACGAATTCATAACCTCCTCCTAGAGGCCATGTCTCCCATGAACCCTGCCCAGGAATTTCACCTCCGCACCCGCCGGGACTTCCTGACCACTTCCGCAAGTGGTCTGGGCGGCCTGGCCTTGGCTCATATGCTCGCGGGAGAGAGTTCTGCCGGCAACAAGTCGCTCACCCACTTCGCTCCCCGGGCCAAACGCTGCATCTTTATCTTCATGGCTGGTGCGCCATCACAACTCGACCTCTTTGACTACAAACCGAAGCTCAAGGAACTCGATGGCAAAAAGATGGATCCGGCTCTCCTGGAAAAGATGCGCTTCGCCTTCCTCAAGAAAGAGACCGCCACTCTCATGGGTAGCAGTCGCACCTTCAAGCAGCACGGACGGTCAGGCATNTGGTTCTCCGACCTCCTCCCCCACCTCTCCACTCGTGCAGACGACCTCTGCATGATCAAAAGCCTGCACACTACCCAGTTCAANCATCACCCCGGGCAACTTATGATGCAGTGCGGGGAACCGCACTTCGGACTGCCCTCCATGGGGTCTTGGATCACCTATGGCCTGGGTAGTGAGAACAACAATCTGCCAGGCTACGTCGTCCTTCTCGCTGGCCGTGGATCGAGCGGAGGCGCAACGCTCTACCAGAGCGGATTCCTCCCCTCCAGCTTTGCAGGCGTCCGCTTCCGTAATGGTGAGGAACCGGTTCTTAATCTCCGAAACCCACAGGGAATATCACCTGAAATACAGAGACGTGGCCTTGATGCCCTCAGGGAATTAAACGGAATCGCACGCGAGAACATCAGGGATCCCGAGATCGAAAGCCGNATTGCGGCNTATGAACTGGCCTTCCGCATGCAGACCGCAGCCCCCGANCTTTCCGACCTCTCCGGGGAATCAGANAAAACCCTCGAGAACTACGGGGTCAACCGCAGCGATCCCTCTGGTGGAGGAAGGGGGAAGGGCGGCTCCCACACCTGGAGCACATTCTCCCGGAACTGCCTTCTCGCCCGGCGNCTGGCGGAACGGGGTGTGCGCTTCGTCAACCTGATCCATGCCTCATGGGACCAGCATTCCAACCTGGACAAGGAACTTGAATTCAATGCAGGCATGAGCGACCAGCCAGTCGCTGCTCTTATTTCCGATCTCAAGGAGCGGGGTCTCCTCGATGAGACACTGGTAGTCTGGGGCGGAGAGTTCGGACGTACCCCACTCGGGGAAAACCGACCAGGAAGAAAACCCAACACCGGACGGGACCACCACCCCAATGCCTTCACCATGTTCATGGCTGGCGGAGGGGTTAAGGCCGGGTTCAATTACGGTGAAACCGACGAAATCGGATGGGAACCCGCCCGGGATCCCGTCCACATCAACGATTTTCACGCTACCCTGCTCCACCTCTTCGGACTCGATCATCTGAAACTGACCTATCGACACGGCGGTGCAGACAAACGCCTCACCAGCCTGACCCGGGAATCCCGGGTGATTCATGATTGGCTGGCCTGACCGGGACGATTTCCAAGGAACTTCCCCAACTGCTTCATACAGACTGAAAAAGTCCCTAAATCCGCTTTTCAGAGTAATGATATGGATTTTACGTTGAACTGATCGCTCAGTGGCCCAACCTTAAACCTCTTTAACCATGTCCGCCGTCAATCGAGAACCCATCAAGGTCGCCGTCATTGAGGACACCCCAGCCCTCGGAAAACTGGTCCAGAAGATCGTTGATGCCATGGATGGCATTCAGACCTTCGGNGTGTGGGAAAATGCAGAGGATGGCTTGAAGGCCATCGAAAATGGTGGACCGGATGTTGTCCTCATGGATATCAGCCTGCCCGGCATGTCCGGTATCGAGGCCACCATCCAGGTAAAGGAAAAGCATCCTGCNATCGATGTCATCATGCTCACTGTCCATGACGACAACGAGAAGATCTTCGATGCGCTGCAGGCNGGAGCTTCCGGCTACCTCCTCAAGAACGCTTCTCCCGACGATCTCTGCCGGGCCATCTTCGAGGTAAGAGCCGGAGGAGCACCCATGTCAGCCGAGATTGCGCGACTTGTGGTGGAGGCCTTCCACCGCCCTGCCAGCAACGAGGCAAGTCAGGCCTTCAATCTCTCGAAAAGAGAAACTGAGATCGTCCAACTGGTTGCCAAGGGACTCGCCAACAAGGAGATCGCCGCCGAACTTTCCATCAGCGTGGAGACGGTGCGGGTTCACCTGAAACACATTTACGAGAAACTGCACGTGCGTTCCCGCACCGAGGCCGCCATGAAATACCGCGACTCCCTGGAGCGGGCTCCCTGGAGCAAATAGCAGTTTCATGCTCTCTCCCGGCATGTTCAATGCCTCTCATCATGCGGTCTGATCGCGCCCTCCTTCCCCTGCTCGCCATCATCATGGTGACAGGAACCCTTACCGCATTCCCACAGGATGCAGGCGGACCGGATGACGAGTCCATCAACTACTTTGAAACTCATGTTCGACCCGTTCTGGCCACCCACTGCTACCAGTGCCATTCGCGCGAGGCCGAAAAGCTCAAGGCGTCACTCTACCTCGACAGCAAGGCCGGAATCCTGAAGGGGGGCGACAATGGCGCCGTAATCATCCCGGGCAAGGCCGAGGACAGCCTCCTCATCAAGGCTGTCCGTTACCAGGTCGAGGATCTTGAAATGCCTCCAAAAAAGAAGCTTCCCGATTCTGCCGTCAACCACCTCGCAACCTGGATCAACATGGGTGCACCTATGCCGAACGATGGGGCAAGGGTGGCTGAGCAGGGCCCGGCTTTTGACTTTGAGAAATTCAGGCGCGAGCACTGGGCCTTCCGCCCCGTTCGTAAGCCTCAACCTCCCGCGGAACCGTCTCAGGAAGCCAAGACCTCGCCCATCGATGCGTTCGTGCTGGAGAAAATGAAAGGCAGTGGCGTGCAACCCGTCCCCCGGGCTGACCGGCGTATCCTGATTCGTCGTGCCTATTTCACTCTTACAGGCCTTCCTCCTGCCCCGGAGGAAGTTGAGGCCTTTCTCGGGGATCCTGCCCCTGATGCATTCTCCCGCGTCATCGACCGGCTCCTCGACTCTCCGCACTATGGAGAACGGTGGGGAAGGCACTGGATGGATGTCGCCCGCTACAGCGATGGAATGGGCGCGTCCCAGGACAGTAAACCCCTTCCGAACGCCTGGCGCTACCGCGACTGGGTTGTTAACTCCTTCAACGAGGACCTCCCCTACGACCAATTCGTAAAGTATCAGATCGCAGGCGACCTCTACGATAAGCAGCAGGCCCTCGCCACGGGCTTCTTCGCAGTTGGCCCCACCTACACTTCTGACGGTGGTGACCCCGAATCAAAAGCCCAGGCCGAAGCCGAAACCCTCGCGGACCGGGTTGATACATTTTCGCGGGCCTTTCTGGCCCTGACCGCCGCCTGTGCGCGCTGCCACGACCACAAGTTCGACCCCATTACTGCGGCAGACTACTACGCAATCGCAGGGATCTTCCGCAATTCACGTTCAAGGGATATCCCCATCGCCAGTCAATCCGAACAGGATGTCTTCAACAACCTGCAAACAGCAGTAAAGGCCCAGGAAAAGGTCCTCAATGAATTCCTCGACCGTAGTGCCCGCCAGCTCAAGGTTGATCGCAGGGAGGTGGAGAAGAAAATGTCAGAAGCGGACCGGCTTGTACTTCAGGGCCTGCGCGAACAACTCGACAGGATCCGCAAGGCCGTACCACCAAAACCTGCCAGTGCCCATGGCCTTGGGGAATCCGGCAGCGGAGACATGCACATTGCGATCCGGGGTGACCTGCGAAAAAAAGGTGCGGTGGCACCCCGCAAATTCCTTGAGATCGTTTCCGGCCCCCAACGCCCCCACTTCAAGGACGGCTCAGGGCGCAAGCAACTCGCAGAAGCGGTGGCCGACCCTGCAAACCCCCTCACCGCCCGCGTAATGGTGAACCGAATCTGGCTTCACCATTTTGGACAGGCTCTCGTACGATCACCCAGTAACTTCGGGGTGATCGGACAGAAACCGACCCACCCCGAGCTGCTCGACTGGCTCGCAGCCACCTTTGTCGAGAACGGCTGGTCGATGAAAAAGATCCACCGGGAAATCATGCTCTCCGAGGCCTGGCAGCGGAGTTCCGAATACCATAAGGGGTCCTACGCAGTAGATGGCGATAACCGCTACCTGTGGCGCATGAACCCCCGCCGCCTCGACGTAGAGGCCTGGCGAGACAGCCTTCTGGCCGTATGTGGTGACCTTGAAAAGCGTCTCGGAGGCGCTCCCGACGACCACGTCCTCCAAAGCACCCGTCGTACAATCTACGGAAAACTTAGCCGCAATTTTGACCGCTCCATTTCAGAGGAATTCCTCCGCATCTTTGACTTTCCCGCCCCCCGTTCGACAAGCGCTGCACGGGTCGAAAGCACCGTGCCCCAGCAATACCTCTTCATCCTGAACAGCCCCTTCATGCTGGCACGGGCGGAAAGTCTTGCCCAGCGCCTCCAGAAAGAAGCCCCTGACAACATGGCCCGCATCGAACTGGCCTACTCTCTCCTCTTCCAGCGCCTTCCCAACAGCAGGGAAAGGGAGGCAGCAATAGCCTACCTTGACCAGGAAGGAGACAGCAACAGGCACTGGAGGCAATATGCCCAGGTTCTCCTCGGCACCCATGAGTTCATGCAGGTCGAGTAGTTCACCTCGCGAATAACTCGGCCTCAATATCCCGGAATGCCTTGAACTCCAGCGCATTCCCGCTCGGGTCACGAAAGAACATGGTAGCCTGCTCCCCGGGCTCACCCTCGAAGCGAACATATGGCTCGATCTCAAAATCCAACCCGGACTCTTGGAGCCTGTTCGCAAGGGTTTTCCAGGTGTCCAGTTCAAGCACGACCCCGAAATGAGGGATCGGCACATCATGCCCATCTACCGGATTAGAGCCATCATCCCTGTTCTCTCTGAGTCCTGTCTTCCTCTGTACGTGACAAACAACCTGATGGCCATAGAGGTTGAAATCCACCCATTGCTCCGCACTCCTGCCTTCCGGGCAGCCAAGGAGTTCCCCATAAAACTCTCTCGCAGAGGTCAGGTCGTCGACCGGAATTGCGAGATGAAACGGCGTGAGAGGAACTGGCATGCCTGACAGTCGGGACTCAGGCCTTGAATTTCAAGCCCCCTCCCGATCCAGGAGTTCAAATCTCCCAACTATCTGGACTTCAATATCGAATCACGCCATTCCGACAATTCATCCTGCAGACGTCGCACCGTAGCGGGATGCTCTGCCGAGAGATCTCTCTTCTCCCCCGGATCGTTCCTCAGGTCGAAGAGACTGGACTCTTTCTTTTCGAACCACTCGATCAGCTTCCATCTCCCCTGCCGGATCGCACCTGCAGAGACTCCTCCGAGAAAATGTGGTCTGGGAAGCGGATAATGCCAGTAGAACGTCCGCTCCTGATGCTCCATCTCCGGACGTTGCAAGACGTCGACTATTGAATTCCCATCGAGGATCTGGGGATCCTCCTCCTCCAATCCACTCACCTCCAGGAAGGTGGGATAGAAATCCACGTTACTGGTCGGCACATCACAAACGGCATCAGCAGGAATCTGACCAGGCCACTTGACGATCAGCGGAACCCGGATCCCCCCTTCAAACAACTGACTCTTTCCTCCTCTCAGCGGAGCATTACTCGTAACATTCAGTTCCCCACCATTGTCGCTGGTGAAAACAATCATGGTTTCGTTGGCGAGGCCCAGCTCCTTCAGTTTTTCCACGATCATACCTATTCCCCGGTCAATGCTCTCGAGCATTGCGGCCAGGTGAGGATTATGATCTCCCGCCCAGTGATTAAGAGGGTCCCCCTCCAGACCGGCATCCTGACACAAATAACATCTGGAGCGGGTGCTCTTCCCGGGGGGGTGCTTCCGGCGATACTTTTCCACCAGCCCCGGCCTTCCATTCAGAATAGAATGTGGGGCAAAATGACTGAGATAGAGAAAGAAGGGTCTCGCCCGGTGCCGTTCAATGAAGCGGACCGCCTCCAGGTTCATCCTGTCCACCAGATACTCTGTTCCCGGCAGGAGCTTCTCTTTTGACGCACTGTTCCAGGAGATCGGCTGGGTCCTGAAAACATATGGGAAAAAGTTGGCCCCATTGCCAACACCCTTGATCTCCGTAACCAGTTCCTCATCGAACCCATGATCGGTTGCCCGTAATTCCACAGGTGCCTTTTGGTATTTGTATCCACTGAGGTGCCATTTCCCGATCATCCCGGTGGCATATCCTGCCGCCTTGAGGCGCTCTGCAATCGTAACATGCTCCCGGGAAAGAGGCCTGTTCGTATCGGGACGAAGGTAATCCAGAATTCCGTGACGGGCAGGGTATTGACCAGTGAGCAGGCTCGCCCGGTAAGGTGAGCATACCGGGGCTGCGGCGTATGCATGGGTCATCCGGACACCCTCTCTCGCAAGTTGATCCAGACAGGGGGTCTCATTGAAGGTATTCCCATAACAACCGAGTTCTGCCCATCCCAGGTCATCAGCCAAAACGAAAACGACGTTCGGCGGGCGACCTTCAGCGGGGGGCACAGACAGGGAAAACGCGAAAATCGAGGCAATGATGAACAGAGCTAAGCGCATCGGGTGACATTCTCGTCCTTGTCCCCCCGCCTGACCAGCGCATAGAGTTTAATCCTGTAAAGAAACTGGATTTTTCCACCATATGGAAGATGCTGAACCAGTATCAGACTGGCCTGCTGACGAATGAAATTCCAAGAACATCAAGCCGCTTACCGTGAGGCCCTCAGCTCCCTGCACAACGGCCAGCTTTCACGCCGCGAGGCTCTCCGAAAAATGGGAGCTGGGTTCGGGACCCTCGGCCTTGCGGGCGTACTTCAGCAGGCAGGGCTGAGCACAGCCGGAGCTGCCACCAAGCAGGTAACCGCGCCATCTCCCCTTGCTCCCCGGGTCCCGCACTTTGCACCGAGAGCTAAACACGTCATCCAGCTCTTCATGCCGGGCGGACCGTCGCAGGTGGATACCTTCGACT
Source organism: Roseibacillus sp. (assembly GCA_002709395.1). Lineage (GTDB taxonomy): Bacteria > Verrucomicrobiota > Verrucomicrobiia > Verrucomicrobiales > Akkermansiaceae > Roseibacillus_B. The sequence continues at coordinate 19,430 of PAQU01000036.1, read as the reverse complement.
ACAAACCCTCCCTCTCGAAATATGCCGGTCAGAGGCCCAAGCTCGTGGATCGTAAGTCCCTGCGAAATACGAAGGGTGGACTCACTCCCTCCTATTTTGACTTCAAGCAATATGGCGAGTGCGGGAAATGGGTCAGTGATATTTTCCCAAAGGTTGGCGAGGTGGTAGATGACCTCTGCTTCATTCACTCGATGCATACCGACATTCCGGAACATGCCGGGGCTATTCTGATGACCAATGTCGGGTCCCTGCAGCCGAACCGCCCCAGCATGGGGTCGTGGCTGGTCTATGGACTGGGCAGCGAGAACGAAAACCTTCCCGGGTTCGTCGCCATGTCGCCAAGGGCCCAGCCACGGGGCAAACTTGCTAACTGGGGTAATTCCTTCCTCCCCGGAGCCTACGCCGGATCCTACGTCAATATCGAGCAGATGACTCCGGATGCGGTCATGCGCAATCTGAAGAATAGCCAGCTTCCCCGGGCCGAACAACGTAAACAGGCCGACCTCCTGACCGAATTGAACAGGATGCACCTTGAGCGACGGGAGCGCGACAAGGGACTGGAAGCAGGCATTGAAGCGATGGAAATGGCCTTTCGCATGCAGTTTTCCGTTCCGGATGTCTTCGATATCCGGAAGGAATCCGAGGCCACTAGGAACCTTTATGGAAACAGCGAATACGCCAAGGGCTGCCTGATCGCCCGCCGACTAGTGGAACGGGGAGTTCGCTGCGTCCAACTCTCTCACTCCATAAGCGGATACGATATCGCTTGGGATACCGGTCATGGAGACATCCCGGGCGGACACAAGGCGCTGGCCGACGCCTGCGACCAGGGAATTGCTGCTCTCATCAAGGACCTCAAGGCCCGGGGACTGCTGGACGAGACCCTTGTGATCTGGGGCGGGGAATTCGGTAGAGCTCCCACCTCGGAGGGCAAGAAGGGGCGGGATCACGACCACTACGGATATACGGTCTGGATGGCTGGAGGCGGAGTGAAGGGAGGAATCAGCTACGGCTCCACCGACGAGTTTGGCCTCACTGCCGTCGACAAGCGGGTCCACGTGCATGATCTTCAGGCCACCATTCTCCACCTCATGGGACTCGACCACGAAAAGCTGACCTACCGCTACTCAGGGCGCGATTATCGGCTTACCGACGTTCACGGACACGTCATTCAGGAGATCATGACCTAGCGAAAAACGCCAGACCACAGACCCATCAGCCCATGCTCACGCAACACGCTTCGTTACTTTTTCTCATCGGCTCAAGCCCACTCCTCTCGGCTGCCGATAAGATCGATTTCAACCGCGACATTCGTCCGATTCTATCGAGCAACTGCTTCATCTGCCACGGCCCTGACGCCGCGGACCGTAAGGCCGACCTGAGACTCGATACGCGTGAAGGAGCGATCCGGCTCAACGATGGGGTCCGGGCAATCAATCCCGATCAACTTTCCGACAGCGAATTCCTGCACCGGATTACGTCCGATGATGAAGACGAGGTGATGCCTCCGCCCGACTCGCACAAGGCCCTTACCGCGGAACAGAAGTCTCTGCTCAAGCAATGGATTCTATCCGGAGCGGAATATAAGGACCACTGGGCGTTTTTGCCTCCAGTCAAGGGCAACGTCCCTCCCGAAAACGTCAAGGGAATGGTTAACAACCCTGTGGATTCATTTATCCTGAAACGGCTTGCGGAGGCAGGATTGACGCAATCCGAAGAGGCCGATCGCCGCACCCTGATCCGCAGGGTCACCTACGACCTGACAGGACTACCCCCTTCGCCTGAAGACGTGGAGGCATTCGTTAATGACAAGTCGCCCCACGCCTATGAGAAGGTAGTTGACCGTTTGCTTGGCATGAAACGCTACGGCGAGCGGATGGCCTTGGCGTGGATGGACGCGGCGCGCTATGGAGACTCTTCCGTCATGCACGCCGATGGCCCTCGTGACATGTGGGCATGGCGTGACTGGGTAATTGATGCCTACAACTCCAACATGCCCTTTGACCGGTTCACCACTGAACAACTTGCCGGAGACCTGATGCCTGATGCAACGATTTCCCAGCGGGTGGCTTCCGGCTTTAACCGTAATCATGCCACCTCGGATGAGGGCGGCGCATTCGCGGAGGAACTGCGGGTCGAATACGTTGTCGACCGAGTGAAGACAACCGCCAATGTCTGGATGGGACTGACGATGGAGTGTGCCCAGTGCCATGACCATAAGTATGATCCCATTTCCCAGCGTGAATATTACCAGATGTTTGCCTATTTCAATAATACCACCGATCCGGGCATGCAGACACGTGGGGGCAACCAGTCGCCAGTGGTAAATGTCCCCCCCCGGGAGCAGGCGGGTAAACTGGCCGAGTTGCAAATTAAGATCGAGGCCAGCCAGGAGAAGCTGGATGAATACAAGCGGGGCGCTGTGCCGGAATATGTCAAATGGCTGCGAGTCGCTCAGAAATCCGCGGGAAATGCCTTACCCGAGCCAACCGGCCTGACCCATTTCTTTCCCCTTGATGAGCGCGGAGGAAAACAGATCAAGGCCAGCGTGGGCGGAGGCATTGGCCAGATCGGGGGCAGAGTATATCCGGCCAAGCGCGGTGATGGCGGAGGATTACGTTTTGATGGGAAAACAGCCGTCACATTTGATTCCTGGCCGACTCGTGAACGCAATCAGGCCTTTACCTTCGCCGCCTGGCTCAAGGTGCCGGGTAACGGCAATGGCTCAGTGATTGCCCGCATGGATGTAGGCCAGTCCTATCGGGGCTACGACCTCTGGCTCCAGAATCGTGCCGTTGGCACTCATATAATCAGCAGTTGGCCAAACAATGCACTCAAGGTGGTTTCCGCACAACCACTTGCCCCCGACAAGTGGCAGCATGTAGCTGTGGTCTATGACGGTTCATCCAAGGCGGCCGGAGTAAAGATCTTCATCGACGGGAAGCTTGTGGGCAACAAGGTGGAGCAGGATTCACTGAAGGATTCCATCGTGACACAGACCCCGATTAAGATCGGCAGTCGCTCAAGCCAGGGGAATTACAACGGGGAAGTTGACGAATTACGCATCTACAACCGGGCTCTTTCCGAGGGGGAGATCCAGCGACTCGGTGGAGACCCGATCAAGAGCCTCCTTGCAACCCCGGCCGCTGAGCGCACACAGGAGCAGAAAATGGTATTGCTTGAGCACTACCTGACCTCCCAGGACAAGAATTACCAGCAACTGGTATCAGCGCACGGCAAACTCCTGGCGGAGGAAAGCGGGATCAAGAACCAGAAGGCCACCAGCGTGATGGTGATGCAGGACAATGCGGCTAACAAGACTCGTAAGACTTACATCCTTGACCGAGGCGCCTATGACCAACCGATCAAGGAAGGACCTGATGCGGTGGTCAACCCCGGGGTCCCGGCCGCATTGCCCGGGCTCGTAGAAGGAGCTGCGCCAAACCGCCTTGGACTGGCACAGTGGCTCACCTCGGGAGAAAACCCACTCACGGCCCGGGTCGCGGTCAACCGCTACTGGGCACTGCTTTTCGGACGGGGACTGGTGAAATCTGTTGATGATCTGGGCAATCAGGGCAGCCCCCCCAGTCATCCGGAGTTACTTGACTGGCTGGCAGTGGATTTTGTCGAGAGTGGCTGGGACGTGAAACGGATGTTGAAGCAGATTGCTCTCTCGGCCACCTATCGTCAGGCGTCCCGCTTGACCCCGCAACTGGCCAAGGCGGACCCCGAGAACATCCTGCTTGCTCGTTCCCCTCGCTTTCGCCTCCAGGGAGAGTTTATTCGGGATACCGCCCTCGATCTTTCAGGACTGCTGGTGGAAACGATTGGAGGACCCAGCGTCAAGCCTTACCAGCCGCCCAATATCTGGAATGAGGTATCTCTCAATGGTGGCCTGCGCTATAAACGCGACAATGGGGAGAAGCTTTACCGCCGTTCAATGTACACCTACTGGAAGCGTTCTGCTCCCATGCCCAACATGCTCATATTTGATGCCCCCACCCGTGAGAAATGCATGATTCAGCGACCGATTACCAATACCCCTCTGCAGGCACTGGTAACCCTGAACGATCCACAGTTTGTGGAAGCGGCCCGTGCTTTTGCTCAAAGGATCATCAAGGAGGGCGGGAAAGATACGGCCTCCAGAATAAACCATGGATTCAACCTGGCCCTCTCCCGCCCAGCCACCCAGCCGGAAGTCCAGGTAATTGAGAGGGTCCTTGGTGACCAGTTAACCAGATTCCGTAATGAGCCCAATAAGGCGAAGGAGTTTCTCACCGTTGGCGAAATGCCCCGTGATGAGACGATTGATCCGGTTGAACATGCCGCCTGGATGGTAGTAGGACAACTCCTTCTGAATATGGATGAAACCCTGACACGTGGGTAACTCCTTCTAATATTTAAAACCTGTAGAAATGCATAACGATCTAACACGGCGCCGCTTTTTGTTGAATACCGGCCACGGAATGGGAGCTGCTGCTCTGAGCAGCCTGTGGAACCCGGGAATCATTGGTTCCGCACAGGCAGCAGGAGGACTCCCGGGATTCCCAAACTTTGCCCCGAAGGCCAAGCGTGCCATTTATCTGTTTTTTTCCGGAGGGCCTTCCCACATTGACACTTTTGACTACAAGCCGGAGCTGCGTGAAATCCACGGCAAGGAGTTACCCGATTCCGTGCGCCAAGGCCAACGCATCACCGGAATGACCAGTGGCCAGAAGTCGTTTCCCTGTGTCGCACCGATGTTTGAATTCGAGCGCTTTGGCAAGCACGGCACCTGGGTCAACAAGGACCTTCTGCCTCATACCGCCAGCGTTGTGGATGACATCACGATCATCAAGACGATGAATACCGAGGCGGTGAATCATGATCCGGCAATTACCTTTATCAACACCGGGGTTCAGCAGCAGGGAAAGCCGAGCATGGGCTCATGGCTGAGTTACGGACTGGGGAGCGAGAATGAAAACATGCCTGCATATATTGTCATGATCTCCCGTGGCCGTGGCCAACTNCAGGCNCTCTANGACCGGCTNTGGGGCAGNGGNTTNCTNCCNTCCAGNCACCAGGGGGTCAAGCTTCGCAGCAATGGCGAGCCTGTCCTTTACCTGAACAACCCTCCGGGTATCGACCGGGACGCTCGGCGCGGACTGCTTGACGGCCTCAAGGACCTCAATAACGAGACCTTCAGGAAATTTGCAGACCCGGAAACCCAGTCACGGATTGAACAATACGAGATGGCCTTCCGAATGCAGGCCGAAGTGCCCGAGTTGATGGATATTTCGAAGGAACCCAAGCACGTAAAGGACCTCTACGGACCTGCAGTGGAAAAACCCGGAAGCTTTGCCCGGAATTGCCTGCTGGCAAGACGCATGGCCGAGAAAGGAGTACGTTTCCAGCAACTATTCCATCGTGGGTGGGACCAGCACGGCAGCCTTCCCTCAAAGCTTCGCCAGCAGTGCGAAGATATCGATCAACCCTGCGCGGGACTTATCAAGGACCTGAAGGAACGCGGCATGTTCGATGACACTCTTGTGATCTGCGGCGGTGAATTTGGACGAACGATATACTCGCAGGGAAAACTCACCAAGAATAACCACGGTCGTGACCACCATGGCCGGTGTTTCACCACGTGGATGGCCGGGGCAGGCATCAAGCGGGGATACGAACACGGCAAAACCGACGATCACTCCTACAATATTCTGGAAGATCCAGTCCATATTCGTGACCTGAACGCCACCATCCTCAATCAACTTGGCATTCACCACGAGAAACTCACCTTCCGTTATCAGGGCCTTGACCAGAGGCTTACCGGTGTTGAGGAAGCCCGGGTCGTAAAAGAGATTCTGGTCTGAATTCTGGATTTTCCCCAACTGGTCCCCCCAGCATATACCTGACGGTCATATAAGGCACAAAAGCTGTGGCGTAAGGATCGAGACGGAAAGAATACTCTGAGGGCGCTCGACAACAAACCCGTAACAGGAATCCAATAGCGCAGATCCCCCCTGCATGAACTTCCGCGTCCTCGGTTCCATCGCCCTGCGATATTTCTGGCTTTATACCCGCCATCCGGTGCGGATCGTCGAACTTGTCTTCTGGCCTTTCGTTCAGTTGCTTGTCTGGGGCTTCCTCACCAAATACCTGCAGTCGGAAACATCCGGAGACTTCCCCCAGACCATTACCTACCTGATCGGGGCCATTATTCTCTGGGACGCACTTTTCCGGTCCCAGCAGGGAGTCTCCATCTCATTCCTCGAGGACGTGTGGACCCGCAACCTGCTGAACATCTTCGCCGCACCAGTCCGAACCTCTGAATATGTCGGCGCAATGTTCCTGGTGGGGTTCTGCCGGGTCATCTTCACCGGCCTGATCCTCGCGCTCATCGCGATCGTGGCCTACCAGTTCAACCTCTTCCAGCTTGAGCTGGCGCTCATCCCCTTTTACCTCAACCTCCTCCTTTTTGGGTGGGCCCTCGGACTGATCTCCGTCAGCCTCATCCTTCGCTTCGGCCATGGAGCCGAATCCCTGGCCTGGGCTATTCCCTTCATGGTCCAACCATTTTCCGCAGTCTTCTACCCTGTCTCAGCCCTGCCCTCCTGGCTTCAACCCATTGCCAGCATCTTTCCTTCCACGCATGTCTTTGAGGGGATGCGGGATGTCATTCAGTCCGGAAGCTTTCCCACCGCTCACATGCTGATCTCCCTTGCCGTGAACGCCATTTTCCTCCTGGCAGCTCTCTGGCTTCTTCACAGCATGCTTACCGGGGCGCGCAGGAAGGGGTTTCTCGTCAAGGTAACCTCCAGCTAGCTCATCTCCGTTGCAGGCAGGTCCTCCCTTCAACTGGATCACCCGACCTTCCCCGAGGAGCGCCTGACCCTGAGGTCGGTTCGCACTGCCCCGATCATGACGCCCACCCCCCCCACGATGAAGATTAACGGAAACCACAATGAGTAACCAGGAGCCTTCGAGTCCAACTTCAGAACTGAGGAAGAGGGTTCTCCAGGATCGACGTAGCAGGGCTTGGTCGCACCAACTGGGAACTTCTTCACCATCCGCTGCGAACGCTCTATCGAAGAACTCCAGGACGCCCCCCTGAGGCTGAAACGGTCCGAGGTATATGCCCTGCCATCAAGCGAATATCCATAGGTGATTGAGAACGCATACTCCACCTTCACATCGCTCCCGATCTGGCGCTCATCCACCCGCGAATCCAGAATAGTGCACCGAACTTCCCTCCAGTCCCTCTGCCCAGCTGCCCGGTCATAACTCCTCCACATGAGAAGGGTAAAAACTGCTCCTGCTGCACACAGGCACAGACCGATAAAGACCAGATAAAGACTCCCTGCACGCACGGGATGACAAAGGCCCTTCTCCACCATTCTTTCAAGTTTCAAGTGCTCCCGGAGCGTCTTCCATGCCGAACGGAAGACTTGAAACTTGCAACTTATGGACCAACACTCCTTCTTTCCTCTCATGGCCGATATCGCAACCCAGCTTACCGAAGACCTGAAGAGCGCCATGCGCGCCAAGGACTCGACCGCCCTGAGCACTCTTCGCGCGGTCAAAAGCGCAATCAAGAATGCCGCAATCGAAAAAGGAGGAGCGGACGCAGAACTGGATGAGGGAGAGACGGTCAATATCATCAGGAAACAGATCAAACAGCGCCAGGAGTCCATCGAGCAGTTCAACAAGGCCGGGCGCGGTGAACTGGCCAGCAAGGAGGAAGCCGAAATTGCAATTCTTGACCGGTATCTGCCTGCCCCTCTCTCCGAGGAAGAAATCAATGAACTGGTCGCCTCTGCCATCGGTGAATCAGGGGCCTCCTCCCGGTCCGACATGGGGAAGGTCATGAAANTACTCCAGCAACGGACTGCGGGGCGGGCAGATGGAAAAACCCTGTCCCAGGCTGTAATGTCCCAACTTTCCTGAAGAATGGGGAGAAAGCAACTCACCCTGATCCCCTGAACCTCGAACCGGGGACATGAACTTCTTCTGATGAGCTGTGCAGCTATCATTGTGGCGGCGGGCCATGGCCACCGAATGGGGTTCGACAAAATGCTCGCCCCCCTCGGAGGAAGGCCGGTCCTCCAGTGGAGCCTGGACGCCTTTCTGCAGGCAGGGGAGATCGATACCGTCGTAGTTGTCACCAGCGAAGAACGTTTCGCGCAACTTGATCCGGGAACGGAGAAACCAGTCCTCCGGGCTGATGGAGACCGTGAACGGTTTCTCTCCGTCATGCGCGGACTCGATGCAATACCCTCCCCCACTCCATCTCATGTTGCGGTTCATGACGGGGCAAGGCCCCTCATTCAACCCGAGCAAATCGACGAAGTCATCAGGGCCTCCGGTGATGACGGAGCCGCAGCCCTGGCCCACCGGGTAACCGAGACCCTCAAGAAGGCCGATGACCAGGGAGTCACACAACGATCNGTTCCCCGCGAGGATCTATGGATCATGGAAACACCTCAGGCCTTCCGTTTCAAAATACTGCATCGGGCTTATCAGGTCACCGAATCCCAGCGTCTGGGGGTAACCGACGACGTATCCGCCGTGGAGGCTATCGGGATACCCACCAAGCTTATCGAAAACCCCCTCCCCAACCCAAAGATCACTGTTCCGCAGGATCTTACCCTGGCTGAGGCCATCATGCATGTGAGGAAGGCTTAAGCCTTCTTCCGCATCAGCGTGAGATCGACAAACAGTCTCATCTGGGGGAAAATCGGGAGACGAACCCGGAACTTCAAGAGCGATGGGGTCGATGGATCTCGACCGGGTTTAAATGCTTCACCCCAGAGGAAGACTCAATCAGCTTCAAGGATCATACTTGGGATCCGTAAGCGCCTCGGCAGCACGTCCGCTCTTACGCTGACCCTTGTAGACCGTTACGAATTTTCCACCGGTGTCCTTGGCGATCTCCATGAGGCGACCGGCGGGAGAACCTGGAACTTCAAAGGCGATAGTATCGATAGGAGTTCCGCCCGGGTTCAACTGTTTCATATTAAAGGAAATCTCATCGCCATCACGGGGCTCTCCATCTGAAAGAAGAAATACAATGCTCGGAGATGGAGTCATTGTCATCGCCATCTTCAACCCCGGATACCACATCGTCCCTCCCGCGACCGGCATGCTGTTGATCTTTCCGATTACTTCCTTCTTAACCCCCTCATTGGCTGGATACCAACCCGTGTGCGGTGGCTCCCCGAGACCATGCCATCCGTTACCCACGTAATCATCACCCTCGGTGGTCAGATTCCACGCACGGGATGAGAAGAAGATAACCGTGAAATACATCCCGGAAGAAAGGTTGCTGATCGAGGTGGTCAGTTCCTTCTTGAGAGCCTGGGCAAAGGTTCCTCCTCCCTCGGCGGTTGACCCCATCGAACCTGAAAAATCGACTACATAAGCCACCCTCTTACCCTTGCGATAGCTCCCGAAAAAAGACGCTCCACCTCCTCCGGTTCCATCTCCTTCGTTATCTCCCCATCCCTCTCCGATTTCATCCGACATCCCGAAGGGGCCTTCAGGAACCGGATTGTCCGGGATGGGAACCGAAACAGGAGACGGGGCCTGGGAGGCAATGACCTTGGCACGGGAGGACTTCTGGCCCGGTGGATTTGGTCGGGCTCTCTGGTTGACCTCCGGGCGCTCAACGCGCTCCACCTCGGGAGCCTCAGCCTGGTAGGTTACGATCGTAGGAGAATCGACCTTCAGGGAAATAATCGTGATGACGGCCAGCACCCCAACCAGAAGCCCCAGCACGATCAGGGAGCTTATCAGGGACTGGATACTGTCCCTCTGCCGCTGACGCACGAGCGCCTGTTCAACCATCTCGGACTGGGCAACGCCAAGCTCTTGCTCGTCCTCCTGGGGCACGATCAACCTGGCCATGACCCCACTTTATGCTCATCCGTCCGCTTGGCCAGCGGAAACGAGCTTCGACTCCCCAATGAGAAGAGCGTCCAGGAACCGTCATGATACGGGCAAACGCCCCCGTATTTTCCCGAAACCTGCCCGTCTGAAGGCTATTTTCCAGTCTGGAAGTGAACCGATGTTCTCAGCACGCCATCCTCCTTCCGGGTATGGCTACTGATGCCCTTCAATTCGCCAAGGGCTGCCACCACCTGCTTGACCACGGGAAGCACCTGCATCACGTCCTCAGCTGCGGGCGATCCTGCGCCGAAAATATCGTCCTGTTTGTCCTCCAGCAGCTTGATCCAGTCATTCAGATACGCATTCAGGACCGTCAGATCCAGATGGAAATAGGAACCCTTTGCCGCCGGATCAACCTTTGCCTTCTCCAACTTGGCAGCGAGGTCCTGAACATAGGACTTTGAAGTCGAGGCATAGAAGTTTTTTTCGTCGACTGAGACGTTCAGAACAAAATCGTCCGTCTGGAATGGGAACGGGAAAAACCAGGTCTTGAGATCGTTTTTCTCACTGCTCATCGGCTTCTGCTTCGGAATCTGCTCCCCGGTCATCTCGCTTACGAGCTTAAGAATCCCGTTGAGTGCCTTTTCGGCATTATTCCATGAGCTCTTCAACTTCTCCTTGTTCTGGGTCGGAGCCAGCATGGCAATACGGGGAGCCTTACCCTCATCCGCCAGAAGCTGGGGGAGTCCCGGCACGGTTGGAAGCGCCCCCTGGAGGTCAACCACCACTGCTCCTTCCTCTCCCAGTCCAGCCACCAGGTCTTCTCGAAGCCCCGTCCACAGTTCCAGGAAATGGGGCCGAATCTGCTCATCGAACATTCCGAACACCCCGACCATGTTCTCCCAGTCCGGAGGTGCGACCTCGTCCGGAAGCTCCATCACGGCCACCTGCTTGGCAGCCAGATACAAGGTCTCGCCCAGGGTATCCAGATACTCGAGGGTCTTGGAGGTGTAGTCCGGGTTTGAAACCCAGTTCGCAAACAGAAAGACCCCGTCCTCCTTGCCAAGCCCCGCATACTTCCGTGGCTTATCAAGGTCGAGGCTGGGAAGATCTGCACCACCGAAAATCTCAATCTTCAGTCCCTCCTCAAGAAAGGTGACACTACCTCCCGGGGTGTGTGTATGCAGATCAAGAATCGCGCGCTCCTGCTCCATTATAAGCCCGAGAAGAACCTCCAGATCCTGCGAGTCTCCAAACGCGTCGGTCTCCGCCAACGCCTCCTTGAGGCCTGCGGCCATGCTCCCGAAGATGGAACTTTCCTTCGAGCTTTCCTGCAATTCCTTGGAAACGGTCACAAGACTAACCAGTCTCTTCCCGGAAAACGACTTCATGAAGGCCGCCTCGGGGCGGGCCAACAGAGACTTCGCCGGATCAGCGGCAATCTGCAGATCATCCACACTTGAGCCGAGAAAAGCCACCAGATAGCTCTCATGGACACCCACCGCAACTACCAGGTCCTTTGACTCGAGCATCTTCATGAGCTTGTCAGCAGTCGCTGCATCCATGAACTGCGCCATCCCCTCTTTCACATCAGGCGGCAGGGCGGCAACCAGCTCTTCCCCCTTGATCCTGATTCCTGCGAATTTGGATCCGGCACGTTCTACGTTGACTGGTACCGCGAACCCTTCTCCATCTGGACCTATGGCCTCGAGCATCGCTCCGATTCCCTGGGCCGCGATCTCATAAAGCTGTCCACGCTCATCCTCGTTACTGACCTTGAAGCCAAACGTCACAGGTGGCATCTGGGCTTTCTCCAATACCCCTACTCCCCCCTTGGGATCACCCAGCAGGCCACTGATGAGAGGCATGATTGCAGCAGCCCCACCATCATCAAGGGCCGGGCCGTCACCTTTGAGAACAGCCTCAACGGTCTTGATCGCCATCTTGACCGACTGCCGGGTGTAAGATTCATTGAACGCCACCAGATTCGCCACCTGTCCGGGAGCACCGGCACCCACGCCAGCAAAGATCTCCTCCCCGAGCAGGGCAGCAACCATCTGGACCTGGGGGTTCTCGTCGAGGTTTTCCAGGTCGAAGTCAGGATTTCCCCGACCCAGGTTGCCCAGATTGTCCTCGATCTGCTCTTCCGCCAGTTGCAGGAGTGCCGACTTGCGGACTTCATCCACAAAACCCTTCCCATCGTATATTCCCATGTAGGCATGGGTGGTATCAGGCATGAACCTGGCAAAACCAGCTGCCCTTGCCACCGCCCCAAGATCTCCCACAGGCGCAGGAGACGACTCCCCGGGAACAACCTTGAGAGCAACCTCCTTAACTCCTCCGCCCCCCGTGGCGACCGTGAAATCATTACCATTATCTCCGTAGCCGCTGACTGCGAGACCTCCGAGAATTCCCAGAAAAGCGATTATCTGAGTTTGGGTGCGTTTGCTTTGCATCATTCGATAGTTAGCTGATACCCTGAAGTGGGCAATTACATTTAGGTGGAATAATTGTAGGGCCGCAGAGCCAAGGGACCCCGCAGCTGACATAGACAGAACGCCTCGCCAGGTTCAAATTGTTCAGTTTCTTCGAGAAATATACGGCAGATTACTGGTATTACTTCTTAGCCGCGGCGTCATACGCTCCCAGCTCCCGAATCCAGATATTGCGATATTGAATCGGATCACCATGATCCTGCAGGCTGATCGGAGCTTTCTCAGGGTGCTTGGCCGGATATGTGGCCAGAGCCTTGTGCCGGGTCGGGCCAAGGAGGGCCTTGCGGTGATGCACCAGCACTCCGTTGTGGATCACCGTGATGACCGCAGGAGACACAACCTTGCCCTCCTCGTAATCTGGAGCTTCAAAAATGATGTCAAAACTCTGCCATTCTCCCTGGGGGGTGGAAGGGTTGACCCGCGGGGGTGACTGACCGTAGAGGGCCGCAGTCTGACCGTCGGGGTAGGTCTGATTGGTATGGCTTTCCCCTACCTGCACCTCGTAGAGCCCCATGAGGAACACTCCGCTGTTTCCTCCAGCCTGCCCCTTGACCTTACGGCCGGCAGGCACCCTGTATTCAAGGTGGAGCTGACAATCACCGAAAGCGGCCTTGGAACTTACTCCCCCTCCCCGAGCTACCGTCATTACCCCGTCAACGATCGGCCAGTTGTTGCCGTTCCAAGTGTCGGAGCTCTTCTCCCCAATCAGCACGAGGGCATCCCCCGGCGGCTTGGTAGAAACGGCTCCCCCGCTCCTCACCTTGACCGGCTGGGGCCGGGTGCCGTCATGCACCACATAGGGCACGCCCGGAAGCTTCGGCGTCTTCGGCTTCTCGCCAACTTCAATTCCGGAAGCCATTCCCGCCGCTGCAAACGACGCCAATACCAAGGTGAAACTGAACGATTTCATGATAAGCGGCATCCAACGCCAGCCCATCTGAACAGGCAACCATAAAGAACTTTCAGAATTTTCCGAAAATACAGAAAATCTCTTTGCGCCTTGGCGCACCTTGTGAAATGTTTCACAAGGTCTCCCGCACCAAGAAAAAATGGCCAAAAAGTTCAAGATTGATCCGGAGGGCGCCAAGCCCCTCCCCTTCACCCTGGTGGAGCAGGAACTGGACAAGGTGGAAAATTCCCTGCGTAAGCAGGTCCGCCATTTTGATCCAGGGGTGGAACCCTACATCTCCTACATCTGCGACACTGCTGGGAAACGCATCCGCCCGACCCTCAGCATCCTCGTCGGTGGAGCTACCGGGCAGGTCACCTCCGATCATATCAAGCTCGGCACCATCCTGGAACTCATTCACATGGCGACCCTCGTGCATGATGACATCATCGATGGGGCCAGCACCCGCCGCAAGGTTCTCACTGCCAACTCCAAGTGGGGTGACGGTCTCGCCGTCCTCCTGGGTGATGCCCTCTTTTCCCACGCCCTCATGCTTTCAACCGAGTTCGACGACCTCGTCCTCTCCCGCGCCATTGCGAGCGCCTCACGCGATGTCTGCCAGGGGGAAATCCTGCAAACCCAGCGACGCTTCGACCTTACTCTCACAAGGCAGGACTACTTCGAGCTCATCGAGATGAAAACTGGCGCCCTCTTCGCCGCTGCCACGGACCTGGCTGCCTATCTCTCAGGTGTGTCCACGGAAGTCCGTGACGCGATGAGGGACTTCGGCATGAAACTGGGAACAGCTTACCAGATCTACGATGACTGCCTTGACCTCGTCGGTAGTGAGGAGCAATTCGGAAAGACGCTCCGGACCGACCTCGAAAAGGGCAAGCTGACCCTTCCCATGCTCTATCTTCTTGAGGAAGCCGGGGACACCCAGCGCGACATCCTGCAGAAAAGAATCATCCAGCAGGAGTAGCTGGATCTTACCGTTCTTGCAGGAATTGCCGAATACCAGGGGGCAATTGCGAGATCCCTCGATCACGCATCAACCCTTCTCGACGAGGCCGGGGAAACCCTCACCCTCCTCGGCGACTCCTCCTACCGGGAGGCCCTTGCCGGAATGCTCAGCTTCCTGGCAGGGCTGCTGGCAACGTTGCAGAAGGGATAACCTCTTCTTCTGGAAGGTTTTCTACCGCGGGAGCTCCACCCGGATGGGTGCAGCGAGACCTTCGATGGAAGTAGCCCCCTGGAAAAGGCACCCGGCATTCGGATGCCGTGCCTGCTCTTCCTCCGTCATGTGCTCCACCGCTGTGGTCAGCAGGAGGACCACTTTTCCCGATACCTCCATCAACAGCGGGCACGTCACCCGGGGGGACCCCGGCGTTTTCCAGGTTGCCTCCAGTTCCCCGTTGGTCAGGCTGTGCTGGCGCGCCTCCCCAGCCTCCACGTCATTCGGATTATACATCGCGATGATCACGCTCTGCCCATCAGGAGTGATCACCATGCCGTCGGGATAGGCATCGACTTCCTGCAGGTCCACTACCGTCCGCGGTTCTCCCAGTCGCTGGTTTTCAAGATCAAGGGGATACTCCACCACCATCTTCGTGGGGGTATCAATATCCAGGAGAAAGCTCTCTCCTGCACGCGTGATGATCACCTTCCCGTTCGAACAGGTCTGCCCCCCCCTGAGATGAACAGGCACCTTCATCCCTGGAAGCCATAGATACAGACCGGCCTTTGGGTCGGCAAAAGCCACGTCCTTGGTGCCAAATAGCACTCCATTCCCGCAGATGACCCCATCATTAATGATCGTTCCCTCCTCTTCTCCTTCTACTTCTCCGAACGCCCCCACCCAGTCGGCAGACTCCACATCGAAAAAACCCACCTTCCGTTCAAACCCGGTCAGAAATACCGAGGGATTATCCGTGGGAAAGGCGAACCCGGGACGACCCGGCAGGGTATGGCAACGGTTCTCTCCGCTCGCCAGATCAAGAATATTGACGGATCCCTCTTTCGTATCCCCTCCATGCTGGATGGCCACCCACGACACCTGCCCGGGGCCATCGGCACACGGCCCCTCCGGCAGATAAGCCAGGGCATCGCTACCGGGTCGGAATACGACCTCTGCTTGATATTCAGACATCAGGTGCAGCCTTCACGACGAAATGGAATCCTGTCAAGCACCGCCCTTCCCGGACGATGCCCAACCGAACCGCACTCCCCCGGATCCGGGCAGCAGAGTGCAGGAGATGAACCGGAATCAACCGCTCCCACTGGAAGCGATTACTTGATGACCTTGATCTTTACATTCCGGAAAGACACCTGCGCCCCGTGATCCTGAAGTCCGAGATGACCTTTCTTGGTCTCTCCGAATCCTTTCCAAGTGGCAAATTTACTTCCTGCCACCTTCTTGTTCCAGTCCTCACTGCCAATCTCGTATTCGGCCACCTTTTGTCCATTGAACCAGTGGGTTCCCTTTCCATCCACCAGGCGGATCTTCACCGTATTCCAGCCGTCCGGGTGAATCTTCTTCTCACCCTCGACTGCGATCGGGTAGAGGGCATAAAGGCCCCCGGCGTCCGTGCTCCGCTTACCCTTGGAACGCTCGATCTGCATTTCGGGGGCCACCTTGTAAATAGGACCGCCAGCCTCAGGATTTACGCGAATCAGGATCCCGCTGTTACCCTTGGTCTTCCACTCCAGGCTCATTTCGAAATTTTCATAAGCCTCTGAGGTGTAGATATCACCCGCACCCTTCTTCTTCAGGGTCAGGGCGCCGTCCTCTGCCACCCACGCCCCGGCTTCGAGCGCCTTCTTTGTTTTCCAGCTGTGCCATCCAGCGGTGGACTTCCCATCAAAAAGCAGTTTCCAGCCATCCTTCTTCTCGGCCGCCGTCAGGGTATTGTGCTCCGCGAAAGCCAGGGGACTCAGGGCGAAAGCAATTGCGCATGCGATAGTAGTTTTCATGATCAGTGGTATTTCCTCTATCGCTTACGGGGCTGGGGAACAAGCACCGACCTCAGCTGGCAGGACCGTTTGGCTTCCCGGATTATGTCCGCTTCCTTCCCACCCGCCTTTCTTGAGGACTGTCAGCAATTTTACCGTCCTTTTTTGACCTCTCCGGCCGTTCTCTCCCGGATTACTCCCAATTTTAATAATTTTGTGACTTCCAGTATAAATTACAGCTTATCACGAAATAGAGTGCCGTTTTTTCTTTGCCCCTACTACATCTTGGGTAGCCTTTCCTCCCACTGAGCAGTCAATGAGGTGTATTCAGTGCGGTTCTCACAAAGACAAGGTCGTGGATTCCCGGATGTCGAAAGACGGGACCACGATCCGGCGACGTCGCGAATGTCTCGACTGCTCCTACCGCTACACCACCTACGAGCAGATCGAGAGGACCGAGCTGCGGGTAGTCAAGAAAGACGGAAGCCGGGAGGCTATCAACCGGGAGAAGCTGTTCCGCGGTCTGGTCAAGGCCTGCGAAAAACGCCCTGTGTCCATGGACCGGCTCGATCGCGCCGTGGAGGAAATCCTCGCCGATCTCCACAAGGATCATGTCTCCGAGGTTCCCTCCCATATCATCGGAACCGAGGTGATGGACAAGCTTCACCAGATCGATCCCGTCGCCTAGGTGCGCTACGTCTCGGTCTACCGCCAGTTCGACAATGTGGGAGAGTTCATCAGCGAGATTCAATCTCTCGAAAACCGGGCTGCCCGCGACCACATGCAACGGAGACTCTTCAAGGAATGATTTCATCATGATCTGTCTCGTCGGAAAACTACCAGTTCTCCAGGTTGGCCGCCACCAGGTGGCCAGCTACGATACCGACTGGATCGATGTTGCCCTCCAGCGCGCGGCCAAGTCCTGCGACCGGTCCGACTTTCCCTTCATCGATGACATCCGGGATGGCATCCTCCATTACCTCGAGCACAAGTGTCCATGGCGGGTGCTTCCCCTTGAAGATCTCTTTGAGCGGATGAAGCGCATGCTGCGGCGAATCGGATGTGATGCCATCGCCAATAACCTGAAGCCCCTCGCTCCTCCCATTACCCTCTCCATCGCCCGGGCCGCCCGGGAGGCAGGAAACGGTTTCGAACTCGTCTTCTACCAGAAATTACAGGAGGAGATCGATGACCTGCACGCCCGCGGGGCCGAGGAGTTTCATTTCACGGAACTCCGTGAAAGTGCCCGGATCCTCCGCGCGGCCGGCCAGTGGACTCCCCACTGTAACCGGATCCACCAGGAGATTCTGGCCTTCCTCCAGAACATTGCCCAGCAACCTGCCCCTGAGAATCGGAAGATTCACCTGACCATTGACCTCTGAGGCCAAAGGCCGGAATCAGGACAGATGAGGAATTTCGATTCCGGCAGACCACTCCTGCGACCCTTGCCAATATTGTTCAAACCGCACCTCCCCCGTGGCTGAGAAAACCATCTTCCAGAAGATCGCTGACCGGGAAATCCCGGGCGATATCATCTACGAGGACCACCTGTGCCTCTGCTTCCGTGACATCGCCCCGCAGGCCCCGGTTCACCTGCTCCTCGTTCCCAAAAAGCTGATCGTGCGGATCGGCGAGGCTGACCCTTCAGACCAGGATCTCCTCGGCCACCTCCTCACCCGCGTCCGTGTCATCGCTGAACAGGAAGGATTGAGCGAAGACGGCTTCCGGGTCGTGATCAACAATGGCAGGGACGGTGGAGAAGCAGTTCCTCACCTTCACCTCCACCTCCTCGCCGGTCGCCCGCTGGAGTGGCCCCCGGGCTAGCAATGCGGCGACAAGGCTGGTAGCCACTCAGGCTACTGTTCCAGCGCTTCCGTTCCCGTGTAGGACGGGGAATTCCCCTCGCCATCTGCCCCGCCACCCCGGGACTTCCTCCGGCAGCTTTTCTTATCCAGCACGGCAAGTACAATTCCTCCGAGGGCGACCAAGGCCTCAAAGGAGTAGAACATCGTCACTGCTCCCCCGATCCCCTCCGTAAAACCGTAGGAGTGCAGCCCGGTCCCGAGCAGGTTGACTCCCCACCAGGAAAAGGCCACCACGATAGCCCCCAGCACGGAGGCGATATGCAACCCCCATTCCCTGAGGTATCCTCCCAGCCGGGCATGCAGAATGATGAGGCACCAGAGCACGATCAACATCGCCCCGTTCTCCTTGGGATCCCACCCTCAGAACCGTCCCCAGGAATCATTGGCCCAGATCCCCCCCAATACCGTCCCAACCAGGGAGAAAAAGAGGGTGAAGCACACCAGCCCATAGACCGAGCGGGTCAGGAAGCGGCACAGGGAGCGGTCGGTCCGGTCCAGTCCAAAGGCCCGGGCATAGAGATAGACATGGGACATGGCCGCCGCGATCAAGCCACCGGAATAACCCAGCGTAATGATGATCACGTGGGTCGAGAGCCAGAAATTGGAACGCAGCACGGCCCGCAGGGGGTCCATGTGGTCCTGGGCATCCACCCCCTCGAAGGCCCTCGCCAGGAACAGGCCCAGAAGTCCCACCGCAATGGCCGCGCCCAGTGCAATCCGGCGCCGGGTCGCCGCTTCCAGGAGAAACAGGACGAGGACTCCACCCCCGGCGATGAAAGGAATGGTGTCGTACAGGTTCCCCACCGGCGGACGCTCCATCAGGATACAGCGGTGGACAATGCCCCACACCAGGTAGAACGCACCGAGCACTCCCAGCACCCAGGTGATCCGATACGTCCACTTGCCCCATCCTGATGCCGGTGCCAGCCAACTGGTGGCAGCAACAATGAAGGCCAGGATGAACCAGACCAGACCCCGGACAAAATAGTTCTGCTTGTAGTAGCTGACCTCCGATTCGATCTTTCCTTCCTTTTCCCCGAGGGCTGACGCCCGGGAGGTCAGCTCTTCCCGCCAGTCATCCAGTTCATCGGCAAACTCACTCTCCTTCCCCTTCGTCCTCGCCGTAGTATAGAGCGTCTCTAGGGTCTTCAGATCCCCGGCAAAGCGTTTCCAGTGCCTCGGGTCCAAGCCATTGGCAAGTTCTGCCAGGCGGTTACCAGCGGACATCCACTCCCGGCCCTGCACCTTGATGGTAGCCTCTGCCCCCCTGCTGTTACGAACCACCAGATCAGCACCTGGATAACTCTCCTCCTCGCCCTTTCCGAGGGATCCCAGCTTGGAACTGCCTTCAAAGACCTCCACTAC
>PAQU01000035.1 GCA_002709395.1 Roseibacillus sp. | reverse complement strand
GCAGTTGGTCTTTGTTCTGTTTTTCACTGGGATGGGCTGGTCCTTTGCATTTTTTGAGACCCCCCTCTCCCTGGCATGTTTCTATGCCATCCTGATTCCTGCCTCCTTTGCTTCCTATTACTGGTTTGAGCGCCCCATGCAGCGACTTCTGAGGAAGCGGATGTTGAAAAGAAGGCCTCAAATAACAGGGGAAAACTAGTTCAAAAAAAATTGAACAACACGCCGGCCTGTGCTCTAGATGGGGCGTGCCCGAAGATGTTCCCCAGAGTCTCGCAGAGATCGAGAAACAGGTCATAGCCCTGTTCGCGCACGGGGTTCGGGTAGCTGGATTACCCCGGTCGGTAGGAGAGATTTACGGGTTGCTCTTCATTTCCCGGGAGCCTCTCGCCTTGGATGACCTGGTGAAGCGGCTCAGCATTTCAAAGGGATCGGCCAGCCAGGGGCTCAAGTTCCTGAGGACCTTGGCGGCGGTTCGGGAAGTGGAGGGCCCGGATGTGCGGAGGACCTACTTTGAGGCCGACATAGAACTGAAGAAGTTGGTGGGGGGCTTTATTCGTGAACAGATGCGGCCTCACATGGAAAGTGGAAAGGATCGCCTCAAGGGACTGGAGGACGAGGTGTCGAAAGAAGGAGATCCGGAACGCCGGGCGTTCTATGATGAGCGGGTCAAGAAACTGGAGCGCTGGCTCAAGCAGGCCAAGCTTGTCCTGCCCTTGATTCAGCGGGTATTGGGAGAGTAAGTATGCCGGAGGAAGAAGAAGCGGCTTGGTATTGTCTTCGGACGCAGCCCAAGCGGGAGCATATTGCGGCGGCCTCCCTCAGGGAGATAGGAGAGATCGAGGTGGTGTGTCCACGGCTCCGCTACAAGAAAGTGACGCGTCGTGGGAAGGTGTGGTGGGTTGAGCCCCTCTTCCCAGGATATCTGCTGGCACGCTTTCTACTGGCCGAGCGGCAACGTGCGGTCAGTTACGCCAAGGGAGTGAGTGGAATTCTCCAGTTCGGACAGACGACTCCAACCGTGGGGAACCGTTTTATGGAAGACCTTCGGGCCGAGTTGGCCCGGGGTGAGGACCAACGGGAACTGATCACCCTGAAACCGGTTGCTGAAGAGGGCGACGAGGTCGAGCTGGCAGATGGTCCCCTTCGGGGAATGACGGGGACTGTCATCGACGTGCGTCCGGCAGATGAGCGAGTGCGCATTTTTGTCGAATTTCTCGGGCAGGATCAGCCGGTCGACGTCGATCTCTATTCTCTGCTGCTGCCCCGGAAGCCCTTCCCAGGGGCAGGCGGACTGGGTTAGGGCACTGGAAGTTCATTTTTTTATGAATTAGTTCAAATTTTCTTGAACTAAACCCCCTAATTGGTGTTTCTCCCACC
Source organism: Roseibacillus sp. (assembly GCA_002709395.1). Classification (GTDB taxonomy): domain Bacteria; phylum Verrucomicrobiota; class Verrucomicrobiia; order Verrucomicrobiales; family Akkermansiaceae; genus Roseibacillus_B. The sequence goes on along the minus strand of PAQU01000035.1, from coordinate 56,272 downwards.
CAACATGCGGCTCGTGAGCCACTTATTCACACCGCCCCAGCCATGCGATGAGGGTTTTGACGTGCTCAGCAGTCAAATGACCAAGGGCGGCAGCGTGGCTAGGAGGATCCCCCACGGGCCGAGTTGCCCACAACTTATTAACATCGGATCATGAAGGTCTATATTGCGGGTCATCGGGGAATAGTCGGCTCCGGTATGGCCCACCTCATGGCCAAGGCCGACTTGGCGATGGCTGAGCGGGAAAAGAAAATCGAGGAGGCCAGGGGATCCGGGAACGCATGAGGGTCAGGATACTCCACCGAATGAACAGATTTCTGGGCGGCCCTGGCCTTCCAGCACAACCACAAGAACAGACATGTCGCAGAACCAAACAAAACGAATTCTAGTTGCGGGGGGCGGAGGCTTCATTGGCGGACACCTTGCGGGCTCGCTGCTGGCGCAAGGCCACCAAGTGGTGGTCGCCGATATCAAGAGCCTGGATCAATGGTATCAGGTTCATGAAAATGCCGAGAATCATGTTCTGAATCTTGAGGAAAAAGAGTCCTGCTACCGGGTGATGGAGGGATGCGATGAAGTTTACAACCTCGCCTGCAACATGGGGGGGATGGGGTTNATCGAGTTCAACCGGGCCCTGTGCATGATCAGTGTGCTCATCAACACCCATCTCCTGATGGGAGCCCGTGACCTTGGAGTGAAGCGCTTTTTCTATGCGAGCAGCGCCTGCGTCTACCCCGATTACCGCCAGGACGATGCGGATGTAATGGCTCTCAAGGAATCGGACGCCTACCCCGCCCAACCGGAAGATGGATATGGCTGGGAGAAATTGTTTTCAGAGCGCATGTGCCGGAATTTTCACGAGGACTTCGGCAGCAACGTGCGGGTCTTCCGGTTTCATAATGTTTACGGACCTTTCGGCACCTGGGTGGGAGGCAGGGAAANAGCACCCGCAGCCCTCTGCCGCAAGGTTATTGAAGCGGTCGATACGGGGAATCATGAGATCGAGATCTGGGGCGATGGGGAGCAGACGAGGTCCTTCATGTATATCGACGATTGTATAAGTGGAATGGGGAGGTTGATGAGCTCCAGCCACACGGAACCGCTCAATCTGGGACGGGCTGAACTGGTGAGTATTAATGGGCTGCTTGATATCATTGAAGGAATCGCGGGGATCAAGCTCACGCGGAACCACGACCTCAGCAAGCCGCAGGGAGTCCGGGGCCGGAACTCGGACAATACCCTGATACAGGAAACCCTCGGGTGGGAACCGGAGGTCGACCTGGTTACTGGGCTGGAAAAGACCTATCACTGGATCAAGGAGCAATACGAGCGCCGCAAGCGGGGCGANGTNGTGGTGGACTGATCNNCCCGNGGNTGGANCTGGCAGGATGAGCAGAAAAGATTCCAGTGCGGTGACCAGAGTCAATGTCCTCGGGGTTGGCATCAGCGCCCTGAACATGCGCCTCGCCGTGGAGCAGGCCCTGGAGGGAGCCGACCGCAGCGATTTTTCCGGATATATTACCGTTTCCGGGGTCCATGGGGTGATGGAGTCGCATCGAGACATTGATCTAAGACGGATTCATAATCGCTCATTTCTTTCGACTCCCGATGGGATGCCCATGGTTTGGATGGCGAAGTGGAGCGGGCATCAGCAAGTGGAGAGGGTCTATGGACCGGATCTCATGCTGGAGGTGGTCCGCAGCACGGCGGGGACCGGGCGGAAACATTTCTTCTGGGGGGGCAATGAAGGAGTGGCGGAGGAACTTGCGGAACGTATGAGGGAGCGATTCCCGGGAACGGAAGTAGCAGGCACTTGCTGCCCTCCCTTCCGGCCGCTGTCAGATCCTGAGCAGGACGAACTTGCGGAGCGTCTGAAGGAGACACGGCCCCATTTCTTCTGGGTAGGATTGAGCACCCCGAAGCAGGAGCGCTTCATGCATGATTTCCTGGCCCGGAATCCGGAGCTCTGTCGTGGATGGGGTCATGGCCTGGTCATGTTCGGGGTGGGCGCAGCCTTTGATTTTCACACCGGCAGGGTGAGGCAGGCTCCGGGCCTGATGCAGCGCTGCGGGCTGGAGTGGCTCTTCCGCCTCTGCTGCGAGCCCCGCCGTCTCTGGCGTCGGTACGCCATTAACAACACCGCGTTTCTCAAGGCGATTCTCCCCCAGTTGATGGGTCTCAAGCAATATCCCCTGGAAAAGTAAGGATGTCCCCTGCGCAGGAAAAGGAGTCAAAAGTCAGGAGCCTGCTCAAGGCCGTGAGCTGGCGGATGATCGCAACAATGACGACGATCCTGATCGCGTGGGCCATTTATCGGGATATCCGGCCAGCGCTTACCATCGGGGGAATCGAGTTTTTTGCCAAATTTCTGGTCTACTACCTTCACGAGCGCTTGTGGCAGAAGGTGCCCCGGGGAGCATTCCGTGGTTCGTGAGCATCGTTTCCGCTCCCATGACAGAAACCCATATCCATCCTGAATTTCACCGATTCCTCGACCGGGAGGACAAGGAACGGCTTTTGTCCCAGAAGGGAGTTGTCTTGTGGCTCTACGGCCTTTCCGGGTCCGGGAAGTCGACCATTGCGAATCTCGTTGAGCGTAAGCTGCATGAGGGGGGACGTTTTACGACCATCCTGGATGGTGACAACCTGCGTTCCGGCCTGAATAGCAACCTGGGGTTCTCAGACGATGACCGTGCCGAGAACATCCGACGCAATGCGGAGGTCGCCAGGCTCTTTGCACAGCAGGGCATCGTGACCATTGTCTCGGTTATTACGCCTCGCCGGGAGCTCCGGGCCCTGGCAAGGGAAGTTGTCGGGGAAGACTTCGTGGAAGTATTCGTAAAGGCAGATTACGCCACCTGTGCCGAACGAGACCCCAAGGGTCTCTATGCCAGGGCGGAGGCCGGGGAGATCAAGAGGTTTACGGGCAGGGACAGTGGGTTTGAAGAGCCCGGGAGCGAGGTCGAAGTGATTCTCGATACGAATAGTCACAGTGCGAAAGCCTGTTCCGAGGCCCTCCTCGACTACCTTTTGGAGCGTTCCGGAATCTGATCATCAGACCGATTTCACCAGAGAGTAATATGCCCGACTATCAACTCAGCCACCTTGACCAGCTCGAAGCCGAAGCCATTTTCGTGCTGAGGGAAACAGCTACCCAGTTTGAGAACCCGGCGCTCCTGTTCTCGGGAGGAAAGGATTCCATCGTGATGGCCCACCTGGCCCGCAAGGCGTTCTGGCCCGCAAGGCTTCCTTTTCCCCTGGTTCATATTGATACCGGGCACAATTTCCGGGAGACCATTGAATACCGTGATGCCTTTGCCGAGAAGGTGGGAGCCCGCCTGATCGTAGGATCGGTACAGCGGTCGATCGATGAAGGAAGAGTCCAGGAGGAGAAAAGTGCCAATGCCTCCCGGAACAGCCTGCAGATTACCACCCTGCTGGATACCATTGAGGAACACGGTTTTGATGCAGCGCTGGGAGGTGGGCGGCGGGACGAGGAAAAGGCCCGGGCGAAAGAGCGGTTCTTTTCGCACCGGGATGACTTCGGCCAGTGGGATCCCAAGAACCAGCGCCCCGAGCTCTGGAACCTTTTCAATGGGCGGAAGCATGAAGGGGAACACTTCCGTGTTTTCCCCCTCTCCAACTTTACGGAGATGGACGTGTGGATGTACATGCAGAAGGAAGGGATCGAGTTGCCCAGCCTCTATTATGCTCACGAACGGGAAACGGTCTGCCGGAATGAAACCATCCTGGCGGTTTCCGAGTTTGTGCAGCCTCGTGAGGGTGAGGTGGTGGAGAAAAAGATGATCCGTTTCCGGACCATGGGAGACGCCACAATCACTGGCGCAGTGGAATCGACGGCCGATACCATGGAAAAGATTATTGAGGAAGTAGCGGCTGCCCGGCAGACCGAGCGCGGTAACCGGGCTGATGACAAGCGCTCCGAAACAGCGATGGAGGACCGAAAGAAGGAGGGATACTTTTAATCGGCGAACTTCAGCCGCGGTCTCAAGGCTGTGGCGCTGGAATCTCGAATTTACAAATTAAGCAATGGACCTGCTCAGATTTACTACCGCCGGTTCGGTCGACGATGGGAAGTCGACCCTGATCGGACGCCTGCTCTACGACTCAAAGTCGATCTTTGAGGATCAACTGGAAGCGATTGAGGAAAGCTCGCGCAAGCGGGGTGATGAACATGTCAACCTGGCCCTGCTGACCGATGGATTACGGGCGGAGCGCGAGCAGGGGATCACCATTGACGTAGCCTATCGGTATTTTGCCACCCCGAAGCGCAAGTTCATCATCGCTGATACCCCGGGACACATCCAGTATACCCGGAACATGGTGACGGGTGCGTCCACCGCCAACCTGGCCATTATCCTGATCGATGCCAGGAAGGGGGTGATTGAGCAGACCAAGCGTCATTCCTTCATTGCCAACCTGCTCCGGATCCAGCACGTCGTGGTAGCAGTCAACAAGATGGACCTTGTAGACTACTCACAGGAGGTCTACGAGAAGATCGTGAAGGATTACGAATCCTTTGCTTCCCGCCTCGACAGCATCATCGGAATTCAGACCATTCCGATTTCCGCATTGGAGGGTGTCAACGTGGTTGACCGCTCGGAGAAGACCCCATGGTATGAGGGCCCGTCCCTGCTCTATCACCTTGAGAATGTCTATATCGGAGGAGAGGAGAATCATATCGACCCTCGTTTTCCGGTCCAATGGGTGATTCGACCGCAGAGTGACCAGTGGCACGATTTCCGGGGTTATGCGGGCCGGGTAGCCGGTGGGGTGTTCAAGCCGGGGGATGAAGTCGCGGTTCTTCCCTCCGGGTTCACCACCCGGATCAAGGGGATTCATTCCGAGGATGGAGAGAAGAGTGAGGCCTTTGCCCCGCAGTCGGTATGTCTCACCTTGGAAGATGAAATCGATCTTTCGCGAGGCGACATGATCGCCAAGCCGAATAACCAGCCGATGATCGAACAGGATATCGATGCCATGCTCTGCTGGTTTTCCAGGACGCCGCTGCAATCCCGTGGGAAGTATGTGCTGCGGCATACGACCCGGGAGACGAAGGCGATTGTGCAGGAGATCCGTTATCAGGTGGATATCGATACCCTGCACAAGATAGAAGGGGTGGATTCCCTGCAGTTGAATGAGATTGGTAGAATCCGCCTTCGTACCGCTGTCCCCCTCCTGCACGATGAGTACCGCCGTAATCGGCATACGGGATCCTTTATCCTGATTGACCCCGGCAGCAACGAGACGGTGGGAGCGGGCATGATCCTCTAGGAAAGCGCAGATGAGCCAGGCAGAAGAGACACTTGAGAAGATTGAAAGCGGCTCGGCCGTGGTCGGGGTGGTGGGCCTTGGCTATGTGGGCCTCCCCCTTGTCCTCGGTTTTGTGGAGCGGGGTTTCCGAGTGATCGGACTGGATATCGACGAGAAAAAGGTCGGAGCCGTCATGGCTGGGCAGAGCTACATCGAGCACATCCCGGGCGAAAGCATCGGAGCAGCGATAAGCAGTGGCAAGCTTGAGGCAACAACTGACTTTGCCGAGGCCGAACGTGCGGATGCGCTTATCATCTGTGTTCCCACCCCTCTTGATGAACACAATGAGCCGGATCTCAGTTTTGTCATCGGAACCGTGGAAAGCCTGGTGCCGTACCTCCGGCCAGGCCAGGTCGTGAGTCTGGAAAGCACGACGTATCCGGGAACCACGGAGGAGGAATTGCGTCCACGGATTGAGAGCAGGGGCCTGGCCGTAGGCGAAGATCTCTTCCTCGTTTATTCCCCGGAGCGCGAGGATCCCGGAAACCCGGATTTTTCGGCTACGAGGATTCCAAAGGTGGTCGGCGGAACGACGGAACATTGCGCGCAGGTGGGAAGGGCTCTCTACCAATCCGTGATTTCGGAGGTGGTTCTTGTGCGTTCCACCCAGGTGGCTGAATTCGCAAAATTGCTGGAGAACATTTACCGGGCCGTAAACATCGGTCTGGTCAATGAGCTCAAAGTGGCTGCTGAGCAGATGGGAATTGATATCTGGGAGGTCATCGAGGCGGCAGCGACCAAGCCTTTCGGCTTCAAGGCCTTCTATCCCGGGCCGGGGCTTGGAGGGCACTGCATCCCCATTGACCCCTTTTACCTGACATGGAAGGCGCGTGAGTATGGCGTGCATACGCGCTTTATCGAACTGGCGGGGGAGATTAATAACAGTATGCCCCGGTGGGTAGTGCAGCGCACGATGGAAGCTCTTAACGAACGGTCCAAGTCAGTGAAGGGAAGCCGCGTTCTCCTGATGGGGCTGGCTTACAAGGAGAATGTGGATGACATGCGGGAATCTCCAACCTTCGACCTGATGGATGAATTGGCTGACTTGGGGGCGGAGGTAAGTTACCATGACCCTCACATTCCAGAAATTATTCCGACACGTGAACATGCGCGCTGGACAGGGGCCAGATCGGTGGAATGGGCCCCGGAGGCCATAGCGGCGTTTGATTGCGTCCTGATCGCGACCAATCATCAGGTCTTCAATCTCCCTGAACTACTTGAATCTGCCGATCTCGTGGTTGATACCCGGAACGCTATCGCCAAGGCCGGATTGGTGCCGCGGGAGGGACAGGTAGTGAAGGCCTAGCGAGGATACGAAAACTGTCGGGATAAAGACTCAGGAGAAGATAAATCCAATGAAGATTGAGCCGTTCCACAAGCTGATCAATGCCGTGGAGGAATCTCTGGGGCGCTTTCGTGCCGCAGCAGAGGGCAGCATTCGAGAGGCCGCCGAGCTGATCCTTGAAAGTGAGGGAAAGGTTGTTGTTACCGGGGTAGGAAAATCGGGAATCATTGGCCATAAAACCGCGGCAACTCTTGCTTCTACCGGGACTCCTGCGGTCTTTCTCAATGCGGCCGAGGCCCTGCATGGAGACATGGGAGTGGTGTGTCCGGGGGATGTCGTTCTCCTTGTTTCCAACAGCGGGGAAACCGAAGAGCTTTTGCGGATGTTGCCGAGCCTCAGGACCATCGGGGTGCGCACGATTGGGTTACTGGGTCGGCCGGGGAGCTCCCTCGCGAGTCATCTGGATCTTGTTGTTCCGATTGAAATCGGGGAAGAGGGGGATGCCCTCAACATGGCCCCCATGTGCAGCACGGCCCTTGCTCTCGTGGCGGGAGATGCCCTGGCTGCGACCCTGCAGGCGGAGCGGAGCTTTGGAGAGCAGGACTTTGCGGTGCTGCACCCAGGGGGAGTTCTTGGGCGTCGCCTCCTCCTGAATGCAGCTGATGTGATGCATCCACGGGCCAAGGTCGCCATTCTGGAGAAAAGTGCGACCCTTGATGAAATTGTCGCGGCCCTGACGAGATTCCCTCTGGGACTGGTCTGTGTTCTTGACGACGAGGGCAGGATCCTGGGCGTGATTACGGATGGGGATGTCCGAAGGGCGGTGATGGAAAAGAGCTACGAAGCCAGTGCNGATTCCCTGATGACCACGACCCCGGTCACAGTTGCAGGAGATGAGCCNCTCTCCCGGGTGCTGGAAGTCATGGAAGACCCCCAGCGCAAGGTCTACGCGGTTCCGGTGGTCGACAAAGAGGGCCGGTTACAGGGAGCAGTGCGCATGCATGACGTTCTGGGGTCCTGATAGNATGCTACGCGGAGGAACATGAAAGTAGGAGTGATTGGCGCAGGGCACTGGGGAGTAAACCTGGTGCGCAATTTTGCTGGTCTTGGGGTCCTCGCAGGGGTGGCAGATCCCCGGGAGCAAAATCGGGACAGGGTGCTTTCAGAATTCCCGGGCACAGAGACTTTCGAGGACGAAAGGGCCCTCCTGGACGCAGGTTATGGAGCGGTAGCGATTGCTACCCCTGCTTCCACGCATTTTGAAATCGCGTGTCAGGCTCTGGAATCTGGAGCAGATGTTTTTGTTGAGAAACCGATGGTCCTCGACCCCGAGGAGGCTCGACACCTGAACGGCCTGGCCCTTGAAGCAGACCGGATCCTTATGGTGGGGCACCTTCTGCTCTATCAGCCGGCAATTACCTTTATGGCTGACTATCTACGCTCGGGAAAGCTTGGTCAGATTTATACCATGCACCAGCGACGCTCCAAGCTTGGGCGGGTGCGCGCCGAGGAGAATGTGATGTGGAGTTTCGGAGTACACGATGTAGCTGTCCTGCTGNGCCTTGCAGGAGAGGCCCCTACCGAAATCCAGGCTTCCGGGCATGCGGCGATTACCCCGGGAGTCGAGGATGATACCTACCTGCACCTCGGGTTTGCGAGCGGGGTGAAAGCACACCTTCACAATTCGTGGCTCTGGCCCCGGGTTGAGCGCGAGCTGATCGTGGTGGGAGAACAGGGAATCCTTGTATTCGATGAGCTCGGAAGCAGGGTTGTGCTGCATCATAAGACAGTGGGAGGTGACCTTGTTCACGCGGATGAGGGAGAAGAGATCCTATTTGAGGGGAGCGGCGAACCACTGCGCCTTGAGTTGGAACATTTTCTGGAATGCTGCCGGAAGCGCACGACTCCGGTCTCTGATGGGCGCAATGGTTTTGAGGTCGTGCGGGTGCTCAAGACCGCTGAGGAACAACTGCAATCATGATTTACGAGGCTCACGAAACGGCGGTCATTGATGAGGGGGCACAAATCGGAGCGGGAAGCCGCATCTGGCACTTTGCCCATATTTGTGGCGGGGCCCGTATTGGTGAGGGCTGTTCCTTCGGTCAGAATACGATGGTCGCGGATGGGGTCACTATTGGGTCCAACGTGAAGGTTCAGAACGGGGTCTCCATTTATTCGGGGACGGAAGTTGAGGACGATGTTTTTCTTGGCCCCTCATGCGTGCTGACCAACGTGACCAATCCGCGATCTCAGGTCAGAAGGCACGCCCTTTATGAGCAAACCCTTATTAAACGTGGGGCCACCATTGGCGCGAATGCCACCATCGTATGTGGTGTGACGATCGGTCGCTACGCCTTTGTGGCAGCCGGAGCAGTCGTGTCCCATGATATTCCGGATTACGGATTAGTAGTGGGAGTCCCGGGGCGGCTTCAGGGGTGGATGTCCCGGCATGGTCACCGGTTGACGGATCCCGATGATGACGGGATCATGACCTGCCCGGAGAGCAGCTACCGCTACCGGGAAGAGAACGGGGCCCTCTGCTGCCTTGATCTTGACGAAGAGGAGCCTCTGCCCCCTGAGCTGTCGGAGGGACGCCAGAACTACCATCACTTCAAGAAAGAGTTTCTTCCCTGAAAGACAAAGCTTCAGGATCCCAGCGAATTTCCCAGACGAATGCCATGAAAGTCCCCCTTCTCGACGTCAACGCGCAGAACCTGCCGCTGGAAGAAGAATTGACTGCGACCTTCACCCGTGTGCTCCACTCNGGCCGGTTCATCATGGGGCCCGAGGTGGAGGAACTGGAACAGGAAGTAGCGGAGTTCGTGGGAGCCAGACATGGGATTGGGGTGACTTCCGGAACGGATGCCATCCTGGTGGCGCTCATGGCCCTTGGCATCGGGCCGGGCGACGAGGTTTTATGCCCCACCTTCACCTTCTTTGCCACTGCAGGGTGCATTGCGCGGACTGGTGCGACCCCGGTGTTCGTGGACGCCTGCCCGGTATGTTTTAATATCGATGTGGAAGATGCGGCCCGCAAGGTTACGGCCCGGACCAAGGCGATTGTCCCGGTGCATCTCTTTGGGCAGGCCGCGGAAATGGATGAGGTGATGGCGCTTGCCGGAGAACATGACCTCCGGGTAATTGAGGATGCTGCGCAGGCCATTGGGGCGCGTTACCGGGGTCGNGGGTGTGGCTCGATGGGAGATTTCGGGACTTATAGTTTTTTCCCGTCCAAGAACCTGGGGGGATTTGGTGATGGAGGACTGGTGGTTTGCAATGATGACGCTCTCGCCGAGAGGACCCGGATGCTGCGTATGCACGGCTCAAAGCCGAAATACTTTCATCGTGAGGTCGGAGGGAATTTTCGGCTCGATCCTCTTCAGGCCGCTCTGCTCCGGGTGAAACTGCGTTATTATGATTCTTATACGAGGGCCCGCCAGGAGAACGCCGCTTATTATGTTGAGAAGTTGTCTTTGCTTGAAGGGGTTGCTCCTGCCTCTCCTGAGCACTGCTGCTGTGCCAGAGCCCAGGAAAAAACACTGGGGGAGACAAGGGTTGTGCTGCCTGTCTGCTACGAGCATAACCAGCATATCTGGAACCAGTTCACCCTGCGAGTTCGGGGGAAGGGCCGCCGCGATGCGCTCAGGGATCATCTGATGGACCGGGGGATAGGATGTGAAATCTACTACCCCCTCACGATGGACCAGCAGGAATGCTTCGCCAGTCTTCCGGAGAGCAGTCGGCAGGGCAATGAAGTGGCCCACTCCCTGGCCGCGGAAGTGTTGAGCATACCCGTTTATCCGGAACTCACGCGCGAGATGCAGGATCACGTAGTAGCGGCCGTCGGAGAATTCCTCGGAGCGGATCAAACGAAAGAGGGATGATGGTCATTCTCTATGANGGGGAGTGCAGCTTCTGCTCGGCTGTGGTTCAGTTTGTCCTGAAGAGGGACAGCAGGGAACTCTTCCACTTTGCGTCTATCCAGTCGGAGGCAGGGAGGGGGCTGTTACGTGAGCACGGAGTGGATGAACCCGAACTCGACACAATGTATCTTCTGGAAGATGAGCAACTCCATGAGCGAAGCACGGCGGCACTTCGTGTTGCGAGAAGATTGCCATTTTACAGCCTCCCTGCGGGCCTTGCCCTTTGCCTGCCTCGAATCATCCGGGACTGGTGCTATGATCTGACAGCCCGTCATCGCCACCGGTTGCTGCAGGAAGGCAACTGCCTGGTCCCTACCGAGAAGCAGAAGATGAGGTTTCTTGACAGGGAAGAGCGGTAAGCCTAGTGCATTTACTTGATCTTCGTGCCCTTGAGGTGGAATATTAGATCCGGGGAGTTTCTGGTTATGAAAATTGTGATCCGCTTCATCATCTGCCTGATGTGTATTCTGAACAGTCTGCCGTTTTTGCATGCGGAGACGACCGAGACGGTGGCCAAGTATCGGGCCTCTTTCGAGAGACGGATGAACCAGCAACTCGATGATGAGGGTGCAGCTGCCCGGAAGCTCCGCTTGAACTATATTGATGCACTCAAGAAGTTGAGCGTGGAACTGAGGCGTGCGGAAAATCTCAAAGGGGTGGTTCAGGTAATGGCTGAGATCGAGGCGCTCGAGGATGGGGAGGAGGCAGAAGGGCTTCCTCCCGAGGCAGACTACCGTATCAAGAATCTGCGAAATCAATGGGACCGTGGAATGTCTGAGATCCGGGCTGGTAGTAACCGGAAACTGAATGAAACCGTTAAGATTTATCTTAAGGCGCTCGACACCGAAAAACGTCGCCTGACGCGATCGGGAAAAATCAAGGATGCCCTGCTTATTGAGGGGGAGGAGAAACGGGTGCGGGAACTCCCTGAAGTGGCTGCGGTCTTGAAGGCGAACGCCCCAGAGGGTGCCCCTGCGGCCGAGTTGGGCGGGGATCTGGCACTTGCCTCGAAAGGAGCGCGGGCGGTTGCGCCGAATTTCCCGAACAACATGATCGATGGAAAAACGGAGCATAGCGAAAAGGGGGGATTTTCCTTTGGTGCGATTCCGGCCCGGTTCGAAGTGGATCTGGGGCAGGCTCATGAACTTTACCAGGTTCGAGTTCTTCTATACGAGGGCGACAAGCGGAAGTACGGCTACAAGCTTTCGGTCTCCGCTGATGGCCGGAAGTGGGACCAGATTGCTTCCGAACGGCGCGCACAGGGCTGGCAGAAGGTGAATCTAGACAAGGTCATGGTGCGTTACATCCGCATTAATGGCCTCTCCAACTCTGCGAATCAACTCTTCCACGTGGTCGAAGTGGAAGCATACGGGGCTCGTTAATTCGAGCTCAAGCATCGCGTGGTGACACGCGATGGGGTGGGCGGCCGCGGGCTCTCTTCAACAAGTGAATGGCGGAACAATCACGCACATTCAAGACGCTCGTCATTGCGGCAAGCAATGCGGCCACGGCATTGGTCAGTCTGTTGATAGCAGCGATTCTCTCGCGGCACTTCGACTACGTCGACTACGCCACCTACCGACAGACCTTGCTGGCCTACCATTTCGTCGGCCCCTTGTTGGCCCTTGGCTTGCCGGCGGCCCTTTACTTCTTTCTGCCGGGAGAGAAGAGGCGTGCCCGGGCGGTGTTGCTGGAGAATCTTTTGTTGCTCGCCCTTTCCGGCAGTGTCTTCGCGCTCTTTCTCGTTTGCGGGGGAAACCTGTTGATCGCGGACCGGTTCTCCAATCCGGACCTGAAGATCACGCTGCTGGTCTTTGCTCTCTATCCGGTCCTCTTTCTTCCAACCACTTCCACCGGATCGACACTGGTAGCACAGAACCGCGTTGCATGGTTGACCTTCCACACGATCGGAACCCGCCTGGCCCGTCTGGCCCTTGTTGGACTGGCGATCCTGATTTTTCCGCACAATCCGGTCGCGGTGGTGGGAGCGACGGCCATTTCGGGCGGTGTGGTGCTGCTGTCGGGGTTGGTTCTTATGTTGCGAGCGGTGCCGCGGGGCGAAGAGAATCGGCCAACGAGAGGCGGGATGACTTCCCAGCTCAAGTACGCGGTGCCGATCGGGCTTGCTCTCATGATGGAAGGCATTGCTCTTTCGATCGACCAGGTTCTCGTTTCCGCGTTGTGTCGTCCCGAGGAGTATGCGGTCTTCGTCAATGGGGCCATGGAGATTCCCTTTCTCAAGGTGCTTACTGCGGCGGCTACCGCGGTGATCCTGCCCGAGTTGGTGGCCTTCTACAAAGACGGCAAGAAGACCGAGGCNCTCGGGTTGTGGTTAAAGGGAGCGAGGAAGCTTTCTCTCCTGATTCTCCCTATGGGGGGATTGCTGTTTGTGGTCGCCCCCGACCTGATGACGGTTCTCTATTCAGCGGAATACACCGAGAGCTCGGGGCCCTTCCGGATCTATCTTCTCCTGCTTCCGGCGCGAATGGTTTTTTTCACGGCAATCTTTCAGGCGGCGGGAAGGTCCGATCTCATTTTGCGAAGAGCAGTGGGGACTTTGATCCTGAATGCGGTGATCAGTTTTCCGCTGGTCTACTACTTTGGGATGGAGGGTGCAGCATGGGGAACGGTGATAGTTTTCTGGGGATATGTCATTCCGTATTGCATGCGCGTGTGCAGCCGTCTTCTCGAAATTCGCTGGTTCAACCTGATGCCGCTGAAGCATATTGGTTTGAACATGCTGGCAATCACCTTGGCAGGGGTAGCGGCGATCCAACTGAGGACGCTCGTCTCAGTTGAAGGTGGTTTGCCTTCAGGCATGGTTCTGGGCTTCTTCTATGTGGGAATCCTCGCCCTTCTTTTCTTCATCTTCTTTCCTGCGGAGATGAAGGCTTCGTTCCAATCAGTCCTGGGCAGGCTTCAGAAGTCCCGGACGCGCGGCTAGGTAAATATAACCCATCATGCACGAGCGAAAAAAAGACGAAGAAGAGAGCTTGTCGAAGGACCTCTACCTTGGGCCAGGGTATTTTGCATGGCCGCAACTCATATCACTGGTGCACCAGATTATTGATGTGCATGCCACTGGTGCGCGCAAGGTCCTTGAGATCGGAAAGGGCACAGGGTTTGTATCCGACTATCTCAGCAAGGCGGGAATTGAGGTAACGACCGTGGATGTAAACCCGAACNTGGAACCCGATGTTCTGGGTAGCGTTCTTGAACTCGACAAGTACTTCGAAGACGCAAGCTTCGACTGTGTTCTCTGCGCCGAAGTTCTCGAGCATCTCCCGTTCTCTGACTTCTCCATTGCGATTGACCAGATTGCCCGGGTGAGCCGGGATTCCTGTGTGCTTACCTTGCCCCGTCTCCAGAGGATTCTCCTCTGCTGCCAACTGCGACTGAAGATTCCCATGCTTCGCTGGCGAATGCCCGGTCTCTTTTGGGCGCTTCCCGGAAAGAAGGAAAATATCTATCCGGGTCACCACTGGGAAATCGGCAGCTGCAAGGAAACGAAGCTCTCCCGGGTCAGGAGCGTGTTGCAAGAGTCGTTCAAGGTTAATCGGGACTTTACGTTGAAGTGGAACCCCTACCATCACTTCTTTCATCTGACAAAGCGCTAGGGTTCTCGGCTGCCTGAGATAGACAATGAATTGTACGACTATCATTGGAGCGCGTCCGCAGTTCATCAAGGCTGCGGCGGTGAGCCGGGCCTTTGCGGAGGCCGGGGTCAGCGAGGTCCTCGTGCATACCGGGCAGCATTACGACGCGGCCATGTCGGAGATCTTTTTCANGGAACTCGGCATCCCTGCCCCTGCTCATTTTCTGGGCCAGGGAGGTGGAACGCACGGGGAAATGACCGGACGTATGCTCGAAGGTATCGAGAAGATCCTGCTCAAGGAACGCCCGGATTGGGTGCTCGTATACGGGGATACCAACTCCACGCTGGCAGGGGCCCTGGCGGCAAGCAANCTGCACATCCCGGTGTGTCACGTCGAAGCGGGACTTCGTTCCTGGAATCGGCGTATGCCTGAAGAGCTGAACCGCGTGCTCACCGATCACATGTCAGACCGGCTCTTTTGTTCAAGCGAAGCAGGCATCGAGAATTTGCGGCGGGAGGGGATTACGGAAGGGGTAGAAGTGGCGGGAGATGTCATGGCGGATGCGAGCCGCCTTGCGCGTGAAGTGGTCGCGGGGAGGGCACGGGAGTTTCTCAAGACGGTGGACCCTAGATTGCTGGAAAAGGGATTTGCCCTGCTCACGCTCCATCGGGCGGAGAATACGGATGATCGTGAGCGCTTTTCCTCGCTCATTGGCGAGCTCAATACCCTTTCGCAGACAGTTGTTTTCCCTGTTCATCCGCGTACGCGGCAGGCATTGGATCGTGACGGACTGGAGCTGGGAGAGAGTATTCTGGCCATCGATCCGGTGGGCTATCTCGAGATGGCGGTTTTGTTGGATGCCGCGGATGTGGTCCTCACAGATTCGGGTGGTCTGCAGAAAGAGGCTTACTGGAGTGAAACGCCGTGCGTGACCCTGCGCACTGAAACCGAGTGGGTGGAGACCGTGGAGGCGGGGTGGAACGTAATTCTGGGAAACGAGATTGATCGCCTGAGGGAATACGCAGCGGCCGACCCAATGACTGAGTGGGCCCCGCTTTATGGCGACGGGAAGGCCGCCGGGCGGATCGTAAAATCGCTGACGAGTTGATGATTATCTATCACCACGCCAAGCCAATCATCCAGGAAGCCGCGGTGGGCGCGGCCCTGCGCCCCCTGCGCTTACTGGATGCCATGCGCGAGGTTGGGGAAGAGGTCATTGAGATCACAGGCCCGGGTCCCGCGCGGGTGAAGAAGGCAGCCCGCATTCCGGCGGTGCTCCCTGAGGACGCCGTGTTCTATTCGGAATCCGTCGTGGTGCCGCCAGCCCTGACCTGGATACGGCGGCGGCCCTGGCGGATGAACTTCGACTACAATCTGATCCGGAACCTTCACCGGAGGGGTGTGCCGACCGGGCTGTTCTATCGAGACATCTACTGGGTGCTCGAAGAGACGAAGGCGGTGAGCTTGCGCTCGTTCATCCGGCACCGTCTCACGCCTGCCTTTGCGCGTCGCGAGTTGAAGCATTACGAGAGATCCCTCGATGTCCTCTTTCTGCCACACAAGAACATGATGCACCATGTTCCCGGTTCATTTCCTGACACGGAAATACGGACATTGCCTCCGGGCGGTGAATTGCAAGAATTGTCCCGCGGGGGGAATCGCGAAGAAGGGCGTCTCAACCTGCTTTACGTCGGCAACATCGCGCCACCCCACTATGACCTGCGTCCCTACATCAAGGCAATGGATGAGATCGACTGTGCGACCATGGATGTCATCACGCGCGAGAATGCGCTCGCCCATCACGGGGAGCTCTACAAGTTCGATGAGCGCACCAACGTGACCGTCAGTCATGCGCACGGGGTGGGGCTTCATCCTTTTTACGGGCGAGCGGACCTCGCTTTGGCGGTGCGCGACGACAACGAGTATCTCGCCTTTGCGATGCCGGTGAAGATCTTCGAGGCGATCTCCTTTGGGGTTCCACTCGTTGTCTCAGCCGGGCTCAAGGTAGTGGCCGAGCTCGTAAAGCGTGAGAATCTTGGCTGGGTGGTGGAAAGTCCCCAGGGGTTTCATAAATTGCTGCGCCATCTGGCAGACAGCCCAGCCGAACTCGAAGCAGCGCGTGCACGGGTGGTCGCTGCACGCGAGCGTCATAGCTGGAAGGCCCGGGCACGTAAGATCCTGGAGGTCCTGCGGAATGCACGGGGATAGCAAGAGAACCGATCAAGTAAACGGGAGACATGATTCGAAAATTGAAACGGGCAATTGGCAGCCGCTTTAACTTCCTGCTGAACAAGACGATAAACGGGAAGAACTTCCGCATTCCCATCGCAGGTGGGCTCGGTGGTGCGATGCGGGCCGAATACGAGCCATGGATGCTGAAGACGCTGCGGGAAATAGAGCTTGGCTGCGAAGGCGCGTTTCTCGATGTGGGAGTAAACCTCGGGCAGACCTTGCTTGCGGCGAAATCGATCCGCCCGGATTGGGATTACATAGGATTTGAACCTAATCCGTTCTGTGTTTTTTACACGATGAAATTGATTGAGGCGAATGACCTTGAACCCTGTGTGGTATTTCCGTTTGGGATTTCGAACTCCACGGGGGCAATGGATCTTCGGCTCAATAACATTACGGGCGGAGAAGGAAGTATCGTGGCGGGGTTTCGAGGAGAAGACGAATACAAGAGGCAGATCAAGGTTCCGATCCTGGGAGCGGACGCCCTGCCAGAAGAACTTGAGACACGGCGGTTTGGACTTGTGAAGGTCGATGTCGAGGGTGGTGAACTGGAGGTTTTCCAAGCTCTCCAACCCCTTCTTGAGAGAGACCGCCCGGTAATAATCACCGAGCTCCTGCCAGTATATGATCCGGAGACAAAGCAGGGCCGTTTTCGTCAATCCCGACAGGATCAACTACTGGCCATTGTCGAGGAATTAGGCTATAGAATCGTCCGTCTGCATCTGGACGGAAGCCGGGAATTACTGGATGGTATTGCGCCTCACGGTGAGATCCGGCTCTCAAACTATCTTTTTGTCCGGGCTGAGCAGGTTGGGCAATTTGCTTCCTGATTGGTAGCCGTATTTGTTTCCGCGTTTTTATGAGTCTTTACAGCAGGTTACGGGCGGTCTCGCTGGAGGTGCGTTACCAGATCAGTTGCCGGGAGGCACTGTGGCCGTTGATGAAGCCATACAGCATGACCCGGACTCGCCGTTTCATGCGGAGTGAGGAGGCCAGACCGGAGGAGGCCCGGGNGCATCGAGGTTTATCCATTGTGGTTGATGGATTTCCAGGGTCGGCTAACTCTTTTGCGATGCGGGCGTTTCGGGCGATGCAGGGGGAGTCCCCGACCTGCCTGATCGGAAACCATTATCATAGCCCAGCGGAGACCATCCGGGCCACAGTGCTGGATATCCCGGTTCTGCTGACCTTGCGGCGTCCTCTGGACTCAGTAAGTTCGATGGTTCGCAGATGGCCGTTTGTCCCCTTTAATGCGGCACTCCGCTGGTATGCCATGTTTTATGAGGCGGTTGAGCCCCACCTGGGGAAGATGATAGTGAGCGATTTTGAAACGACAACAGGTCGCTTCGCATCCGTGGTGGGCGCGGTGAATGATCAATTTGGCACAGATTTCCGGACGATATTGCCTGAAGATCGAATGGAGGAATTTGAGCCTCGCCTGCGCCAGGATGAGCACGAACACGCTAGGAGAAGGGAGCAGGCTGCCTCCATGCGGGAACGCTTCATGGAAGCGACCAGCCAGAATCGCAGGGAAACTGCGGACAGGGTCTATGAGAGGGTATGTGCGCGAGCCTTTGACAGTTGAACCTCCAAGTATGGCGACGACCAGTTATATGAGAAGTGATCCCTGCGGTGGAGGCCGGCATGCAACAGTAAAAATATCGATCTGATGGGGACTGTTAGACTAGGGCCAATTGTTACGGTTATCGGGATGATGCTCCTGGGACTCGTGTTTGTGGTCACGATCCTGACCGGACCGGGGAATGTTCTGGGCGCGACCTACAGATTCCTTTGGATTCCAGCCCTTCTCATGGGGTGCATGACCCCAAGACTGGCAATGTATGTTCTCGTCGTCATGGCCATCTACCTGGATGTCCCAAAGAAATTCCTCGTCGTCGGAGATGTCATGGATTTTCGAGACGTCTATTTCATCCTGGCTCTTCCGCCTGTCATGCTTGCGGGGATTGTTCTGCAGTATGTAGCCAGTTTTTCCCTTCGTATCCGCGTCTTTTCCCGGCGTGCGGCAGTATTGCTTTCAACTGCGGTTGCCCTCGTCGCAGCCACTGCGCTCTTCTCTATTATGAAGTACGGGGCGAACCCCGTTGTCCTGAAGGCACTGGCAAATACCTCGGCATACTACGGGATGATCTTTGTTGTCCCGTTAGTCCTGCCCAGGCTGGTGGATATCCAGAAATACCAGCGCTTTATTGTCGTGATGATGGTCCCGGCAGCGGTTCATGCGATCNTGCACTTCTTTTATGGCCTGGCTGACTTTGAAACCGACTACATGCGCAGCGGGTTCTCCCAGAACTATTCCTATGTTCTCTGGGGAGAGGGGATCTTCGGTCCTTTCTCGGCTCAGGGGCCGCTCTCTGCCTCGATGGCCATGTGTGCGGCTTTGTGCCTTACCCCTTTTCTTTTTCGTTCCCGGATGTCGAAGGGTTTGAGGCTAATGCATCCGGCTGTTTCGATTGTGCTCTTCGTGCTGTTCGCCACAACCGCGGTCCTCTCCCTGAAGCGCGGCCCGCTTCTCTTGATCCCGGGAGCATTTGTAGGGTTTTTCATTCTCCGTAGCAGGATTCTGACCCTGGGAGCTTATGGCGGAGCTGGAGCATTGGTTTTCATCCTCATCTTTCTCGGAGAGGAATTGGCAGGCAAACTGGAAGCATGGCAGACAGCGATCTACGAGTTATTCGGGGCGGGCGGGACCAAATTCCACGTGTTCCAGATCAGGACCTTTTATTCCCGGCTCAATGATTTCAGTCTGCTTGCGGACCTCAGTAACTGGGCGCCCTTTGGGGCTGAAATCGCTCAGGGTGATGGGGGTTACCGGGCACACTCCTATGTTTCGCGGTTTGTCCTGGAATACGGGTATGTGCCCGTTCTGATAGGATTCCTCATTTTTGTTCCAGTGATCTTTTATCTGCACCGGCACCTTATCCGGATGTCCAAGGGACAGAGTTTTGAAGTTTTCCAGCTTCGAATCGCGGCGGCCCTTTCCTTCTCCTATCTTGGTGCTGCGATGATGGGCGTGTTATCCATGGACGCCTATCCGAACCCGTTCTTCTTTGCATTTTTCCTCGGGGTCCTTGCCTCGGGATTGACCCGTTCTCTCCAATCCGATTACGAATTACCGGCAGGGGAGGAAGCGGAAGAGGCACTCGTTCCTGAGCAGGATGGCTACCGGGTTCTGAGTTGATCCGTGCCCTGGAGGTGGGCCCGTCCAAGACCAGTCCTTGGATTTTCATGAGAAAAGTACTGTGGATTCCCACTCCTCCTTCTGCGGGGATAGTGAGCATGCAGCGCTGCTTCGGGGCGTTGGATCTGGAAGTCTCGAAAGGTGATGCGGAAGGTCTGGGACGTTACCAGATCAGCCCGCTTGTCCCCTTTACGGGATTGATGTCGGGATCCAGGTCGCGTCTCGCCAAGGCGGTGGACAAATGGCTGGTTTACAGATGGCGGACCAGGCGAGCGGGCTCGTTTGATGTAGTGCACGCCTTGGCCCATGGTTCCGGGCACCTGCTTGCCCATTTGCAGGGCAGCCCCCGCACTCTCGTCACAGTGCATGATTTGATTCCCCTGCGATTCAGGGGTGGTCTTAGTGAGGCCCAGATCCGGCGGGTGCGCATACAGGCGGAGCGCCTTGCGGGGTTTGACCTGATAAACACGGTGTCACGGTTCGTCGCCAAGGAGTTGACGGAATTGATAGGAATTCCTCCCGAGCGGATCAGGGTGGTCGAGAACGGCATAGACCAGCAGGCATTTCGCGCTCCCCTCTCCTTTCCTCCGGCTCTGAAGGAACTGGCGGAGAAGCCCTATGTCCTTACAGTCAGCAGTGCGATTGCTCGCAAGAACCTGAGAATCCTGCCAGAGGTGTTCGGGGAGGTTTTCGCCCGCGAGCCCGAGCTCAGGCTGGTCCATGCGGGATCCCAGCTTCCGGATCAGTTGCGTGATGAGTTTCATCGGCGTTGCGGGTGTGAGCGATTGATCGAGCTGGGCCGCATTCCAGATGAAGTATTGATTCCGGCATACCAGAAGGCCGCAGTCTTTTTCTTTCCATCGCTCTATGAGGGATTTGGCCTGCCTGTCATTGAGGCAATGGCCTCTGGCACTCCCGTTGTTTGCAGTAACACCACCAGCCTCCCTGAGGTGGGAGGGGAGGCCGCGCTTTACTTTGACCCCTCTGACCCCTCGGCCGGAGCGGCAGGCATACTGGAAGCGCTTGGAAGGCGTGATGAACTGGTGGCCATGGGCTTCGAGCGAAGCAAGCCCTACACATGGCAGCGTTCACTGGAGGGTCACCTTAAATGCTACGATGAGCTCCTTTCCTGAAACGAACTCCCGTTGCCTGCGGGTGCTCATGGTTCATAATCGATACTTGGTCAAGGGTGGCGAGGACACTTCCTTTGAGGCTGAGGTGGAGTTGCTGAGGCAGGGGGGGCATGAGGTTGAATGTTATGTTCGCAGCAACGAGGAAATCAGTCAGAGGGGCCGTTTCCGGACTGCAATTGATACCTTTTCTTCGTCGCAGAGCCGTCGGGAGGTAGGCTCAATCCTGCGCGCAAATCGTTTTGACGTGATGCATGTTCAGAACTTTTTCCCCCTGATATCGACATCGATCTATCGTGCTGCCAGGGATTGCGGGGTAGCCGTTGTCCAGCACCTGCGGAACTACAGGAGCTTGTGTGCCGGAGGGCTTCTCATGAGAAATGGGCAGAACTGCGAGTTATGCCTGGGCGAGACTGTTGGCTGGGGCGCAATACGTCACCGGTGTTACCGGGGGAGCGCCATGGGATCCGCAGTTGTCGTCGGAATGAATGCGTGGCATCGCATTCAGCGAACGTTTGTAAATGGCACGGATCGATTTCTTGTGCCATCGGAGCTGGTGGGCCGAAAGTTCAAGGAGGGAGGGTTTCCTGCTGATCGAATCGTGGTGAAGCCCGACGTGGTGCCTGATCTGTCGGCTCACCGGGCCGGGGACAAAGTCCCGCGGGCGATTTTTGTGGGCCGTCTTTCTGCTGAGAAAGGCGTCCGGTCGCTAGTAGAGGCCTGGGTCAGGGAGCAGTTGAAAACGCCGCTGACCATTCTCGGTAGCGGGCCTTTGGAGGGGGAATTACGCTCCCGCGCCGCGAGAAATCCTGCGATCTCATTTCTTGGCCAGCTTCCCCTGAAGGAGGCCTGCCAGGCCATGGCGGAATCTGAGCTCCTTCTGCTGCCGACCGAATGCCACGAGACTTTCGGGAGAACCGTGCTGGAGGCTTATGCAGGGGCAACCCCGGTTATTTCTTCCCGGGGAACGGCCCCGGGAGATCTCGTTGTTGAGGGGGAGACAGGCTATCTGGTCAATCCTGGTGATATAGCCGGGCTCGCTGCGTGTGTCCGTCGGTTTTTCTCTCTCTCTCGTGAAGAGCGGCACCAAATGGGCCGGGTTGCCCACGCTCATTATCTGACCCACTTCGGGCGGGAGCATAACCTGGAACTGCTCACCGGAGTCTACCGGGATGCGATTGAGGCCAATGCAGGCCGCCATGCGAGGGGCAAACAACATTGCACGAAACAGTGAGCCGATCAGTAAGTCTGTTACGGAGATTGCGTCTGCGTTTCATGGGGGCCTGTCCGGGCCTCTATGTGAGGCTCTCCCGGCTCTACAATCGTCTGCTCTGGAAGGCCGAGCGCCAGGGGATGCAGGGGAAATTGAAACCGGACGGGTTTCCCAGTGTCCTGTTTTTCAGCTATTACCGCTGTGGATCAATGTTTCTCTCCAGAGCCTTGCGCGATCTCGCCGGGGCCAACGGGTTTCAGCACCTTGATTACGACAGCTATTTCGCGAAGGTGAATCAGGACGAGAGCGCAAGGTTCTACAGGAGGGATTTTCTTGAAAAGGCCTTTCATCCCCACGGGTTGTATTTTGGAACCTTGCGGCGGGCCTACCCAATTCCTGATCAGGAGAAATACAGATCGGTAGTCCTGCTTCGGGACCCCCGGGACTGCCTGGTGTCGCACTACTACTCGATCCGAGAGTCGCATACCCTCAACAACTTTGACAATCTCAGAGCCCGCAAGGAGGCAAGGGCACTTGAGGTTGATGAATGGGTGCTGCAGCACGCGGAGGAATACCGACGCGACTTCCTCGATTTCCACCATCGGCTTCTCGGCAAGTCGGGGGTTCTTTTCCTCCCTTATGAGGAGATGGTAACCGCCTTCCCTGATTTTATCCGGAAGGTGGTTGAACACACCGGGATGAACCGCGACCAGGCTGCAGTTGACCGGATTATCGCGGAAGCAGACTTCTCCGTTGCCGGGGAGAGTATTCTTTCCCATAAACGATCAGTGAAGCCCGGCAACCACCGCAAGAAACTGAAACCGGAAACCGTGAAGGAGCTTAATGAAGCTCTAGCGGAGGTGCTGGAGCTGTATGGTTACCAGTAATTTCCTCTGCCGGACGTAATTGTTATCACCCCGCGGACTATGCATGTGGCCAGTATCCTGCCATGACCAGTAGCTCAAATCCCTCTGAAAGAGGCTATCCGCGCTGGCTCGAAAAGCTTTTCAACGGAGTAAGGTTCCTGGGGATAGCCGTCTGGCGAAGGCGTCCCACCGTGATCATGTTGGGCTGTGTGGCTTTGGTGATGGGTTATCTTTATTTCGGATTCGGGTATTCCACGGGTTACCAGTTCGAAAGATCAACCCTCTGGAGCAACATGAGGCAGGGATATCGCATGGAGCAGGCAGAGTGGGCCTTTGGCTACTTTGTGCCTCCTGTCGTCCTGATCCTGTTTTTTGTCACCCGGAAGCGGTTTGCGAATCTCACCGCCCGGCCCAGTTATCTGGGACTGGTGGTTCTGGCCCTTGCCTGTTTCATTTACTTCGGAGGCTATAAGGCAAATGAGAAATACGTGGGTTATTTCGCGGGACAGCTCTTCGTGGCGGGATTCGTCCTCTGGTTTCTTGGGGTTGAATTCTTCCGGAGGGCCTTCTGGTTATGGGTTCTCTTTGGGCTGACCTGGCCTCTGGTTTTTCTCATTGAGCCCATTGCCAGTCCCCTGCAGCTGCTCATGACCAAGCTGACCGAGGGATATCTGAGGCTTACCGGGGTAGAGGTCGTTCGTTCGGGGACCTCTTTGTATTCTCCTCCTGCGGAAGGAATGGCGGCGGGCGAACGATTTTCGCTGGGTATTGCGGTAGCGTGCTCAGGGTTACGCTCCCTCTTCGCCCTTGGAATGGTAAGCCTGATATATGGGTATATCTCTCTCAGGAAAAGCTGGCAGCGCCTGTTCCTTGCCGTTTCAGCCGTTCCCTTTGCAATATTCGGTAACCTCGTGCGTATGCTCCTCCTCTATTATGGCACCATCTGGTTTTCCAAGGACTTCGCGATCGGTTCGGATGAACATCCGTCTACCTTTCATATTGGTGCCGGGATAGCGGTTTTTATCGTCGCTCTTCTTTGTATGCTGATCCTGGTGGAGGTGCTGAACCGGGGGTTCAATTCTTTGAAGAGGAAGCGTGTGCGTACTCGTGTGGTAGGGATGGATGCAGAGGGTATAACCAGTGAGGGACCGGACAACCCGCCAGAATGATCACAACCAGACAGGCCCTGATCCGGAGCTGTGCAGTCCTGCTGCTCGTCTCTCCTACGATAGCTCTCTGCAAGCTCTTTCCCAATGCTGCGGAGAATTCGGCATCGGGGATGGAGTTAAGGCTGCCGGGGAGGGAAGACGTTCCCGGTCACCTGGGGTTTGAGCGGCCGGTTTCCAAGGAGGAAAAAAAATGGCTGCCGGGGGACACCGGGATTGAGAAAATGCTGTATGTCCCCAAGGATGCGAGGGCTTCGAATGAAGCCGGGTTTACGGAGGCGGGCATCTCTGTAAGCCTGATTCTCAGCGGAAATGATCGCCGGAGTCTGCACCGCCCTGAAGTCTGTCTGCGGGCACAGGGTTGGCGGATTGCGGGGAAGGAGACCGTGACTCTCCCTGTTGCCGGTCAGAACCTTAAGATCATGGATTTCACCCTCCTGAGGAAGATAAACGAAGAGGACGGTTCAATCCGTAATGTCCGCGCGCATTATTTCTACTGGTGGATCGGGGCGAAGCGGTCGACACCCTCAGACTTTGAGCGGATCCTCCTGACGGTCTTGGACAACATGTTCAAAAACATCAATAACCGGTGGGGGTATCCCAGTGTCCTGGTGTATGCGGACCTGAAAGGGTGTACGACTCCGGAAGAGATCAAGCAAGCTGACCAGAAGGCTCGTCAGCGGGCCCTTGCCTTCATCCAGCGGTTCGCTCCCATGTTTCAGAAATCACTGCGAGAACCGGGAGCTCAATGAAAGCTCTTCTGCGCAGGCTGCACGCGCCGGTCTATGAACGGCGCCTGAAAGCCCTTGTCG
This sequence comes from Roseibacillus sp., assembly GCA_002709395.1. Lineage (GTDB taxonomy): Bacteria > Verrucomicrobiota > Verrucomicrobiia > Verrucomicrobiales > Akkermansiaceae > Roseibacillus_B. The sequence goes on along the minus strand of PAQU01000035.1, from coordinate 31,519 downwards.
AGGTCCTGGGGGATTGCATTCCGCGAGGGGAATCGCTTCTTGATGTCGGCTGTGGAGGAGGAGCCCTCGGAGGGGCCCTCGTCGACGCAAAGGGCCTCGAAGTCCGGGGGCTGGAAACAAATGTGCGGGAGGGCTGTCCGATTTCGGTGGATGCATATGACGGAGAAAGCATACCGCAGGGAGACAACAGCGTTGATAACGTCCTGTTGGCGGATGTGCTTCACCACGAGGAAAACCCGGCACGCCTGTTGCGGGAAGCCGCCCGGGTGGCGCGGAAGCGAGTGATCGTCAAGGACCACAAGACCGGGTCTCCGCTGTCGTGGCCGCGGATATCCCTCATCGACTGGGCAGCTAATGCCGGGTATGGGGTTCGCTGCCTCTTTCGTTATCCCACCTTAACCGGATGGCATGACCTTTTCATCGAGTGCAATCTTTCCATCCAGGAGGAACGGGCGTCCCTTGATCTGTATCCCCCGTTTCTGAACCTGCTCTTCGGCAGGCAACTCCAGTATCTGGCCGTGCTGAATCCAATGGTCCCTGATCCGGAATGACCTTTCCCGGGAAAATGCGTCTGGCGGCATCCGTGGTGGCGGTGGCATGGATCTGCCTGGAAGTCTGGGCCGTCGGCCCTGTCATGCGCGAGAGTGATCAGGCCTCTCTGCTGGAGGGAGCGGTGCAGCTGGCTGTGGGGGACGAGGCGTTAGCGGGCAACGACAGCTATAACTATGACAAACAGTATTTTTCTTACTGGATAACAGCGGCGTGGTTAAAATTACGTAATCCGGAGGTCGACAGTTCGATGGAGGTCGTCCGGCAGGGAAATCTCCTTGCGATCACCCTCTTTGCTCTTTCCCTGCTTGCGCTGGTAGGGTCCCAGAGGAGGTGGTCCGGGGTGCAGGTAGTCGTTCTCTATGGGGCCCTGTTCACTCCGGTCCTTTCTTTTTCGGGAATGTTTTTGTCTCCGAACATGATTTCGGCGTCTTTTCTCCTGATTCTTACGGTGATGCTTTGCTCCGCCGCGGAGGCGGAGGAGAACCCAGGGAAAAGGTGGACTGAGGGACTACGTGCCTTCCTGGTAGGCCTTCTAGCCTGGGCCGCTACTGCTGCGCGACAGGATGCGATTCTTCTCATGCCTCTTCTTGCGCTCCTTGCCGCCCGGAAAGATTCCCTCGGGGCGCTCATGCGGGACCAGAGGTTGCAAGCAATGGGAATTGGCTCTGTTTTTGCCATCGTCCTTGGATTGCTGCTCAGTGACAGTTTCGCGGTTCTGCCGACCCCGTTCTTTGTCCTGCCGACCTTTGTAGCGTTCATTGGTGGCGGTCTTGGTGCGCTTCTTTTGCTGCTCCTTGCCTTTGCGGTTACTGTTGTACGGAAACGGACACTCTACTCGGGACTGCTGGCTATTGCGGTCCTGCTTCCACTCATTTTCTATGCGTGTGTCCTGTATACCCCGCGCCACCTTTTCCTTCCGGCGCTTGCGATTCTTCTTACGGTCTTCTTCGAAAGAGGGAGAGAGGTGTGGTCTGCGATCGGGCGGAGCAAGCTGGGACATGGGGCGATCATACTTACGCTCCTCGGGACCGTGACCCCTTGGATCATTGGAGTGAGGATGTCGGGATGGACCAAGGCTGATCTCGTGACGAGGGGCTCTACCCTCTACCCTTCGACCGACGGCTTCTGGCCGATGGGAGGATATGGGAGCTTTCTCGATCGCCTGGCCAGGGCCGGTGAGAAACCTGTGGATCATAATCAGCGGGTCTGGAGGGCTTGGAGCACGGTGGCTCCTGTGAGTCTCCCCCTTGGGAAGGGTGCCATTCTCAGCAGCGGGCTCGTGTCCTACGGCACGTTCCACCTTGCTTTTTTTGGTAAGGAACAGGCGAAAGATCTTGAGGGGGCCGATTTTGTTCTTTTTGACGAGCGGACCCTGGGGAAACGGCAGCGGGGGGTAGATGTTACGGAAGGGTCCAACCGCAGGTCCCTCCTTTCCCTCCTTGCGAATGGGCATCTGGAGGTGGTGGGCAAGGCCGAGGGGGAGCGGATCCTTCTCTGGACCCCGGGTAATCCTGCGAAGGAGCCGGGACCTCGTGATACCGGGGTCAGCGCCAAGATGGCTTTTCATCGGTATTTCAGTGGGAATGATTTCCGGCTTAGCCCCGGGGACCAGGAAGATTGGAATTTTGACTATTTGGAGGGTCACCAGGGCCTGATTGTGGGGAGGGCCCGGAGCCTGCTGGAGCATTTGAAGCAAGGGATTCAGTATCCCGGGAAACTAGTGAAATTGGATAGCGCATACGACGAAGAGGCGTGGTGGGGCCTTCCTGTTACTGCGGAAGAATGCAAGGAGCTTATCAGGGGTCCAGGGGATGATTTAAAGAACCTCTGGATAGGATTCGGAACCCTTCCCACCTTCATGGACGTGAGGAAGTACGGGGGCGCCGGTGGGAGACGATGAGTTGTCCGGCGGTCCAGAGCCGACGGAGCGGGGCACCGGGAAGAGACGGGTGAGATGTCAGATAAAGCGACAACACATATGATTTCCGCGGCAGTCCGGAAATGGCTGGAGGCCTTGCGCCTCCAGCACTGGATTAAAAGCGGGTTCTGCCTGGCGGCCCTCTTTTTCCACGGAGCGGCCCTCGAGGTGTCAGCGTGGCTGGCGGTCCTTCCTGTGACTCTGTGCTTCTGCTTGATCTCCAGCGCCGTCTATCTCGCCAATGACATTTTGAACCTTGCGGAAGACCGGTGTCATCCCCGCAAGAGCGGGCGGCCTATTGCTAGTGGGCAGATTTCCGTGCAGGGCGCCTGGATTGCGGTTGTGCTTCTCGCGGGCAGTGCGCTGGGGTGTGCATGGTGGTTCTACGGGGTGGGGAACGTAATGTGGGTGCTGTTGGGCTATTATCTGCTGTCCTGGGTCTATTCCTATTACCTGCGGAGGCTGCCCCTGCTTGATGTCCTTGTCCTCGCCATCGGGTTTGTTGCCCGGGTGGCGGCGGGGGCCTTTGCCCTGCAGAGATTTGATTTCACGGCTCATCCTACCGGATGGCTCCTGACTTGTACCTATTTCCTTGCCTTACTGCTCGGTTTTGGAAAGCGCAAGGGAGAGTGGCTTCTTCTTGAAAAAACTCATCGGGAGATGGGGGTCACCCGGCGGGCGTTGAGAGGGTACACAGCTGAGCTCCTTGATGTTCTGATTGGGGCTTGCGCCCTCTTGTCCGGGGCAATTTATCTGGCATACTGCATGAACCGCCCAGACCGCATTCCGTTTGCTTTCAGTGCAGTGCCGGCCCTGACCGGATTGATCTGCTACCTGAGGATGGCGTTGCGGTCCTCCGTGGTAGAAACTCCTGAGCGGCTTCTTTTCAAGAGCCCTGGTCTGGTTATTTCGCTACTTTCGTGGCTTGCCCTCGTGGGTTGGTTTACGGCCGCGGGCTGAATGGGGTTATTCTTCCGACTTGTCACTTGAGATCATGAAAAACCGAACCCCTGGAACAGGATTTGCCGGATGGAACTGGCTGGGGCCTTCCGCGCTTCTGTTTCTCCTGGCCGGCTGGGTAGTCTCCGTCCTGCTGGCGGGGGGCCTTGAACTCCACCGGAGTGCAGTGGCCGTGCCGCTGGTCATGATCGGAGCTCTCCTGGGGTTGATGGAGTCGGTTCGGTCAGGACAGGTGGCGCGGAGGTCCCTACTCCTCGCAGGCCTGCCCCTGCTGCTGTATTTTATCTACCGCGCCCTGTCCTCGCAGGTGTGGGACCTCGGTCGCCATGACTTGCACCTGATCACCATGGCGTGGTTGACCATTGTGACGGTATCGACGTGTGGCGCTGCCCGCCGTGCGAGGGGCATTATTCTTTTTGTGCTTGTGACGGTCTTCGGGGTGCAGTTTCTCGCAGGGCTTTATCAGCAGTTTATTGACCCTGAATTTACCTTCTTTCACCGGGCGAGACCCAGTGCAGAGGGAGTAAGCGGACTCTTCTGGCAGTGGAACAACCTGGCGGGGCTTCTTGCCATCATGGTTCCTCTCTTTCTCGGAGTAGGACTACACGGCCGCGGTTGGAGGTCCCGGTTGCCCTTCCTGCTACTCGTAATAGCAGGCCTTCTTCTTTCCTGGCTGACGAAGTCCCGAGCCGGGTTTGCTGCTGCAGTGTGTGGAGTAGCGTGTTGCTGTGCCCTTTATATTTTCCTGCGAATTCGGCGACAAGGTCCCGGGGCCCGGGTGGGGGCCTATGCTGGATTGGCCGCTCTTGTCCTTCTTGTAGCGGGAGCCGTCGCACTTGCCATTCCAGCCCTTAGCGAGCAACGGGGACAGGAGTCGAACCTGGGAAACCTCATGGGCTCCAGCTCGAGACTTGGCCTGGCTGGTGTGGCCTTTGACATCTGGCAGCAAAACCCCCTGTTTGGTAACGGAAGCCAGAGCTACCGTTACCTTTCCATTCAGCACTGGGACGGGGACATTCCCGGGTGGGTCAATGATCCCGAACTGGCCCATAGCGAATATCTCCAGGTACTCTGTGACTATGGACTGGTCGGCCTGATCCTTATTCTGGGGTTCCTTGTCGTCATTCTTCTCGGAGCGCTGCTTCCGGTTTACAGGGATGACGGAGGCCCTCATGATTCATCTCTTTGGCGTGGCCTGCAGGTGGGTGGTGCGGCGGCATTGGTGGGAGGAATGCTTCACGGCGCGTTCGATTTCCAGACCCACCTCCTTCCTATCCTCATGATGGCAGCCCTTGTCATCGGTCTCATCATGCCTGCGGGTCCCCCCACCCGGTCCTTATTTGCCAGAGGCGGGTATGCTGCTCTTGTTATCGTGGTGGTCGCACTCAGCATCATTGCGGTCGGGAAGGAGAGTCTGCACATGACAAAATGGCTTAATTGGGAAAAGTCACGGCAGACCAGTTATGAAGTTGGTTCCGGGGAACTTCCTCTCCTGAGGACTCTGGTGGAGGAGTCTCCGCATTATGCCGTAGCCGAAATGTACGGTCGCCTGCAGCTCAGCGCCTATACGCAGACCCCGGAAGCGGACCGTCCTGAAATAGTGGTGCGCCTTGCGGAGGCTCGCTGGGCACTGGAGCTTGCCCTCGAACGCCATCCAGAGGATGCACGAACCCTGATAGCGCTGGCTCTTGTCCTTGATCTGCTCGGAGACTTCGATGAGGCAGCCGAGATTCATGGTGAGGCCATCCGGGTTGCCAGGCGCCGGGAACGTAAGTTTGGTGCATATGCGGGGCTTTCGCATCATCTGGCCCTGCGGGGCAAACACCTGTGGTATAATCGCCGTCCGGAAGAGGCTTTCGGATGCTTCCTGCGTTCGTTGGAATACCTGGAGTATTCCATTCGCGATAGAGGATATCGGTTCAGCCAGCCCCAGGAATTCCGGGAACGACGCGCAATTCTGGAATTTTACATTAAATCATTGCAGGATGGAAAGATCCGGCCTGAGTTTCCGCCCGACATCCTCAATCGGTTTTTCCACCCGGATGTTCTTAATAACAGCTGATGGCCCAGGGACGTAAAGAAGCGCTTTCGGTGCAGGCATTGCAGTTTGTCGATGCTGGCCTGGTGTATCTGGCCTTTGTGATCAGCGCCGGTGTGCGGGATGACCTTCTCAGGCTTCTCATCAAGTGGAATATATGGCCGGGGGGGGGAGCTCCTGCCGAACTTGGACTTTCCGAGTTAATGCCGCTGCTGTTTGTCATTGTGCCGCTTACTCCCATAGCGCTTGCAAGCTTCGGGTTTTATCGGCACCCGCTTCGGAAGCGTGTCCGGGACTCACTGGTCCAGATGTTCAAGTCGTTGATCATCGTTGGTGTGACGGTTGGAGCCCTTGTGGTTTTCTTCAAGCTTGGAGACACGCCCCGCCTGACACTCGGGGCGGCCGTGCCCATCGCGGTATGCCTCGTTCTTGGCCGGGAGGCCCTGGTGCGTAGTTTTGTATTGCACTCGGTTCGGGCGGAGGATGCGAAGGAAGCGGTGATTTATGTTGGCTCTGAGGAATCCATCGGGGAGTTCGAGGAAAGTCTCTCGGCAGATGTCCTTGCAGACTACAAAGTGGTGGCTCATTACCAGCCTTCTGATGGGAGCTCTGAGCAATTCGAGGATTTGCTCAAACGAGAGTCCGTCGCCCGGGTGATCTTTGCACCCAAGCAGACCGAATTTGGAGAACTGGCGGAACTCGTGGAAATCTGCGAGTTGCAGGGGGTGGAAGCCTGGATCTCGGCGGGATTCCTGCAGGCGCAGGTTGCCCGTCCCGACTTTGACAGCATGGGGGGAAATCCCATGCTGGTCCTGCGGTCTACCCCTGAATTGTCCTGGGCTCTCTGGGTCAAGTCGATGATCGACTTCCTCGGCGCGGTCCTCGTTCTCAGCCTTTCCATTGTCCTGATCTGGTGGTGGGTGGCCCTTTTCATCAAGATCGGGAGTCCGAAGGGTCCTGTCTTTTTCCGCCAGAAACGGGCTGGGCGCTATGGCAAGCCTTTCAACATGTGGAAATTCCGGACCATGCATCCGGATGCCGAGGCTCAACTTGAAGAGATCAAGGAATCCGAAGGCAATGAAATGACGGGCCCGGTCTTCAAGCTCGAGAAAGATCCCCGGGTGTTTAAATTTGGCAGTTTCCTGCGGCGAACGAGTATTGATGAACTACCTCAGTTGCTAAACGTCCTGCGGGGGGAGATGAGTCTGGTGGGCCCGCGTCCGCTTCCCATCTACGAAGTCGAGCAGTTTACCAAGTCCGAGCATCGGCGCCGGCTCAGTGTGAGGCCTGGAATTACCTGCCTTTGGCAGGTGAGCGGTCGGAATGAGATCACCAGTTTTGAGGAATGGGTCCGCCTGGACCTGGAGTATATCGACAACTGGTCGCTTGGGCTTGATCTCAAGATTCTTCTCAAGACGGTCCCGGTCGTGATCATGAGGCAGGGAAGCAAGTAGTGCACTGCGGTTGGCAGGACGGGTATTCGACCGGAAGAAACCGCTTGGCCGTCGATTCTACTCGCCCTCCCGGCCAGAAATGACTAACCAATATCCGGCTGCCGACTCCATGAAACTTCTTACCGGGAACGCCCACCCCTCTCTCGCTCAGGGGATTGCAGACCAGATTGGAACCAGTCTGGCAGATGCCGAGGTCACCAGTTTTCCAGATGGAGAGACCTATGTGCGGATTGATGAAAATGTGCGGCGGCAGGATGTCTTCATTATCCAGCCCACTTGCCCGCCGACTAACCAGAACCTCATGGAGCTTCTGATCATGGTTGATGCGGTCCGTCGTGCCAGTGCGGAGCGGATCACGGCGGTTCTTCCCTTCTTCGGCTATGCCCGACAGGACCGGAAGGACAAGCCTCGTGCTCCCATCACGGCCAAGCTGGTGGCTAATCTTATTGAAGCTGCAGGGGTTGACCGGGTGCTCACGATGGATCTGCATGCCGCTCAGGTGCAGGGTTTCTTTGATATTCCGGTAGACCACCTTTATGCGAAGCCGGTTCTTCTCAAGCATCTGCGCGATCAGCGGGAAGGATCCGACCGGGAGCTCACGGTGGTCTCTCCCGATGTGGGAGGGGTCAAGATTGCCCGTAGCTATGCTGATGCCCTGGGGGCAGAACTGGCTATTGTGGCCAAGCAGCGGATCTCAGCTACCGTGGTTGAGCCAATGAAGCTTATCGGGGAAGTTGAGGGTCGTGACGCTATTATCGTGGATGACATGACGGAGACTGCCGGAACTCTTTGTGCGGCTGCAGAAACGCTCAAGGGTAATGGAGCGGGGCGCATTTATGCGGGAGTTTCCCACGCCGTGCTGGGAGATCTTGGGTGTGAACGAATCATGAGCTCCGATATCGATGAGGTCATTACCACGGATTCCACCCCTCCTCCGCCTGAGTCCTGCCGGGCGAAGGTGTCTACTCTCAGTGTCGCGGGGCTCCTTGGAGAGGCCATTCAGCGGATTCACAACGGAAAATCTGTCAGTTCTCTCTTTGACATCGAGAGCGGATCCGTGTAGCTAGCCGCCCCCTGCGGTGAATCTCGAAACTCGCCGCGAACCTAGAAAACCCCATAGATCGATGGCAAAAACGCATTCACTCAAGGCAGAGGACCGTAAGCGAACCGGTAGTGGTGTGCTCAAGCGTATGCGCCGGGAAGGATTTATCCCGTCGGTCGTTTATGGGACTACTTCGGAAAACCGGAACGTCAAGGTGAGCGCCAAGGGTTTCAGAGAAATGCTTGCGGATAGTGTTTCGGCTAACGTGCTTGTGGACTTGGAGCTGGATGGGGGGAGTCACCAGCTGGCGTTTCTGAAAGACCTTCAACACGACCCATTGAGTGGTAATATCCTCCATGCTGATTTCCTGGCGGTTGATGACAATACTGAGATCACAGCTCAAATTCCCGTTGCCCTGACCGGGGAGGCACTCGGGGTGAAACTGGGAGGGCAACTTGAGCAGATGCTCTACAGCATCGAGATCAAATGTCTCCCCAAGGATCTTCCCGAGACAATTGAAGGGGATGTCAGTAACCTTGATGTTGGAGAGATGCTTAATGTCGGAGCAATGGAGTGGCCGGAAGGTGTAAACCCGACCCTCGGTGAAGAGGTGGTGGTGGCCCTGGTAGCCAAGACCCGGGTAGCCCTCAGCGAGGCTGCTGCGGGAGAACCTGGCGAAGGTGCGGAGGGTGATGCCTCTGAGGGCTCCGAGGAGCAAGATGGCGGTGCTGGCGAAGGAGGCTCGGAGTAATCCGGCCTCCTTGTTCAGTCGAGCAGTTGCTCGCGACACGAAACCCGGGGATCTACCCGGGTTTTTTGTTGGAGTGGGGAGGGCTCTCTCTGACAGTAAGATTTTCATGGCGCAATTTCCTGCGTGAATCGTTATTGAACTAATCGTGTCGGATATTCCGCGTCTGCTGGTGGGTCTTGGTAATCCCGGTAAGGATTATGCTGGGACCCGGCATAATGTGGGATTTGAGGTAGTTGACCGGGTGGCCGCCGTGGCTGGTCTTTGTTTTCAACGGGAAAAAAAATGGCAGGCCGAAGTATGCCGGACGGCTGAGGGGCTCCTTCTGCTCAAGCCGCAGACCTATATGAACCTGAGTGGCCGTGCGGTAGCGGCCGCCTCCCGCTTTTATAAGATTCCGGCAGAGGAGGTTCTTGTGGTCTATGACGATGTGGCCCTGCCCCTCGGACAGCAGCGCTTCCGGATGAGTGGAAGTTCCGGTGGGCATAACGGGATTGAGAGCCTCATCAGTGACCTGGGATCCCGGTATTTTCCACGCCTGAAGATCGGAATCGGGGCGGCTTCCGGAGCCAGGCTCAAGGGTCACGTCCTTGGCCGCTTTCGTGCGGAGGAGCGTGAAGCAGCGGAAAAGGCGCTTGCTACTGCGGTTGATGCTGTGCAGGTTGCCCTCGCGGAAGGCATCAGCAAGGCTGCCAATCGCTTCAATACCCGGTCCAAGCCGGTGAAACCAGAACCCGATCCAGAATCACAACCCAAGATACCAGAGGATGAACAGGAAATACGAAGGCCTGATTGTTCTGAACACGAAGGGAAAGGAAGATAGCGTGGATGAGCTCGTGGGAGCCGTTGCGAAGGAGATGGAGGCTGCAGGTGCCAAGCTTGATGAGATCAAGCAGATGGGCCGCCGGAAGTTCGCCTACAATGCTCGCCACCTCGAGGGAGGGCACTATGTGAACTACATTTTCGAAGCAGACGCCCAGCAGATTGAAAAGATCCAGAGCAAGCTCAAGCTAAACACCCTTGTCCATCTTCAGCACTACCAGCGGCTCGCCTAGGTTGTCACTGACCCCGGGGCTGACTAGTGGGTGCAAAGAACCCCAAATTGCTGAACGGCACGCTACGGCGGGCCGTTTTCATTTTCGTCCAATACTGGAAAGGGTCGATGATTGCCCGGTTTTCCGGTGTACATTTTCCTTGGTGAGAGCCTGTCCCAAGCTACGGTTCGGGCTATGGCAAATTTGAACAAGGTGATGCTCATCGGGAATCTGACCCGGGATCCGGAGCTGCGATATACGCCCAAAGGTACTGCAGTTGCGGAGCTTGGAATGGCAGTCAATCGGGTGCGCACCAACGATCAGGGCGAGCGGCAGGAAGAGACAACCTTCATTGATGTGACCCTCTGGGCGCGGCAGGCGGAACTAGCCCAGCAATACCTTGCCAAGGGGCGCCCGGTTTATATTGAGGGACGCCTCCAGATGGATACCTGGGAGGACAAGAACACCGGCCAGAAGCGCAGCAAGCTCAAGGTGGTAGGGGAAAACATGCAGTTTCTCTCTGATGGTCGGGGAGGCGGAGGCCAGGCCCGGAGCGGAGGTCCGGCGCCTCAGGAACACTCCCCGCCAGCGTCCCAGCCGTCGCAAGGTGGGTCTCCCGCGGTAGAGAATTTCGACGATGACGGGGAAGAGATTCCCTTCTAGGACAGGTCCTGTTTCTCTGCGTGCTCTTCCTTGAGCCGGAGCTGGCCGCAGGCGGCGTCGATGTCGTGCCCTTTTTCCAGTCGCAGGGTGGCAGGTATCCCACGAGCGGCAAGAATGTCCCGGAAGGCGTGGCATTCTTCTTCCGGGGGGCGTTTCCACTTCAGCCCATCCACCGTGTTGTAGGGGATTAAATTGACTTTCGCTCTGAGCGACTCTGCGTGCTGTGCGAGGAGCCGGGCTTGGGCAGGATCGGCATTGATGCCGTCGATAAGAATGTATTCCAGGGTGATTTTCTGGTTCTTACGCTTCGTCCAGTAGCTGAGGGCCTTGAACAGTTCATCGACGGGCCACTTGCGATTGACCGGCATGATCTGGTCGCGCACGTCGTTGCTGGCCCCATGAAGAGAGATTGCCAGGCGGATCTGCTGGGGATGATCCGCCAGCTTGCGGATCTGGGGCACGAGTCCGGAGGTCGAGACGGTGAGGTGGCGGGCGCCGATTCCAAGGCCCCAGGGAGAGGTAATCAGTTCAAGGGCCTTGAGAAGTTGGGGTAGGTTGGCGAGGGGTTCTCCCATTCCCATGAAGACGATGTTGTTGACTTTCTCTCCGCTGAGTTCCTCGGCGAGAAGAACCTGCCCGGCGATTTCGTCCGCGGTGAGATTGCGGGTGAATCCATCAAGCCCGGAAGCGCAGAACTTGCAGCCAAAGGCACAACCAACCTGGGAAGAGACACAGAGCGTACGCCGATCGGAACGTTCGCCATAGAGAGCAGGGGATGCGGGGATAAGAACACATTCAATGTAGCGCCCATCGTGTAGTCGAAAAAGAAACTTGCGGGTGCTGTCCCGTGAGCCCTGAGACTTTGCAGGGGAGAGGGAGCGGAGGGTAAAACTCTCCTTCAGGTGTTCGCGCAACCTAGCGGGGAGGTTGCTCATTCCTTCGATTGAAGTGGCGCGCTTTTGCCAGAGCCACTCCAGGATCTGCCCTCCCCGGTAGGAAGGCTCCCCCAGGCCCTCCATGATCTCGGAGAGTTCCTCCGGGGTCTGGCTGAGGAGGGAGGGTCGCACGAACCCTCTTATACGGAATAGAGGCGGAGAGATCAAATTTCGGATTTTAAGGTCCAAGCTACCCTTCCTGTGCCATTGACAAGGAATGGCGATGCCCCCACGTTGCTTGTCCCTTGCGTTTTTTCTTTCGGATCCTCCTGTTGGGAGCATTCCCGGTCTCCGGACTGGTATGCAGCTCCTGCTCGGGCACGGACGGGATAAATACCGCCAATTCAACGAGTGCGGTCAAGTCCCGCAAGCGTGACAAGCAGGTTATTGCCCTCGGTGAGGCCGAGGGGTTCAAGGCCCTTGAAGAACGTTTTGCCTTTGATGCCCGTTCGCTGAAGAAGGACAAGCAGGGGAACTTCACGGGACCGGTCCGAAGTCAGTATGAAGGGAAGCGTAATCTTTCCTTCGGCGGAGGAGTAGGCAAGTCCACCTACCAGACTGGCAATTACCGCTCTTCCGGATGGAAGGGAAATCGAAAGGCGCAGACCGGAACCTACCTCGGCAGGACAGACGGTTCCCGGTTCAGCAAGCCATCGGGATTTCAGGTCACAAGTCCCGCTCACCTGACGAGCAGGTCACGCCTCCAGGGGCGCTCGGTTGAGACGGGGAGCTACAAGGCCGGTGGGGCCCGGGAAGGTCAGGTTAATGCGCTTGATAAGCCGACTGATGGACATACCGATTTCCGGCGAGGGGTTTTCCCGCAGCCACCGGTGATAAGTGATGATGAATATAACCGCCGTTCCGTAGAGCAGGTGCGGGATGTCCTGGGCCGGGATGATTGAGGGCTCGTGGGGTTGAGCCTGCCTGCTGTTCAACGGGCAGGATCCTTGTTTCGGCCCCTTTGACCGGCTTGCTTGAATGTGAGTTCCAAGCGCGGGAGGAACCTGCTAGAATAGGCCAGATGGCAAAGGAGTCTGCTCCACCGATGCGCAGCGAAACCCGTGAGCGTATCTGGAAAATAATTTTTGAGGCCGAGACCAAGGCCGGCAAAGCCTTCGATGTCCTGCTCCTGTGGGCCATTGGGCTCAGTGTGGTGGCTGTCATGCTGGAAAGCATCGACTCCGTTTCAGCTCGCTGGGGAGGAGCCCTCAAGATTGCTGAATGGAGCTTCACGATTCTTTTCATGGCTGAGTATTTTGTGCGGATCTGGGTTGTCCGGCGGCCGGCCAGGTACATCTTCAGCTTCTGGGGAGTGATCGACTTCCTCTCCTGGATTCCGATGTTCCTGGCCATTTTTCTGGCGGGGAGCCAATCGCTTGTGGTGACCCGGACCCTGCGCTTCCTGCGAATGTTCCGGGTGCTCAAGATGGTCAGGGGTCTAAAGGGGGCTGAACATATCTGGGAAGCGCTGATGGCCAGCCGAGGTAAGATCATGGTCTTCTTTTTTGCCATGGTGGCGCTTGCGACCATCATGGGAACACTTGCTTATCTTCTCGAATCGGGACAAGAGGGAAGCAAGTTCACCAATATTCCCGTCAGCATTTACTGGGCGATCGTAACTGTGACGACCCTCGGATATGGGGATCTCTATCCCCAGACGGTGGAGGGCAGGCTCCTGTCGGCACTCTGTGTCCTGATCGGATATTGTATTATCGCGGTACCTACCGGAATCGTTGTCGGTGAAACCCTCACGGCCATGAACCGCCGGGACGAGACAACTCATGCCTGTCCCTCCTGCGGAGTCCATGGGCATCTCATCGATGCCAAGTTCTGTCGCAGATGTGGAGAGAAGCTCAACCCCCAGGAGGCGGATCAAGTGGCGTCTGTTCCTCGCAGAGGGGGTGCCGGGGAGACTTGACCCGCAGAAGTTCAAGGAGTTCGTTAGCCTTGGCGTTGTGACCCTTGCGTCGAGAAAGGGTAATTCTCAGGGCCAGTACCTCGGGGTGTTCCAATTGATCTGGAGGCAGTTCGAAGAGGAGCGTGGTTGCTTCGGAGAGATCATTAAGTTCAAGGGCTCCTTCGATGGCTGCGAGGCCGGGTTGAATCCCCTGTGACTCGGGGGCTTCTCGGAAGATAGCAGAGCGTGCCCTGTCGGGGAGCCCTTCGGGAGGGTCATTCACTTGTTCCAGATAGACGTATTCGTCGCCCTGCCTGCTACGAATGAACCAGTTGAGCGAGAGGACCAGGATGATCCCGAGCAGGAAGAGGGAGCAGTCGATAATGATGGGCGTCCACATCATCCCGGCGAGTTTCCGGAATACCTCGCCCGCAAATCCTGGCAGGAACATGCCCAACCAGATTAGAAGCAGGATGGCGGATGCAGCCAGAATGAGCCCGAAACCGATCAGGAGGGCTCGTTTCTGTTCCGGAGCGAACATTGCTTTCTTTTGCCCGGCCACGCCTGAATGTGCACCATGGCAGGGCCGTTCTCAAGGTGGTGTTTTGCGGTCTTCCCGCAGGCAGGACCTGTTTCCGGGAATTGTGGTTCTCGGGGAACTCGGAAGCTGAGGCTTGCGAAGGGCGGGTCCCGCCGTTAGAGCACGGCGTGCGCTTGTTCGACACAATGACGCGCGAGATGCGTGAATTGCAGCCTGCTGACGGTAAGGTCTTCGGCTTTTATTGCTGTGGGCCCACGGTTTATGGGCCGGCTCACATAGGGAATTTCCGCACCTTTGTGCTGAATGACGTTTTCCGGCGGGTGATGGAGGTCAGCGGGCTGAGAACAAGGCATGTTCGAAATATTACGGATGTCGACGACAAGACCATCCGTGACTCGCAGGCCGCGGGGATGTCACTTTCGGAATTCACCCGGAAATGGACTGAGCGGTTTCACAGGGATTGTGAGGCGCTTAATTGCCTCAAGCCTCATATTGAGCCCAGTGCGGTGGAGCATATCCCCGAGCAGATCGAGATGATTGAGGCCCTGGTCGAGAAAGGACATGCCTATTCTTCTGATGACGGATCGGTCTACTTCCGGATCGCGTCCTTTCCGGAATACGGCAAACTGGCGCGTCTGGACCAGCAGGAGCTTGAGCTGGGGAGGACGCAGGACCAAAGGGCCAATGCCGACGAATATGAGAAGGACAGTGTGTCCGACTTCGTCCTCTGGAAAGCCAGGCGTCCGGAAGATGGCGAAAATTACTGGGAGAGCCCCTGGGGACAAGGGCGCCCCGGGTGGCATCTGGAGTGTTCAGCGATGAGCTTCAAGTATCTTGGGGAGAGCTTTGACCTCCACAGCGGAGGGGAGGATCTCAAGTTCCCGCACCATGAAAATGAGATTGCCCAGTCACGCTGTGCCTGTGGAGGGCATTTTGCCCGGGCCTGGTTTCACCCGCGCTTTCTGATGGTCGATGGGGAGAAGATGTCGAAGTCACTCAATAACCTTCACACCCTTGAGGATATCGAGCGGGACCCGGGGGCCACCGCGATGGAGGTGCGCTACGTTCTCATTAGTGCCCATTACCGTAAGCAGCTCAATTTCACTTTTGATGGACTCCATGCGGCGAGGGAGGCCCTTGGCAAGCTTACCCGGTCAGAGGCTCTTCTGGCCCAGGCCGCTGGAAGGGAGGATGAGAAGCCTCCTTCCTACCGCGAGCTCTGCAGGTTGGAGAGCCTGGGGGTGTTTGCTCCGGCCCTTACAGCCCTGAATGAGGACCTGAACACTGCAGAGGGACTGGGACAGCTCTTCAAGGGATTGCGGGTAGCTGCGGTTGAAGGGGACCCGCTAGTGAACTGGCTTGGATTTCATGCTGTTCTTGCCGCTCTGGGTTTACAGTTGCCGGAACCTGAGGTTCCAGAGGCTCCTTCCGAGGTGGTTGCTCTGGCTGAGAAGCGTCAGCAAGCGCGGATCGAAAAGGACTGGGCCGGAGCGGATGCTTTTCGTGATGAATTGAATAAACTGGGATGGTCCGTGAAAGATGGACAGAACGGATACGAACTGAAACCACTCTAGGAGCCCCTCATGAACCTATACCAGCGCCCTCGACGAAATCGCAAGTCCGCGGCCATTCGAGCAATGGTGCGGGAAACCGTCCTCACCCCGGGGGACTTGATCTACCCCCTTTTTATCCATGACGACGGCAGCGATACAGAGATCGCTTCCATGCCGGGATGTCGGCGATGGTCACTCGACAGCCTTGTAAGGGAGGCGGGGGAGGCCCACGCTCTGGGGATTCCTGCCGTGATTCTGTTTCCCGCGATCGCCGGGGAGTTGAAGACCCCGGGAGCGGAGGAGTGTGCTAACCCGGAGGGGCTGGTGCCACGCGCTATTCGGGCCCTGAAAGCGGCGCATCCAACCCTTGTGGTCATTACGGATGTAGCCCTTGATCCCTACAATTCAGACGGGCAGGACGGTCTCGTGCAGCGCGGAGAGGATGGAGCCCTGGAAATTCTTAATGACGAGACAGTGGAAGTGCTGTGCAGGCAGGCTTTGTGTCATGCTGAAGCTGGGGCCGACATGGTGGGGCCCAGTGACATGATGGACGGGAGAGTGGGTGCCATCCGGGCCGCTCTTGATGGAGCATCCTTTGAGGGGGTTTCCATCCTCAGTTATACCGCCAAGTATGCCTCGGCCTACTATGGGCCTTTCCGTGGGGCACTCGATTCCGCTCCGAAGGATGGCGATAAGAAGACCTACCAGATGGATCCTGCCAACGTCAGGGAAGCAGTTCGTGAACTCCTGCTCGATGAGGAAGAAGGGGCGGACATGGTCATGGTCAAGCCGGCGGGACCTTATCTCGATGTGATTGCAGCCCTCCGGGATGAGACCACCCTTCCACTGGCTGCCTACCAGGTCAGTGGGGAATATCTCATGATCAAGTCTGCCAGTGCCGCAGGCTGGGTGGAGGAAAAAGCCGTGGTCATGGAAAGTCTGGTCGGGATCAAGCGTGCCGGGGCAGACACGATTCTGAGCTATTTTGCCAGAGAGGCAGCCCAGTTCATGGGATGACGAGTCGTTCGGGTCAGGGGGCCTCCCCGAGTCAGTTCCGAATGGCACTTACCTGGAATACCTGTCCGGGAGCGGAGGGCTGGAAATCGAACCAGACGGCACTTCCATCTCCAATAGCGGCGAAGCTCGGGGAAAGACTGCCATCTGGCAGCACCTCGTTGAGCTGATAGATTTCCCCTGGGTGCGTGTTCCAGGCGAGGCGGACTCTCAGTCCCCCGGCCTCTTGCCTGAAGACATGCAGGGTTGGTGGGCGGACGGTGTGATCCGTTGATCCGTTTCCGAAAAATTCCCGGAGGCGATACGCTGTGACCCGCGGGTCACGGATCACGTTGATGTTGACGGCGTCCCCGGTGCCGGTCACCTCGGTCAGGAACACCCAATTTGTGTTGTCGATGCTGGACTCGACGAAATAGTAGTGATTCTCGCGAGAGTTCCAGGACAAGGCCGTGAACTCGCTTCCGGCTGGTGAATTTCCTGCCGTGAGTGGAGGGGCGGCTGGGGGCTCATCATCACGGGAGCCGTAATCAAGTCCGGATTGGGAGTTGGTATTCCAGCGGTAGAGGGTTTGACCGGCCACGGTTCTGACATCGATGGCCCCCACCAGGGCAGCCGTCATTTCGCTTCTGGCCTGGCAGTTGTAGTTTCCAGTGAAGCTCGAGCCCGGTCCTCCGACCAGCGTCCCGGCAGCGCTGCGGAAACGGATGTTCCCGGGGTGCGGAGTTCCCGCCTGCACGAGAAACTCGAAGGTCACCTGTCCGAATTCGTTGGCAACATTCTCATCGTAGTTTGAGAAGTCCCGAGCCCATTTCTGCCGCGGAGGATCAGGAGCGTCAGGATCAGGGTCGAGGTCGATGCCGGCAGCATCGAGGAGAAGCCTGCTCCGCGTACGGATCCGGTCGGGGGCATTAAAGGAAACTTGCCCCGAGACATCCCAGGCCACGGTCACAATCAGGTCAGTTCCTGTTGAGACGTCCTCGGCGGTAACGATCAGGTTGTCTACATATTCCACGAGGGTCTGGGCAGCCGAATTGAACTGGCCGAGATCGCTGTTTGATCCTGCGGTGGCCAGATGCGTTATGGATGGCATGGTGGCGTTAATCCGGGCGAGAGCTGGTGCGGCGTTGGGGAGGGGCGGGAATTGATTGGCTCCGGGAGAACGGACCTCCATGGAAAGCTCCTGCTCAGCTCCTGTAGCAGCTCCCCCCGAGAGGAATTGTGCATTAGCCTGAACCTCCCCATTTTCCAGGCCGGATGCCAGAACCGTCCCCGCACAGGCTGCAAGGGCCCAGGCAAGTGCAAGGAAAGAGGCGGAGGGGGATCGCATGTGCCGCGGGGGAGTTAAAGAGAAGTGACTATCAAAATGGCGAATTTTGAGACAGTGTCAAAGGGCCTTTGTCCAAGAGGGAGCCTGAAGCGGACTCAAATGGGGTAAGGCACCGGAGAACCCCAGGATTTTGTCCCCGGCATCAGAAATAGTTTCGGAGGGAATTGCGGACGTCCTCTTCGAATCTGCGGATGAAGGCGGTGGTAAATTCGACGGGATCGAGATCGGGGTCCTTAACCAGCGGGGTGAGGTCCATGGCGAACCAGAGTTGTTCAGCATCGTCACTCGAGTGGGAATCGAAGAAGGTCGCGTTGGATAGTCGTCTTCCCTGAACTGCGAGATCGTAGCGCTTACCCCCGGCAATCTGGGAATCAAAAATCCCGCCGATGGCTGCGGCCAGATTGGGGCGCCCACTGACATCGAGCAGCGTTTTGTCCGTATCTAGCATCCAGTCCAATCCTCGCCAGACTTCGCAGCCTAAAACCTGTTGAGGGCGGGCTTCGGGTGGGAGTGCGCGGAGCGCTTTCAGCACTGCGGCAGTAACCGCAATGTGAGTAGCATGCTTGTCGGCCAGATTGTGGGTGTAGATCACCTCGGGCCGGGTTGCTTCCAGAATGGCCTGCAGGTCCTCTCCAGGGGAAGGGTTCGAGGGATCCTTCATGGAACTGCTCGCATAATCGAGTTGGATCATGGCGGCATATTCTCCGACCATGGCGGCCTGCTCCTGTTCGTGACGGCGGACTTCGCACATCTCGGCGTCGGAATAATCGCGGTAGAGACCGGTGCGCGAGCTTCCGGCCCCATTGGTGCAGGTTATGCCTCCGAACCATTTTTCCTTCTGGCGGTAACAGGCTTCGATACCGTGGAAGGCCATGAATTCGAGGTCGTCCTGATGGGCGCCGATCCCGAGGTGGGTGATTCGTGGGAGGGCAGCTTCAGTGACTTCTCCGGATGGGATGTAGATAGAGGCGCTGGGATTGGTGAGGTTCATGGGAACCAGAAGGGTCAGGGGGCTAGGGTGGGGAGGCTGGCAGCGGCCACGGCCTGGCCGTGTCGTTTCATCTTCTCATCAGGAGTTGTCATGGTGATCCGGTCGTTTAATTCCGGGAATTCATCCTGCAATACTTCAGCGGCCTTTTCTAGGATCAGTTCGCCACCTGATCCGGAGGTAACCCGTCCGAGGATGAGGAGGTTCCTGATGTCGTAGAATTCAGCATAATGCGCGATCGTGTAACCGAAACATACGCCGATCGTCTGGTAGATCCGGCGCGCCCCGGCATGCCCCTGCTCCATCGCCTTCTGGACCTCCACCAGTTGCTCGGGGAATGCCATCTCTCCGAACTCAAATCCAGCGGAGGGTGCCAGTCGCGCAACCCCCTGCTGGGAGAAATACTGAACCCCACATCCGATATCACCGGACCACTCATCCCTGGGGGCATTGTCTCGATAGTCGATGGGAGCAAAGGCGAGTTCATTAATCCAGGGGGTAATGTGCCCCCCGGGGGTGCAGTATCCAGCCGCCAGAGAGGTGCCCATTGAGATGCCGAGGACTGCATTGGCGTTCATGCTCATTGAGCCAGCCAGCGCCGTCACTTCTCCGTCATTGATGACCACGAAGGGGATTCCCCCCCACTCCTCCTGCAACCTGTGGAAGATCGGCCGGACTTCCGTTTCAAAAACCGCCTGATCCTTGATGCCCCGGAAGAGGGAAGCGATCCGGACTTCGTTGTTGATGTAATCCCCTGCTGCGGATCCACCGATCGCATCCACCCGCGGGAGATGGTCCGCTGCCCGCTGCAGGGTGTCCCTGATGCCGTCCAGATGATACTGCGGATCAGATTGAAAGTAAGGATCCCATGGAATTTCCTCCGAGAACACAACTTCCCCATCGATGAGAGCGGCGGCCTTCCGGTCGGACCCGCCAAGATCAAATCCAATTCGGCACCCATCGAGATTACGACCGAGTGTTACGTTTTCTTCAGAGGGGGGCGGGAGCTCATGTAGTTGACAGGGCGTAACCGTGACGGACTCGCCAAAGATTCCCTGTCCCACGATGTCCCAGTCAAAGGACCGGCTTCCACNTTCTGAGTATACTTCGGCAAGGTGGGCAGACACAGCGTCGTTGCCCGCTACGCTGAGCTGACTGCCGCCCTTCATCCACAGCAGGAATTTGACCGTCCGCTCTATATATTTGCGGTTGAGCTCCAGATTTCTCCCCTCATGGGGAAGGATGCGGAGGGTGTGGTGGAAGGTTGTGCCATCTCTACGGGCAAGGGCAAGGTGCAGGTCGTGGCTCGCAGGNTCGGATTCCACCTGCTTCCTGTAGGCCCTGTTCCACAGAACNGCGGGCACGAATTCTTCATCAAGGGGAGNGAGATGCCGCGGGGAGGGAAGGTGCATCGTTGTGGANGAGGGCTTCGATTCGGGAATTATGCCGCCTCGACTTGAGGAGCGCTTGCCGGGCGGGGGAAACTCATTCGATATTCTGAACTTGTTCGCGGATCTTTTCTAGTTCCGTTTTGGCATTTACCACGGCCTGAGCAAGGGTGGCATCGTTGGCTTTTGACCCGATGGTGTTCAGCTCACGATTGATTTCCTGGCAGAGGAAATCCATGGGTCGTCCCACCACTCCGGAGTTCTCCATGTAGTCACGAAACTTCCGGAAGTGCGAGCGCAGGCGGGCAAGNTCCTCGGTGATCTCACACCGATCGGCAAAGAGGGCAATTTCCTTGAGCACCCTTTCGTCCCCGGGGTCGAGCTCCAAGCCAGCATCGCGAAGTCGGCGGAGAAGGTTTTCGCGATGCCCGACAACGACGGAAGGGGAATGCTCCTCGATCTCCCGGACGAGGCTTTCCAGGATGGTAAGAATACGGTCGAGTTCAATCTTCAGGTCGGCGCCTTCCCCGGCCCGCATCCTGACCAGATTGTCGAGAGCCTCATCGAGAGCTGGTTGGAGGGCCGTCTGGATCTCCTCGATCTGGTAGTCNTCGCCGAAGACAAGGACATCAGGGGCCCTGAGGTAGTCGGTGGNCCGGGGAGAGAGTTCCTGGTTCAGTAATCCTGATAGCTCTTCGAAGGCGGACTGCAGCGCCAGNGCCTTTTCCCTGTCGACTCTNATGCCACTTCCCGTGTCGCTGGGATGTTCAAGATTGATGTTGATATTGATCCTGCCCCGGGTGATGCGACTGAGAACACNTTTGCGAAGGCCGGGTTCCAGTTCGGCAAGATCGCGGGGCATGAAGAATTGAACCTCGCCCTGCTTCCGGTTGACCGAGGATGCCTCNACCCGGATGACGACATGTTCAGTAGCGTGGGTTCCACGCCCAAATCCGGTCATGCTGTGCATACTCGTTTGTAGCAGTGAGCNACGAGCAGTGGCGAGATCGAAACNCCGGAAGGCGAAGCCAGGCGGGTTGTCTGTTATTGTNATCCGTCCTCGCCGGTTTCAGGGCCAAGGAGGTCGGGACGATTGCTGCGGGTGCGCTCCAGGGCCTTCCTTTGCTTCCATTTCTTGATATCGGCATGATGTCCCGAAAGGAGNACNNCGGGAACCTTNAGTCCTCTGAAATCGACGGGTTTTGTGTAGGCGGGTGATTCCAGAAGATTTGGATCTGAAAANGACTCTTCCTCCGANGATCTTTCGTCGCCAAGGGCGCCGGGAAGGAGGCGCACTACAGCATCGCAGATTACGGCACTGGCAAGGGCNCCGTTGGTCAGGACGTAGTCCCCGATACTGATCTCCTCATCAACCAGCTCCTCGATTACCCGGTGGTCCACGCCCTCGTAATGNCCACANAGGAAAATGATGTGATCNAAGCCGGTCAATCGGCGGGCGTCCTCCTGTTTGAAGGGTTTTCCCTGAGGAGTGGTCAGAACTACGCGGGTCNCCTCCCTTCGCAGATCCTCAACTGCAGCGAAGAGAGGCTCAGGCTTGAGCAGCATGCCCTGGCCTCCTCCACATAGGTAATNATCCGTTTTGCGGTGCTTGTCCCGGGCCCANGACCGGAGGTCGTGGGCATGGATTTCCACGATCCCAGCCTCCTGAGCCCGTCTCGGAATGCTCTCTCCGAGGGGGGAGAGGGCGATTTCGGGAAAGAGNGTGACTATGTCGATACGCATGGGCAGTGCCCCTCATTGATGAATTTCGGGGGAAAAGCAATTCCGAGCGCGTATTTGACGTATGAGGAGCCTGATTCTATTAGGTTTGCACGACATGAGAGCTCTCTCCCTCCAGATTTCCCTCGTCCTGAGTTTGAATGCAGCAGTCCTCGCGGAGGATGTGCCNGAGNACGAAGGCCGCCTTCTGAGTTCTGTCCGGCAGTTGACCTTTGCGGGCAAACGGGCCGGGGAGGGTTATTTCAGTGCNGATGGCAGCAAACTGATTTTTCAGAGTGAACGGGAGAAGGACAACCCCTTCTTCCAGATCTATCTGCTTGATCTGGAGACGGGCGACACCGAGCGCATTTCCCCGGGGCANGGCAAGACGACTTGCGCCTGGATTCATCCGGGGGGGAAGAAGGTCATGTTCGCCTCTACCCACAGTGATCCCGATGCGAGAAAGAAGCAGGCGGAGGAATTGAGGCGCAGGGCAGAAGGCAGGGAGAAGCGCTATTCCTGGGATTACGATCCCTTCTACGAAATATATGAGTATGATCTCGAAACGAAGAAGTCCCGGAATCTGACGAAGGCGCCGGGGTATGATGCCGAAGGCGCCTACTCGCCGGATGGGAGCAAAGTGGTTTTCGGGTCCAATCGTCTCGGTTACTCGGAGTCTGCCTCCTTGAGTGAAAAGGACCGGGAGTGGTTCAAGCTCAACCCGTCCTTCCTGATGGATCTTTTCCTGATGGATGCGGATGGCTCCAACGTGAAACGGCTNACGGACGAGCCCGGTTATGATGGAGGACCATTTTTCAATGCGGATGGAACAAAGGTCTGCTGGCGCCGTTTCAACCGGGAAGGAGACCAGGCTGAGATCTACAGCATGAATATTCAGGGAGGAAAGGAGCAGCAGCTGACATCCCTCGGGGCAATGTCCTGGGCACCCTATTTTCACCCGAGTGGCGAGTATCTCATCTTCGCCACGAATCTTAATGGATTCGCTAATTTCGAGCTCTACCTGGTCGATTCCGCNGGATCGAGGGAGCCNGTTCGAGTAACCTGGACGGATGGATTCGATGGCTTGCCAGCCTTTTCCCCTGACGGGAAGCGTCTCGCATGGACCNGCAAGCGCTCAGGCCAGAAGGGGTCACAGATTTTCCTCGCAGGCTGGAATCATGAAGCGGCNCTTGAGCTGCTTGCTGCTGCTCCCGTTCGGGGAACGTCTTCGCCGNGCAAGGAGGATTCTGGTCCCGAGCTTTCGTCCGAGGCACTCGCAGGTCTGGCNACCACTTCGGCAAGGGTCGACCAGAAGGATCTGCGTCACCACATTGAGTATCTGGCTGGGCCCGAACTCGAGGGCCGGATGACCGGCACCCCGGGTGAGCGCAAGGCTACTGAGTATGTGGCCCGGGCTTTTCAGAAATATGGATTGAAACCCTTTCTTTCNGAGGGGTATTTCCATCCCTTTGAGTTTACGGCGGGGGTGGATCTCGGGAAGGNGAACAATCTCGTNCTGAAGATAGGGGATAAGGCTCAGGACCTGGAAATTGACAAGGACTGGCGCCCCCTGTCCTTTTCCCAGCTGGGGGATATCAAGGCCGAGGAAATTGTTTTTGCGGGTTACGGGATTGAAATCCCGAAAGGACAGGTGGGTGCGGATGGGTCCAAGACCTCGATGTATTCCAGTTATTACCACCTGGCGGTCAAGGACAAGTGGGTGCTGGTCCTTCGCTTCATGCCCGAGAATGTGAGTGCGGAACGCCGTCGGCAGTTCGCCCGCTATTCAAGCATGCGTTACAAGGCCATGACGGCGCGGCAAAAAGGGGCTAAGGGAATTATATTCGTAGCGGGCCCGAATACGGAGGTTCGGGATGAACTGGTCGGATTGAGTTACGATGCTTCCATGGCAGATTCCGGAATTGCGGCTCTTTCGCTGCGCAGCGAGATCGGAGAGAAACTGGTGGCCGCGACTGGAGAGAATCTCAAGGAGATCCAGACGGCTCTCGACAAGGGGGAGATGATGATGGGCATCAAGGTTCCCAAAGCCTCTCTCAAGGCCCGTATCGATATCCTCCAGCAGAAGCGCACCGGACGGAATGTGGTGGGGCGGTTGGCCGCCAAGGATCCAGAAGCCAAAGGCCGCCCTGCGCTTATTATCGGTGCTCATGTGGATCATCTCGGAGCTCATGGAGGTGGGTCAAGGGCTACCGGTAAGGAGGCGAGGGAGATTCATTATGGGGCCGATGATAATGCCTCAGGCGTGGCGGCCCTCCTCGAAATTGCCCAGGACCTCTCCGCTCAGCAGGAAGCAGGAAAGCTCAAACTCAAGCGTGATGTCGTCTTTGCGGCGTGGTCTGGTGAGGAAATCGGTTTGATTGGTTCTTCCCGCTTCGTCAAGGATGTGGCCCGGAAGCTGAAGGGCGATGTGGACGCCAAGCTCAATGAGGTTTTTGCGGCTAATCTCAACATGGATATGGTGGGCCGCCTTGAAAACTCCCTTGTCCTCCAGGGGACCGGTTCGAGTTCAATCTGGCCGCAGGTTATTGAGCAACGCAACGTTCCCATAGGGTTGCCCATCAAGACCCAGAGTGACGCCTACCTGCCCACCGATGCGACTTCCTTCTACCTGCGGGAGGTTCCCATTCTTAACGCCTTTACCGGGGCTCATGATGATTATCACACTCCGAGGGATACGGCTGACAAGATCAACTACCCCGGGACGGAACGGGTGACGCGGTTCATGGCTCTCGTTGCCCGGGGATTGGCGGCCGCCGATGCGGCCCCTGACTACGTCAAGGTGGAGCGTCCTGAGGGACAGGGGAGGCGTGCCAATCTACGTGCCTATCTGGGCACGGTTCCCGATTACTCTCAGGGGGATGTCGTGGGAGTCAAACTTTCGGGGGCCACGAAGGGCGGCCCGGCCGACAAGGCAGGAATCAAGGGGGGAGATGTAGTGGTTAATGTTGGTGGCAAGGAGGTTAAGAATATCTACGACTACACCTACGTGCTGGAATCCCTCAAGGTGGGAGAAAAGGTGAAGATCACGGTGATGCGTAAAGGCAAGAAGGTGGCACTGGAAGTAGTGCCGGGCTCGCGTCAGTGATTTTTGATAAAGGGAACTGAAATTCCAGGCCAGAGGCTTGATCCAAGTTTTCCTTATTTTCGTAGATACACGAATAGAGGGTCCGGCTGTCTTTTCAGGAGAAGTCAAAGATCCTGGTGGAGGGCTCTCTCCCTGAATGGCTCGGACTTGAGTTCCCAGGAAGAGGGCAGTTTCTTCGTGATTCCAAGGCTCTGTCCGAGGAGCTGATGTAATCTGTCTGGAAGGTGTTCCGGGATAAGTTCTGATAATAAAGACAGAAGGCAAAACCCAGATATCAAGATGCCTTAATTTCATTTCTAAATTTCCTTTTGGATACGCAGAGGTAGTCCGGTTACCTGAAGCACCTTGTTCATAGCGCCTCTTCCTTGTGGGGCTGAACATCACCCTTGTTCGCTGTTCACCGATGTCTACCCAGGCTCTTACCCTCTTCAATGATTCCGGTTCTCGCTCCGGTAAATTCCATATAGGCCAGGTTCTCCCACGGGTGGCCGCCCTGTTTGGCTTGCTGGCCCTCGTCAACTGGATGGTTTCCCCAGCTGACCCCGGCTGGTTGTCCCTCAATCCCACTCCCTGGCTCGTCTTACCGGTCCTATTCGGAGTTCGTTACGGGGTTGCCTGCGGATTTGGGGCTGGGCTTCTCACTGCTCTGCTCCTTGTTGCGGGGAGATACCTGGTGGGACAGGGCATGAATTTCGCCGAACACGCTTATGCTGTGCTAGCCCTTCCCCTTTTCGGGGGGATCCTTGGGGTTGTTTCGGAGGGCTTGCGCCGGCGCGAAGTGAGCCTGAAGGCGGAAAGGGATTGTCTCAGGAAGGAAAACCGCCGTGGGCATGCTGATCGTGAGTTGCTGGTTCTGGCCCGTCAGGATCTTCAGCAAAGGCTCGAACTTCAGGGAGGTAATGGAGGGTCTCTGGATGAGGGAGTGGCTGAACTGCTGGAATCTTCTGATGAATTTATCCCGGAAGACCTTCTGAATTCCTTGTCGCGGACAGTTGGTGCGGCGAGCGTCGCCGTCTACAAGCTGCCTTCTGGGTCCAAGTCTTCCACTCTCGTCCGGGTCGCTTCCGTGGGGGAGTCCGCGCGCTTCCCCGGATACCTGGTAGCTGATGATCACCAGATCGTGTCGGAGGCTCTGGAGCGAAAGTGCTTCCTGGTTCAAAAGTCTCTTCTCGAGAGCCCCCCTTCGAGCAAGCCCGGATATCTGGCGGCTTACCCGATCAGCGGCCCTGACAGACGAACTTCCCATGTGCTGATATTACAGGACCTCCCCCTCGAGAGAATCACCTCTGGAACCTTTGACGTGATGAAGTCGATGTGTGACCGGGCTGGTGGAGTTTTTGGTCGTACGGTTCATGACGAGGTTGAGCATCGCTCGATCAGCCAGCTGGAATTCTATGCGGCGATGGAGACTGCGGTAGCCACCCACGACGAGTATGCGATACCGTCCATCCTTGTGCGAGTCCCCTTCGATTTTGGCGATGGGGTGGACCCTGCAGGGTCTTTTCGTGACCTTCTCGAGTTGCTACCGCAGCACACACTCCTCAGCAATTCCCATGAGGAAGGCCAGCGCTCGCTTCTCTTTCTGCTACCGGCGAACTCTGATCCGGTCGTGCGCGATGGATTGAGGGACCTCTTTTTCGATTTCGTGGTAGAACTGGGATTGGGCAGAGAGCATTCCCCCCATTTTGTCATGACTGCGGCCGGGCAATCTCCCCAGCAACTCTGGGGCAAGTTGGTAGCAACCGATCAGGATGTGTCCTTCCGCTAGGGCGCGGAAGCTCCGTTATTCAGGGCGCTTCGGGTTGTTGCCTTGTCGGGAGCTTAGAATGCGTCGCTGTACTGACGGAGGATGTCGGCACTAGAAGCTTCTGTTTTCACCACTTTTCCGCCGACCTTGATGCGGGCAATGCATCCGAGTAGAGCATCGCGGCTTCTCTGTGACCTCGTGGCGCTGACCGCGCCACCACCTCGACATCATGTGGAACCCGCCACCGCGGTGACCGAGCCGGCCTTGTAATAGCTCGTGAGCGGAATGCCGTCGATGATGATATTCTCGTCGTAGTTGGGTATTAGAGCGGTAAGGTTCTTTGAGCCTTTCTTGATTGCCCTGGTGCCGTTTCCTTTCGTTGAGTCCTTGCGGTAAATTACCAGGTAGTCGACCGACACGTCCTGGATGGCTCTCCGGAGGAAGTTCCGGATCTCGATCTTGTAGCCACCATTGTAGTTGCTGGTTCTGGTATCCCCACTCCTCTTGCTGCCGAGCTTCTGGACGTTTTCAAAGAACACCATACGAAGACCACCAGCGGCCTCCAGTTCGACGGCGCGATCCTCGACAAACTTACGGTGTTCCTCCGAAAGCAGGGATACGTTGAAGGAGACCGGCCGCAGGGTGGATTTCTTCTGGACGGTAACTTTTTTCCGGGCGGGGTCGTATCCGACCAGACGTCCTACGAAGGACTTGGTCTTGTCCGCGCTCTCAAAGCTGCGCCATTCGAGATCCGCAAGGGCAGGACAAGCAAGCAGCAGGAAAAGGCAATAGAATCGCTTCATCGGACCCCAAGGCTAACAGATTTTCTCCGCGAGCCAACCTCCAATCAAACCGGGAGTCAGGACTTCTCCTGCCCCCGGAGCATGGCTTCGATGAATCCATCAAGACTTCCATCCATGACTGCCTGAATATTACCGGTTTCATGCCCTGTTCTTAGGTCCTTGACCATCTGATAGGGCTGGAAGACGTAGGACCTGATCTGGCTGCCAAACCCGATTTCCCCCTTTTCCCCGTAGGTACGGTCGGCTTCCACCTTCTGCTTGTCTTCCTCGATCTGGTAGAGCTTGGCCTTGAGGAGTTCCCAGGCCAGTTCGCGGTTCCGTAGTTGGGACCGCTCCTGAGTGCAACGGATGATAATACCCGAGGGTTTGTGCTTCAGGATGACCGCAGTTTCCACCTTGTTGACATTCTGCCCACCTTTACCGCCTGAGCGAGTGGTTTGAACCTCCACGTCACTCTCGGGAATCTCGATATTGATGTCATTGGAGATTTCCGGGGTGCAGTCGATCGCGACGAAGGAGGTATGGCGTTTACCGGCTGCATCGAAGGGAGAGATGCGTACCAACCGATGGACTCCACGTTCATTTTTCAGGTAGCCGTAGGCGTATTCTCCCTCGATCTTCAGGGATGCGCTCGAAATACCAGCTCCCTCCCCTTCCTGTTCATCCGTAATGCTAACCTTGAAACCCCGGCTTTCAGCCCATCGCATATACATTCGCTGAAGCATCTGGGCCCAGTCGAATGCTTCCGTGCCGCCCGCGCCGGCCTGGATGGAAAGGTAGGCGTTACTCGGGTCCGTGGGCTTGTCGAGCAGGGTCACCAGCTCGAAGGAGTCAATATCCGTATCAAGGGCTTTGAATTCCTCAGCGGCCTCCCTGGCAGAGTCAGCATCATCAAATTCCCGTGCCAGTTCAATGCCTGCCTCGACGTTTTGCAGACGCTCCTCAAGCTTTAGAAAGGGGTGGAGCCTGCCCTTGAGGCGGCTGGCCTCCTTGACGGTCTGCTGGGCTGCGGCCTGGTCATTCCAGAAGTCCGGCGCCTCCATCTTCGTCTCGATGGTCTCAATGGTCTTCTCCAGTCCAGGGACGTCAAAGATACCTCCGGAGTTCCGACAGGCGGCCCTTGAGGGCCGCGGTGTCGAGCGCTTGGAGGTCGTCGCTGAATGAGTTCTCGGCCATGTGAGCGGGAGTTACGGCATCACAGATCGGGAGTCAAGGCGCTCTTGTTTTCAAGGGAGCGATTCCTTGCTCCGGCTACCTGATGGGACTCTTGATTTGCAGATAATCCGATGCACAATGCCCACTGTGAAGGGGTTTGTTCCACGGTTACTTTGCCTCGGCTCCGGGCTGTTGTTGTTCCTGTTCGTCGCCGGGTGTGGGCCGACCGCAGGGGGAGGGGCGGAACTCGGAGGAGGACTTTCCCGCAAGATTGAATTCGCTCCCCGTTACAATATTGAGAAAGCAATCATGACTGTTTTCCAGGCAGATGGTTTCGAGTTGTTGCCCGGAAGTGGCCGGAGAGGCAGGTTTTTGTTTCTCAGGGAGGGTGATCCGGTGGGTCAGGAGAGGTTTGGGGAGTGGTTTGGCCCCGGAGTCACCCTCCGGGCGGAGGTGAGCCTCGTCGAGGTGGAGTTTGGCACCCACCGGGTCTATTGTGTCCTGCAGGTCAGCAACGGAGGAGCGTTTGTCGTCAGCCCGGGAGGTGAGCGGCGGGGCAGGATATTGCTTCAGCGGGTGAAGAAGCTTGCGGATGTTCTGTGATAACGAGATTCAGGAAACCGCCTCGAGGGCGATTCTGATCATGTCGTTGAAGGTCGTCTGCCGTTCCTCGGAAGTAGTGGCCTCTCCAGTTCTGATATGATCAGAGACCGTGCAGATGGACAGAGCCCGTTTACCACACTCGGCGGCACAGCCGTAGAGTCCTGCCGCCTCCATCTCGATACCAAGCACTCCCATGTTCTCCATTACATCAAACATGCCGGGGTCAGGAGTGTAGAACAGGTCCGCGGAGAAGAGATTGCCTGTCCGGACCGGGATCTTGAGATCCTCGGCGGCAGCGACCGCCTGCCGGGCCAGGGAAAAGTCCGCGATGGCAGCGAAGTCGTGACCACGGAAGCGGCTGCGGTTGACCTTTGAATCCGTGCATGCACCCGTTCCGATCAGGATATCACGCAGCTTGATCTCATGGTGGGAAGTGCCACAGCTCCCGACCCGGATAATGCTTTCCACCTCATATTCGGTCCATAGCTCCCTTGCATAAATGGAGATGGAGGGGATCCCCATACCGCTGCCCATCACCGAGATTGAAGCTCCCTGGTAGCTACCGGTAAAGGCCAGCATCCCCCGTACCCCGTTGACCTGTCGGGCGTCCTCGAGAAAGGTCTCAGCGATGTGCCGGGCCCTCAGGGGGTCACCAGGCATGAGAACGGTCGGGGCAAAGTCTCCAGGTGCAGCTTCAATGTGGGGGGTGGGAGTGGACATCGTAGGAAGAGTGGTCTGGTGGGAAAGATAGCTAAAGCAGGGATGTGCCGTTTGCCATGGGTGGTAACGAGAAATAGTCTGCGATGGTCTGGCCGATGTCTGCAAAGGTTTCCCTCGCCCCGAGAAAGTTCCCGCCAGAGAACGCTTTGCCGTATAAAAGGATGGGAACATCCTCGCGGGTGTGGTCGGTCCCGGGCCAGGTGGGGTCGTTCCCATGATCCGCTGTAATGATGAGGAGATCGTCGGGTTTCAGAGCCGCCAGGAGGGCAGGAAGGGCGGCATCGAACTCCTCCAGGGCCTGACCGTAACCCAGAACATCGCGACGGTGGCCATGGAGAGCGTCAAAGTCGACGAAGTTGGTCATGACGAGGGAGCGTTCTCCAGCTCGCTGGAGAGCGGCCAGGGTCTCCTGCCAGAGTGCCGGGTGGCCACTGGCCCTGATTTCCTCGCTTATGCCAGTGTGAGCGTAGATGTCGCTGATCTTGCCTATGCCGAGAACCGTACCGTCCGCCTCGCAGATTTTCTGAAGGACAGTGGGAGCAGGGGGAGGGACTGCGAAATCGTGACGGTTGCTGGTGCGTTCGAAATCCTCGGGGCTGGATCCGAGGAAGGGTCGGGCGATGACCCTTCCGATCATGAGGTCACTTTCGTCGAGCAGGCTGCGGGTGCAGCGACATAGCTTGAGAAGCCGGTCGAGACCAAAGGATTTCTCATGAGCAGCGATCTGGAAGACGCTGTCGGCGGAGGTGTAGTAGATGGGTTTGCCAGTCGTGAGGTGCTGCGCACCCAGGCGGGCGATGATTTCCGTGCCCGAGGCATGGCAATTACCAAGTGAGCCCTTCACCCCGCTTCGGTCCTCGATCCTGGCAAGCAGGTCTGCGGAAAAGCAGGGATTCTTCTTTGGGAAGTAGGACCAGTCGAAGGGGACAGGGACAGAAGCGATTTCCCAGTGTCCGCTGGTAGTGTCCTTGCCCGGACTGATTTCCCGGGCGAATGCCCAGGAGCCCTCGAGGTGGCCCGGAGGTGACATGCCGGCTGGTGGGATGCCGTTTCGGGACTGGAATGCGTGTACCAGACCCAGCCGGGCGAGATTGGGAAGCTGCAGGGGCGTGCCCGCAAGGGCAAGGATTTCGGCGATGTGCCCGAGGGTGTTGGCGCCCTCATCAGAGAAACCGTCTCCTCCGAAGGAGGCCGCATCGGAGGCACTCCCGATTCCGAAGGAATCCATGACGAGAAGACAGATTCGTTTCATCCGGTTGCGACTCGCTCGTGAATGACGGGGAATGTCTCCGCCGTCCTGTCTGTGACCGAGAAAGCGGCGCTAAGCTCACGGGCGGCCCGTTGGGCCGCTTCCTCCGAGGAGGCATGAACGATGGCGAGTGGCCGGTCGCTTCCCACTTTCGCCCCCAGGGAAGCCACCTCGCCCAGTCCTACCCGGTGATCAATCTCCTGCCCGGGATCAGTCCGTCCGCCTCCAAGACGGACGATGATGAGGCCGAGTTCGCGGGTGTCTACGGCGGCTACGGTGCCTTCTTGTGCCGGCCAGGCTTCCAGGATCACCGGACCCGGGGGCAGGTGGGCTTCAGGACGCTCAAGAAGGTCCCCGGGCCCTCC
>PAQU01000034.1 GCA_002709395.1 Roseibacillus sp. | reverse complement strand
CGGGCATCAAAATCCTGATGGTGGTGGCTGGTGTGCTCTTCCCCCTGATGGGTGCGATCTACCCGCTCTGTACGATTCTGATGCTCAATAAGGCCCAGGTGAAGGAGTTCCTCGAGAAAAACGGGACCTGATGCCCGCTCGAATCCGCCCTGCCGGGGGAAGGGGAGAGGGATGGGCGACCGACGGGACTCGAACCCGCGACAACCTGAACCACAATCAGGGGCTCTACCAACTGAGCTACGGCCACCGTCTCCGGGACCGGGAATTTAGGGAGCCCGGGCTGCGATTCAAGAGCAAAGATGCTGCGGCAGGCTGGTCCGCGAGAAGGTGGGGAGGAGAGGGGATTGGAATCCCGCCAACGCCCTTTACCCCTCGCTTCTCATGCCGTAAGCCCTTGCCTGGTGTATGGACGCTCTGGAGGAGAAACTTGGATATCGATTTGAGGACCGGGAATTGCTGGTCCATGCCATGACGCATCCGAGCATTGCTGCGGAGCGGCGAGACGTCGTTGAGGACAACCAGCGCCTCGAGTTCCTCGGGGACGCCGTGCTGCAGGTTATCCTCACCGAGCATCTCTATCGGATTCTACCAGACCAGGCGGAAGGACGTCTCACCAAGATGCGTGCGAGCCTCGTCTCGCGTCAGGCGCTGACCGAGTGCGCGGAGAGACTGGACCTGGGAGAGTATCTCCGTCTCGGGAAGGGAGAGGAAACCAATGGTGGCCGGGAGCGCGCCTCCAACCTTGCAGACGCCTGCGAGGCCCTTCTGGGGGCCATATACCTTGATGGGGGAATCGGGAGTGCCACCGAGGTCATCTTGCGTCTGATAGAGGAGGATCTGCAGGGTGTCCTGATGGGCGAGGATACCAGCAATCCGAAGGGACGGCTACAGGAGGTGCTGCAGGCCCTGCGGCGTGAGAGTCCGTCCTACCGGATCCTCGCGGAGGAGGGACCGGACCACCTTAAGCAGTTCCGGGCCGAAGTGCTCTGGTGCGGCAAGTCCCTGGGAGAAGGTCACGGGTCGAGCAAGAAGAGCGCCGAAACAGCTGCTGCCCGGGACGCTCTCGAGAGCCGACGGTGGGAGTGATGAAGCGGAAGCACCTGGAGGGTCGTGAGGCGTGCCCCCTGCTGCCTCGAGTGGACCGGGTTCTTACCGCGGAAGTGACCGCGGTCTTCAAGCGGAGCTACAATGTGGACTTTTACCTTGCGGCGCTGCGTTACGCCCAGTCCCTGTGGCTGGAGGGCAAAGCTGCCCAGGCGCTTCTCCAGTTGAACAAATCCCTGATGGCGGAGCTGAGCGGTGGGGAAGATGCTGTCCTGGCGTGGCCGCTGCCGTATGCCGCCAAGTGCTGGGTGATGGAGAACTGCCCGGCGGACGAGTTCCTTGGTAATCCCGTCCGGCATTACCAGCACCTCGCTACCCGCATGAGGGGCCCCCGGTCCGAGTTGCGGCGGTGGCGGGCATGGGCGTGTTTCCATCTGGCGGAGGCGGTGGTCGGCCAGGAGGCCAATCCGAGGGATCAGCTGCAAATTACCCGGGAAGGGGTGGAGATTCCCGGGTTTGATGAAGTTCTCGCCCACCTGGCCCGGCTGGGGATTCCCCGGGAAGAGGATCTCGTCAGGGAGGTGGCAGCAGGCAGAGGGGTAGGTTCATCCGGGGGCGACTTTCGGCCTTGAGGAGCGGGGTGCTTCGCGTTGTCATGGGAGGACGGCCCGGGAGCCGTATCAAGATCATGAAAGCGCTTACGTTGCTTCTGCCCATTGCATTTGTTGCCCTCGTCGCTACGGCCAAGGTCAGGCGGGAAGACCCGGAGCAGGCTTCCCACCAGCGCACGGTTCTTTCGCGGGGTTTTGTGACGGAGGGTGCCTCCATCGGAGACGTGAATGGTGACGGCAAGAATGACCTCGTGGCGGGACCTTACTGGTATGCCGGTCCGGATTTTAAAAAGCAGCACCGCTACTATCCCGGGGAGCCGGTCAGCCCGAAGGGTTACGCGCACAGTTCCTTCCTGAGCTGGGTGATGGATGTGAGCGGAGACGGCAGGAATGACATCCTGCAGATCGCACACGGTCCGGCCTTCCACCTCGATATCTACGTGCAGCCCGAGAATGGTGAGGAGGTGGAGAGCTGGCCCAAGCACCGGGTGGTGAAGAGCTTCGGGGGTGAGTCACCGGAAATGATCGATATCACGGGGGATGAACGCCCCGAGCTTGTCGGACTCAACAAGGGAGTCTGGGGATTTTTCTTCGCGGACTGGAAGGATCCAACCAAGCCGTGGGGCTTCCACGCGATTTCCGAGAACACCAAGGCAGGTCATTACACGCACGGACTGGGAGTGGGTGACCTGAATGGGGACAAGAGGATCGACATTATCTGGAAGGAGGGCTGGTACGAATGCCCCGCCAATCCCATGGAGGGACTGTGGAAGTTTCACAAGTTCCAGTTCTCACCGCAGGGAGGAGGCCAGATGCTGGTCTATGACGTGGACGGCGATGGGGACAATGACATCGTTACGAGCCTGTGGGCACACGGCTGGGGAATGGCCTGGTTCGAGAACACCGGAGGTGGGGAAGTTGCTTTCAGGAAGCACGTCATCATGCCTTCGGATGCCAAGCCGGGAACAGGAGGTGTCGTTTTCTCCCAGCACCATTCGCTTGCGATGGGGGATTTCAATGCGGACGGCTTGACGGATTTCGTGACCGGCAAGCGCTGGTGGGCCCACGGTGGAGGCGATCCCGGGGCGGACCAGCCGGCGGTCCTATACTGGTTTGAGCTCCGTAGGAGCGAGTCGCACGGGGTGGAGTTCATCCCGCATCTCATCGATACCGACTCAGGAGTGGGAACGCAGATTGCGGTCGGTGACCTGGATGGTGACGACAAGACCGACATCGGAATTGGGAACAAGAAGGGAATTTACCTTTTCCGGACCAGGTAGCGCAGTATCTTGCCCTTCAGGCTCCAGCAAACGGGAAGGGTGCGGTCCTGCCCGATGCGATGACGATCTTCCCGGGCCCCCGGAGCGCTGCGCCCCCCGGTGACGGACACGCATGTGGGATTGCGCAATCGAGCGCAAGGCCCTAAGCAGGGGTAACTATCATTCAATTAATATCCATTTCCTGATGAGGCACCAAATGAATATGAAAACAGCTCTGGCGGGAAGTGCGCTCGCGTTGGTCGCCATTGGCGGGTTTGCTCTTGCCGCCAAACCCGGCGAAACAATTTACCAGCGGGGCTTCCTGTCCAAGGAAGAGGCCCACAAGTCAATCGAGTTGCCCGATGGCTACTCGCTGGAGCTCGTTTTGAGCGATCCTCACATCGAAGAACCCGTAGCCTGTGCCTTTGACGGTAATGGTGTCCTCTATGTGGTGGAGATGCGCACCTACATGCAGGATGCCGATGCGACGGGTGAGCAGGAGCCCAGAAGCCGGATCTCACGCCATGAGGATACCGATGGAGACGGGGTCTACGACAAGCACAGCGTATTCATTGATGATCTTCTGCTGCCCCGCGCGGTTCTTCCCCTCGATGACCGGGTCATGGTTCACGTGACCAATACCCTCGATCTTTGGAATTACCGCGACACCGATGGAGATGGGGTGGCGGATGAGAAGGTGAGGATTTACGAGGGCGGTCGCCGGGGGGGGAACATGGAGCACCAGCCCAGCGGGTTGATCTGGGCTCTCGATAACTGGATTTACATAACCTACGAAAACCGACGCTACCGGTTTACCAACGGCAAGTTGGAGATGGAGCGCATTCCCCGGGGGGGAGGGCAGTGGGGATTGACCCAGGATGACTGGGGCAGGCTCTACTACTCTACGGCAGGGGGAGAGAATCCGGCCTTTTTCTTCCAGCAGCCGCCGGTCTACGGCATGCTGGACCTGCCGGGTCAGACGGGCCGGGATTTCCGCAGGGTGTTCCCGATTGCGGAGATTCCCGATGTTCAGGGCGGCCGTGGCCGGGTGGGTTCCAATGGAGGGTTGAATAATATGACGGGTTGTGCAGGGCAGGGAATATTCCGGGGAGACCGGCTCCCCGAGGACATCCGGGGCGACCTGGTCATCCCGGAGCCGGTCGGCCGGCTGATCCGGCTGGCCTCGGTGGAACGCAAGGACGCGAAGACGGTCCTTACCAACAAGTATCCCGGGTCCGAGTTCATCCGCACGCGCGATGCCAACTTTCGCCCGCTCTGGGCCGAGACAGCACCGGATGGACGGATGCTCCTGGTCGACATGCATCGGGGCATCATCCAGCAGGGCAACTGGACACGCCGGGGGAGTTACCTGCGCGGGATCATCGATAAGTGGGGCCTCGATAAGAATATCGGCAAGGGCCGCATCTACCGCCTGGTTCACAGGGACTTCAAGCCGGGGCCGCAGCCGCGTATGCTCGACGAGAAGACATCCGAGCTGGTGAAGCACCTCGAACACCCCAATGGCTGGTGGCGCGACACCGCCAAGAAACTCATCATCCTGCGTGAGGATCGCCGATCGGTGACCCCCGCACTGAAGGAGATGGCTCTCAAGGGCAAGACGGCGCTGGGCCGGGCGAATGCCCTGTGGACCTTGGAGGGAATCGGGGAGGCTGATGGGGCCACCCTTGCGCAGGCCCTGCAGGATCCGTCCCCGGAGGTAAAAGCCCAGGCCCTGCGCATTTCGGAGCCCCTTCTATCCGATGGAGACCAGGCGGTTGTCATGGGCGTTCTGCAGCTTGGGGAATCAGCAGCTACTCCCAGTGCGGAGGTTGCCACCCAGCTGATCAATTCAGTGACCTACAGCGGGAGCGACAATGTGGAACTTCTTGCCGTGGTAGAGTCGTCGATCCAGGCATTCCCCGGCAACGATGCGGTCAAGGCGGTGGTCAGCAAGGGTGCGGCCATGCGGGAGGCGGCCCGGCGGGCAGCAGAACAACGGAGGAAGAACGCCCAGCTTGCACGCTCGATGGAGCAGGGGAAGGTCATTTACAATCAGCTTTGCTACACCTGCCACGGACCGGATGGCAAGGGGGCACCGGTGCCGGACAATCCCGGACAGACCCTGGCCCCCTCCATGGTGGACGCGCCGCGCATCATCGGTAGCGGAAGCACCATGATCAGGACAATTCTCCACGGGTTGACCGGTCCGCTTGATGGGAAGACCTACCCCGGCATCATGGCGCCCATGAACTCGCAGGAGGACCAGTGGATTGCCGATGTTGCGACCTACGTCCGTAACAGTTTCGGCAACAAAGCCTCGCCGATCGCCACGGACTTCGTGGCTGCCATCCGGGAAGAGACCAAGGGCCGCACTTCCCCATTTACCCTGCCGGAGCTTGAGGCCCTCGATCCGCCCATGCTGGTGAACCGCAAGTCGTGGATGCTGACCGCCAGCAATGGGAAAGACGGGTGCAAGAACGCTATCGACGGTAATGGGAGCAGTCGCTGGAGCTCAGGCCGGTCGCAGGTGGGTGGCGAGTGGTTCCAGATCGAACTCCCTGAGCTGTCGAAAGTCAGTGAGGTCATTCTCGATGCCTCACCTTCGACCGACGATTATCCGAGGGAGTATGAAGTGGTCGTAATGGCGGATGGAGAGTGGAGCAAGGTCCTGGCCAAGGGGTCCGGGAACGGACCGGTCACGGTGATCGGGTTGCCCCTCGTGGAGGCGAAGATCATCCGGATAACCCAGAAGGGCCGTTCGAAAGGAAAGCACTGGTCAATTCACGATCTCCAGATCAAGGGGAAGAGGCTGTAGTGGGAGCGGGCATCCGGCATGGAAAAAGGTCATCCTCGCGGGGGGTGACCTTTTATACATGAAAGGAGGGAGCCCGGGATCCTAGCGCTTGGGATAATCCTGGTTCTCGTCGAGATCCGCATCCGTGATCTTGTCGGAGGGGACGCCATTGCCGGGAACCTCCGCTTTGGCGCACCACGTTATGGCGTTCAGGACAATTGTGCGGAAATCGTCGTGTCCCCAGTTGCGGTGAAAGTGCCCCCCGGTGAAACCGAAGCCCCGGCCGCCATCCGGCCGCTCGTAGGCCCAGGCGAGGTGCTGGATCTCCCCTCGCTCGAGGGCGGCCTTGACGTGAGGGTTGCCAGAGTGGAAGCCGTTCCGACGCTTCATCGTGCTGGCGGGGGGGTGAGCTGAGAGGATGGGGGTTACTCCCTTCATCCCCTCCCGGAAGCGCATGTGGAAATACCACTCATCACGGATCTTGAAGGGCTTGACTCCCCTCGTGATGGGATGCTCCGGCAGCTCCTTGAAGTCCGCATCCCAGTGGGGATTAACCGACCAGTGGCCTTCAAAGTATCCCCCGATCCAGTTGAGGAACTTTTCACCCGATTTGCCCTTGGGGACTTCTACCCCGTAGTGCAGGCAGACAAGCCCACAGCCATCCTTGAGTTTCACGTCCAGGCCCTCCAGGTGCTGGTTGGCCATGTGACGACCTCCGCCATCACAGTAGAAGATGATGCAGTCGGCATCTTCCAGTTCCGTGGCGTTCCCCGGCCAGTCCTTGGCGAGATGAACCTCAGCTTCGAGAGTATCTCCCATGTGCTTGTTCAGTTGATTGGCGAGGAGAAGGCACCCGGCCCGGTGCTCATGCTGGTCATAGCCGTGGCTGCGATGACCGGCCATGAAGACGACTTTCTTCTTCTTGCCGGAGGAAGGAGAGGTGTCCTTGTCTTTGTTGCCGAAGAGTGCCGGTCCCGTAATGGCCAACAACGTGACGGCGAGTAATGCGGTCAGTGCGGTTTTCATTGGTGCTGGGTATACGACACCATGCGGGAGAGGCTTGCAACCCCCCGGTCTCCACCAAGTCATCCAAGAAGGTGACCAGCGACAGCGTCCGGCCGGGATTTCCGGGTGGGAAGTCAGATATGGGCGGGCAAACGCAGGCGCTCAGCCCCGCACGGGGTCCTGCCGTCCGGGCTTATTGGACGGTCATCACGCCCTTCATGATCCTCCAGTGCCCCGGGAAGGTGCAGACGAAGTCATACTTACCCGGTTTTTCAGGGGTGGTGAAGTCGAGGGCTTCTGTTTCTCCGGGAAACACGAGCGCCGTCGCCGCAATAACCTCGGGTATGTCCGGAACGTAACCACGTTTTACGGCGGCAGGGTGATCCTGCAGCATTCTGTCTGCTTCATTCCCCATCCGCGTGAGGGATCCGGGCTTTCCGATAACAACGTTGTGAGGCATGGAGTCCGTGTTTTCAAATACGATCCTGATACGCTTGCCGGCAGGCACGGTGAATTCATTCCGGTCAAAAATCATCTGCTCTTTCACCGACTTGAGTTGAACGATGAGGGAAGGCGGTTGCTTATCAGTTGCCGGGTCCTGCTGGTCGGGAGACTGTGA
Organism: Roseibacillus sp.; assembly: GCA_002709395.1. Taxonomy (GTDB): domain Bacteria; phylum Verrucomicrobiota; class Verrucomicrobiia; order Verrucomicrobiales; family Akkermansiaceae; genus Roseibacillus_B. The sequence continues at coordinate 36,859 of PAQU01000034.1, read as the reverse complement.
TTCGACACTCTGCCGGAGGGCCTTGGCGAACTCGTCACCCCCGTCCGCCCTGGTGCTGAGGAAGCCCATCAGGTGCTCCTTCGCTGACGGGGAGGCATGTTTGCCAAAGTGCGCAGCGATGGAGAGCACCGTGCCGCCGAGACCCGATTCGCCCGTCTCCTGGAGGTAGATGTCATCATACCAGGCTGTCCCGGTCTGGCCACCATAGCCGCCGTAGAGAGCATGGATCGTGATCTCGGTTGCGCTGCCGGAATCGAACTCCACGGAATACTCGGTCCAGCCAGTGGTGCCACGGACCGCCTTCGTCCGGTGACCGACCCCGTGAACGTTGAACATTGATCCACTGCCTGTCACTTTTTCGGTCTTGATCCAGCCGCCCAGGCGGTAGCGGGTGTTGCGCTTCACTTTGATGGTGGCACCCCAGCCTGAATCGGATCGCTGGTCGCTGCTGACCTTGAGGCACATGGTCCCGTTGCGTCCCTCCCGGACGGCTGTGTATTCGCCGTTGCGGGAGCCGCCATAAAAACGGGGCCCCCAGCCCTCCGGGCGGTCATCCGTCACCTTTTCGATGTTTCCGTTTGGGAGGATGTCCTTCGGACCCTTGGTCTTCCCGGGACGGATGCTGGAGAGCGCAGCCTTGACGAAGCCCCCGCCGTGGCGACGGGCTGCAACCTGGAAGGCATCGTGGAGGACCGGATCATTCATGATCCTCCCCGAGTCCTGGGTCACGAGATTCACGAGGGCCTGCCCGATAATATCGGAATTGCCAAGTCCCGAGAATGCCAGCAGGAGATCAAGGAGAACCCTGGGTTCCGTGACGGAAATCCTTCCGTCCACGATGAACATGCGCGTCAGGGTGTCATCAAGGGGGGCGTTGCGGAGGGCGGCACGCTTGAGTCCCGGATCTCCGGAGGAAAGCGCGGCCTTGATGGTTTCAAGGTCCAGGGAACCATTACCCGCCTTGGCGTAGAAGTGATGGAGATTGTCGACCTTCTTTACCGCTTGGCCTTTCTCCACCGCCGCTCGTTGCGCCTCTAGTCTCCAGAACATGTTCGGACTGGCGAAGTCGGCCTTGAAGGGATCGTTCGGTGAGTCCTTGGGGTAAACCCGGTAGATGCGCCCATGTTGCTTGTCGCGGTGAGGCGTAACGTAGGCATTGCCCTTTCCTCGTTGGGCATCCAGTCCGGAGGAGCCCTTGTTGGGGGTAGGGTTGTGCTGGATCACGAGGTTATACCAGTCACAGATCCAGAGCGCCCCGTCCGGGCCAACCTCGGCACAGACCGGTCCGGACCAGGCATCTGCAGAATTGTAGATATTGTTCGGATCCTGGCGAAGCTCAAAGCCTGCACCCTTGGCACGGCGGACCCACTGTCCGACCAGTTTCCCTGTCGGCGCGCAGATAAACGCGATGGTGTTCCAGTAGCGTTCAGGAAAACGCCTGGAAGTGTAGAAGGCGTGGCCGGCACCGGCGGTATACCGGTGATGCGCGTCGACTTGCCGGATATCCGTGGAGGTCGGGAAAAACAGAGGGTTGTCATCCGCTCGCGGAGTGCGGGGCTGCGATAGTCCGGCCTGCTCGTAAAAACGACGGGGAAAGCTCAGATAGAAGCTGGGATTGGCGTTGGCGGTTGACCCATGAATGTCGAATTCCTCCGAGAATCCCAGGCCCCAGGTGTTGTTGGTCGTATTCTGGAGAAACTCCATCGCGGAGCCGTCGGGCTTGAAACGGAAGACCCCGCTACCGAAGCCATGCCGCACACCACCAACCTCTCCCCCGAATCCCGAGTAACCGGTGGTGGCCCAGATCCAGTTGTCCACGCCGTAGCGGAAGTTGGATGTTCCCGCGTGGGTGTCGCCCGTCCGGATGCCGGTGAACAGCACCTCCCGGACGTCGGCCCTGTCGTCCCCATCAGTATCCTTGAGGAAGAGCACGTCCGAACCATTTGTGCAGATGACCCCTCCATTAGCAAAGACCATGGTGGTGGGAATTGAGAGTTTGTCGGCGAAGACCGTGAACTTGTCGGCCCGGCCATCACCGTCTGTGTCCTCACAAATCTTGATCCGGTCGGCCCCGACATTACCGGCCTGCAGGTTGTTCGGGTAGTCGATGGTTTCCACGACGAAGGCACGGCCCCGCTCGTCCCATGCAATGTAAATGGGGTTGACGATGTCCGGCTCGGCAGCGAAGACCGAAAGTTCGAACCCGGGGGGAACCTGGGCCAACTTGATGGATTCCGCGGGAGGGAGTGGTTCGGGCAGCCGGGTGACCAGCTTTCTCTTGATGTAGCCGGGGAGTCGCACATCAATCAATTTCGGGTCCGGGAGCTTTAGAGCGGCAAGCCGGGCCCGGGCATCGTCACCGACGCTCCAGTAAATCGCGCGCTTGAGAAGGTCGTGGAAGTTGGGCTGATCCCAGACGCGGTGATCATGCCCTGATGCAGTGTAGAAGACGCGACCCTGTCCCTGGGTCCGGACCCAGGTCCATGGTTCGCCATCGCGCTCCTGCAGAATGGTGCGATCGGTTCCGTGCCGTTCGTGGACGTAGGTTTCGTCCCAGGCGGTGAACCCTTCGTATCCCCTCGTGATCTCATGATTACCGTTGGTAGTTTCGGGGGAGAATTCTCCCCCGCCGTGGGACTTGAAGACACCGCCTACGAGCTTCACGAATGCTTCCGATTTTCCGTAACAGGCCGAGGCGCAGTGGATGGGTAGGAAACCACCCCCCTTTTCCACGAAGTCAACGAGGGCTTTCTCCTGCTCCTCCGGCATGGGCCCATGCTGCGCCCAGTTGCCATACATGAGAACTGCATCAAAGTGAGCAAGGGTCCCCGTATTCAGGGCCTCGGCAGGGTCCTCGACGTAGGTGAGGTTGATGCCATCGCCTCCCAGGTGCTTCTTGAGCACGCGGTAACGGGTGACCGGATCGTGTCCCGGATGGTTGCGGGTGGGCGCCCCGAAGAACAAGACTTCCAGCCGGCGGGCATCATCTCCGGGAGTAATAAGCGGGGCGGCAAAGGCGGCTACCGCCAGGGCGAGGGTCAGCAGGAGGGGCGTTTTTTTCATGAGTTGGGAAACGATGTTGGCGAATTGCTGCGGGGTCCGGACGTAATCCCCGGTCAGGGGACGAGAAATTCCACGCACATGGCGTTGGCGACTTTGACCTCATTGCCATTGTCGACGAGCTTACCATTCCCGGTGATCTTGAAGACGGGGACGTTTCCAGAACGCTGGCCGGCCACGAGAAGCCATTTGCCACTGGGATCAACCCCTATGTTGCGGGGGACGCTCACCTTGGCGGGAATGTTCTGAATGCGCTCGATTTCACCATTGGCGAGGACCTTGAAGACGGAGATGGAGTCGCGGCCGCTTCCGGTCACGTCCCGGTTTGCGGCGTAAAGGAACCTGCCGCTGGGATGCACGCGAATTTCGGAGCAGCTCATGCCCTCGAGATCGGCCCCCTTGTCCAGGGTCGGGGCGTTCTGTCTGATCTTGCCCAGGAGGCCGCTGGCCGGGTCGCGGTCGTAGACCGCCACGGTGAGGTGCAGTTCAGTAAGCACATAGGCCTGTTTGCCGTCCTTGCTGAATTTCATGTGGCGCGGTCCGGCCCCGGCCGGGGTATCCGCGGCACCCACCTTCTTCATGAGGGCGCTTTCTGGGTTGAGCCTGTAGATAACCACCTTGTCAATACCGAGGTCGGGAGCGTAGGCGAACTTGTTGTCCGGTCCAGCGTAGATGGAGTGAGCATGTGGACCCTTCTGTCGCCGGTCGTTGATGCTTGAGCCCTCGTGCTGATGAGCGGAGCCCGACTTCACAAGGGAACCGTCCTCATCGATCCTGAGGGCGGCGACGCTGCCGCTACCGTAGTTGGCCACCATGAGGCATCGGCCAGTGGCATCGAGGGAGACGTGGCAGGGACCTGTTCCCTCGGACGGCTGGGCATTGATGGGTTCCAGCGAGTAGTCCTCCCTGATGCGGAAGGCGGCCACATTGTTCCCGTCTCCACGCGCGGTGGAGTAGAGATGCTTCTTGCCGGGGTGGATGGCAAGGAATCCGCACCCACCCAGGGTGGCAGCCAGTCTCGGGGTGGAGAGGGCTCCTGTTTCGGTGTTCAGGTCACAGACATAGATCCCCTTGCTTTCTCCCCGTCCCTGCGTGCCAAGGTAGACCTTGGTGCTTTCCGAATAGACCGGAAGGGAGCAAAATGCGAGGAGCAGGCCAGCACGGATCATGGCGAATGTCGTCTTCATGCCCGGCCATTCACGGTAAAACGCCGGGCTGCTGCAAGCCTCAGGTTTCGCTGGGGCCCGCTCCCGGCCCCGCCACCGGGATGCGTCCGGCCGGGGTGATCCCGGGCTTCCCATCCCGCGCACTCCTGTTTTTCAAGTCCGGGAACGCTATTCTTGCGGGCAGGGATGGGAACGGATACCTATCGTGGCAATGCGAGCGCTTCTTCTTGTTTTCCTCCTGCCCCTGGTAGCCGGAGCCGCCCCTGTGGTGCCGCAAAAGGGCAGCAAAGAGTTCCGGGAGATCATGGCGGCGGTGACCGACCCTGTTGAGGATGCCGTGCACCAGACGGTCACCTTTCGTATCAATCACATCAGGATGGAGAAGGGCTGGGCCTTCGTGGACGCACTTCCCCTGACCAAGGAGGGCAAGAGAATCAATTACGCGGGCACGATGTTCGAAGACTGGATCGAGGAAGCGGATGAAGTTCTCTGGGTGCTTCTCCGCTATAAGCGTGGGCGCTGGTATATTGTGGAGAAGGAGTTTTTCACCGCAGAAGGGACCTGGATTGACTGGCCCCGCTACTTTCGCGCTCCACAGGGAATATTCCCCAAGCCTGAGATCGAATGATCCCGGCATCGCCCGCATGAACCCACCACGATTATTCACTTCATGAAACACACCACCATTGCCACCTGTGCCCTCGCCCTGACCTCGTCTCTGCTCTGGGCCGAGCGCCCCAATATCGGAACAGTCGTGCGACACGACGCTGCCCTGGACACGTTGATTGCCCAGGACGCGAGAATCGAGGTTCTCGCATCCGGGTTCGTGTGGTCCGAGGGACCGGTCTGGGACAAGGAAAACAGCCGCCTGCTCTGGTCGGATGTGCCGGCCAATACCATCTACCAGTGGTCCGAGAAGAAGGAAGGGCACTCCGTCTTCATGACGCCCTCCGGATACACGGGCGTGACGCCGGGCTATCCCGAGCCGGGATCCAATGGGCTCTCCTTTGATGCCAAGGGGCGCCTCGTGTCCTGCGAGCATGGCGACCGCAGGGTGGCAATGCTTACGCCGGGGGGCGGCAAGGTGACCCTCGCCGACCGCTATGACGGGAAGCGTTTCAACAGTCCGAACGACTTGGCGATCCATTCCAGCGGAGCTATTTACTTTACCGATCCGCCCTACGGGTTGCCCCGGCGGGAGAAGGACCCCCGGCGTGAGACAGACTGGTTCGGAGTCTACCGGATTGAGACTGACGGCAAGGTCACCCTCCTCAGCAAGGAGTGCGACCGTCCCAATGGCATCGCCTTGTCACCGGATGAGAAGAAGCTCTACGTGGCCCAGTCGCACGGCCCCAAGCCCTATATCTTTTCCTGGGATATCAAGGCGGACGGTTCGCTAGGTCCTCAGAAAGTGCTCTTCGACTGCTCCAAGCTCGCCAGGAAGTATCCCGGGGCTCCGGATGGCATGAAGGTGGACAAGGATGGGGTCATCTGGACGACGGGGCCGGGAGGGGTACTTGTCATCTCTCCGGAAGGAAAGCTCCTCGGCCACATCCTGACCGGACAACGAACCGCCAACTGCAACTGGGGAGATGACGGGTCGACCCTCTACATGACGGCCGACTTCTATGTGTGCCGGATCAAGACCCTGACGAAGGGAGCAGGCTGGTAGGAAGACGCCGCCTCCGTCATGCCTCAGCTGAAGGTTTCCAGCATCGAGCAGGAACACACGTTCCTGCAGGTTGTCTTTGTCCCGCCGGAGACAAGCTATTTTGATGATCGCCAGAGAACCCGCTTGCGCGAAATCCTGACCGAGGCGCTCCAGGCCCGTGGACTGCTGGGAGAGCTCATCGCGGTCTGGGAAGACGACGGCATGATGCAGTTCATGGGCAACCCCCACTGGGCCGCTTTCCTCGAAAGTGCGGGCTACGCTAATCTCCGGAAGCTGTGCAACGCATCGATTACCGTGGACTAGTGCCCGGGGATCAGGCCAGCACTTCCTTGACCACGCGGGCCTTCTCCACCCCTATGAGCCGGAAGTCCAGTCCCTGGAATCGGTAGGTGAGGAGTTCATGGTTGACGCCTAGCTGCCGGAGCATGGTGGCATGGAGGTCATGGACGGAGACATGGTCCGTGGCGACCTTGTAGCCGAGTTCGTCGGTGGCTCCCCAGCTCGCGCCGCCCTTGATCCCGGCGCCCGCCATCCAGAGGGAGAAGGCCTGAATATGGTGATCCCTTCCACTTCCCTGGGCCATCGGGGTGCGGCCGAATTCCCCACCCCAGATGATCAGGGTGTCTTCGAGGAGTCCACGCTCCTTCAGGTCCTTGACGAGGGCCGCGGTAGCCCTGTCGATATGTCCCGCCACCGTATTGATGGCGCCCTTGACGTTGCCGTGGTGATCCCATCCCCGGTGATAGAGCTGGATAAAGCGGACTCCGCGCTCGGCGAGCCGGCGCGCCACGAGGCAGTTGGAGGCGAAGGAGCCGTCCCCGGGCTTGGCGCCGTAGAGCTCGAAGACGTGCTTGGGTTCCTTGGAGACGTCCACGAGGTCCGGGACGGAGGCCTGCATCTTGAAAGCCATCTCGTACTGCGCGATCCGGGTGGCGATTTCGGGATCGTTCTGTCTCTCGCCCAGCAGGTTGTTGAGCCCGTTGATAGTGTTGAGCAGATCGCCCTGGTTCTCCCGGGAGATGCCGGCGGGATTCTTGACGTAGTGGACGGGGTCCCCCTTGGAATTGAACTGCACGCCCTGGAACCGGGACGGGAGGAATCCGCTGTGCCACTGGCGGGCTGCGATGGGCTGGTCCTGCCCTCCTCCCGAAGAGGTCATCACCACAAAGCCGGGCAGCTCGTCGGTATCAGCGCCCAGTCCGTAGAGCAGCCATGATCCCATGGAAGGTCGGCCCGGGATCACCGATCCGGTGTTCATGAAGGTGTGGGCCGGGTCGTGGTTGATCTGCTCGGTGGACATCGAATTGATAACCGCGATTTCGTCCGCGATGGACCCGATGTGAGGAAATGCCGAGGACATGAGCCTGCCGCATTTTCCGTACGGTTTGAACTCGTGCTGGGGTCCGAGGCACTTGAGTTGATTCCGGCGGCCCTGGAGCTGTGCCAGTTGCTGCCCCTTGGTAAAGGACTCGGGCATGGGCTTCCCGTTGAGCTTCGCCAGTTCCGGTTTGTAATCGAGGGTTTCGAGGTGGGAGGGGCCGCCCGCCATGCAAAGGTGAATCACTCGCTTGGCCTTGGGCGCGAAATGGAGTTTCTCGTCCAGGACACCCTTCCACCGGGGAGCAGCCTGGGTCTCCTGGCTCAGGAGGTAGGCGAGGGCGGCACTGCCCACCGAATAGGAGGAACCCTTCAGAAAGGTGCGGCGGTTGATCGCGTTGATGAGGTGTTCGTGCATGGCGGGAAGTGGTGGAGGGGGAATTCGGAAGGCCTTAGTACCTCGTGATCGTCTCGTGGAGGTTGAGGAGGGCCCGGGTAACTGCCGTGAAGGCGGCCAGATCGATGGGATTAGCCTCCTTGCCCGCAGGCCTGAGTCCGACTTTGAGGAGGGCATGGGCGTCTTCGGGATTGTTGAAGTAGCCTTTGAGCTGTTTGTCGTAGAGGGCCCTGAGGAGCCTGGCCTCCTCGGGATAGGGCTTGCGTTCGAGCAGTTGCTGGAATCCGAGTTCGAGGCGTTCGGCGAAGGGTCGGCTGTCCCCGGTCAGTTTTTCAGCGAGGACGCGGGCGGCCTCCACGAAGGTTGGGTCGTTCAGGAGATTGAGGGCCTGCTGGGGAGTATTTGAACTTTCCCGGCTGGCGGTGCATTCCTCGCGGGCCGGTGCATCGAAGGCAACCAGCATCGGGTGCAGGAAACTGCGTTGCCAGTGCATGTAGATTCCGCGGCGGTACTGGTTGTCATCGTTGTCCTGCCTGTAGGTCCGCTTCGGGAAGTTCAGTTCCCGGTAGTAGCCGGCGGGCTGGTAGGGCCGGGCGCTCGCGCCGCCGACGCGGACGTTGAGCAGGCCGGAGACCGCGAGGGCATTGTCGCGGACGAATTCGGCCGGGAGGCGCCGGGCATTCTGTCGCGCATAGAGCAGATTGTACGGGTCCGCCCCGGTCAGCTGGGAGGAAGCATTGGAGGATTGCTGGTAGGTCCGGGAAGTCAGGATCACCTTGACGAGGTGCTTCACGTCCCATCCGCTTTCCATGAACTCCACCGCAAGCCAGTCGAGTAGTTCGGGGTGGGTCGGCCATTGGCCCTGGTTGCCGAGGTCCTGCAGGTCCCTCGAAAGCCCGGTTCCGAGGAAAAGCGCCCACACCCTGTTAACGAAGGTGCGTGCGGTCAGGGGATTACCCGGGGAGGTGATCCAATGGGCGAGATCGAGGCGGGTGAGGCGCTCACCCGCCTTTGGCTTTTGCTGGTCGGTGGCAAGGAAGGCCGGGAGGGCGGGTTCGACCACTGGCCCGGAACGGTCCATCCAGTCCCCCCTGGGGAGGATGCGGATTTCGCGCGGGTTGGTAGAGAGCGTTACCAGGGTCATGCGGGTTGAGCCCTTGGCGCCCTCGGCCTGCTGGTCGAGCTTGGTAATCTTGTCCCGGATGGGCTGCAGGGACGGTGCGATCTTGCGGAAGTGGTCGAGGAGAGGCTTTCGAAGTTCGGGACCGATCTTCTTCTCCTTGGTGGCCAACAGTTTGTTGCGGACGTCACCGGGAAGGCCGGCAAGGGCAGCGTTTGCAGCGCTTCCGGTATGTCCGGCGAGGTCCCAGAGAACGGTTCCCCCGTGCTGGGTGTAGGCCAGCTGGGTGATCTTCTTTCCTGCGGGCAGCCCAACTTTTTCTGCGGGAACCTCAAGCCGGATCCACTTTCCTGTTTCCGGAAGGTCTCCCGCCTTGTGGTGATTGGCCCCATTGCTTCCCTTGCCGTAGGGGATCACATCCTCACCCCACCAGGCCCGGTGCTCCCAGGAATTGTCGGCATTGAATTGGAGCATGATTTGCTTCGGGGGGTTCTTGGGGTCGAGCCAGACGTAGGCGAAGAGGTGCTCTCCGGCACCGAGAGTTACCGGTTTGCTGGTGGCATCTACAATGTGCTGGACCAGTCCTCCACTTTGCTGGCGGCGGGCGATCTTGCCTGAATGCACGTTATCGGTGACAGTCGGAACGTCTGGGAGGGGAAGTTCCTGATCATCGAGGATGGTCACATCCTCCGGCTTGTCTTCTGCGAGAGTGTCCAGGAGGCCAACGGTCCAGCTGACAAACTCTGCCTCCAGTGCCGGGCTGTCCTTTGCGAGCTCGGTCTGGAGGGATCGCTTTTGCTTCTCAATACGGGCCAGTTCACCGGTATTTGCGGGTTCGGGGACATCGAGGGCCGGTCCCCACTTATCGAGCTTGAAGCCCGGGTATTTCTTGATATCGGCCCCGGCATTGTAGCGACCATCCCCGTTGTAGGCGCCCTTCTCGTAGATGTCGGAGAAGAAGGCCTCCATTGAGTAGAAGTCCTTTGCGGTAAACGGNTCGAACTTATGGTCGTGACACTCGGAGCATCCCATCGTTGATCCGAGAAAGGCTACCGAGGTGGTGCGCACTCGCTCGGCGTAATACTTGGCGATGTATTCCGCATCCTGGATTCCTCCTTCTTCCGAGACNTGGTTGACCCGGTTAAACCCGGTNGCGACATACTGCTCGGTGGTTGGATTCTTGAGGAGATCGCCGGCCAGTTGTTCGATGATGAAGGTGTTGTAGGGCTTGTTTCGATTAAAGGCCCGGATGACGTAGTCGCGGTAGGGGGTCATGCTCCACGTCTTGTCGCTATGGTATCCATGACTGTCGGCGTAGCGGGCAAGGTCGAGCCACATTACTGCCATACGCTCGCCGTAGTGAGGTGAAGAGAGGTAGGTCTCAATGGAAGACTCGTAACTGGAGGCNTCAATTGAGTGGAAGGAGGCTGGGAGGCCGGTAAGGTCAAAGGAAAGACGTTTGCTCAGGGTATTGCTGTCGGCAAGGGGCGAGAGCTTGCGCTCATCCTCGGGCATCGCAGCGAGGATGAAGTTGTCGATGGGGTGTTTTGCTCCCATCTTCGGGACTTCGGGACGCCTGGGTGCGATGTAGGCCCAGTGGGGCTCGTACTCGCCTCCCTGTTTGATCCACTCCTCAAGGATCTTCTTCTGCTCCGAGGTAAGCACCTTGTGGGACTTGCGTGGAGGCATGAGTTCTTCCTCGTCATCCGTATTGATGCGTAAGACGAGCTCCGAGTCCCCGGGATTACCGGGAACAAAAGCTTCCTTGTCCAAGGCGTCTTCGCGGACGTCGAGTCTCAGTTTGGCCTCGCGGGCGTTCTTATCGGGTCCGTGACAGGAGAAGCAATTCTCGGCAAGGATCGGGCGGACGTCGCGGTTATAGGAGAGCGGTGCACTTAATGCAGGCAGGGAGCTCCAGAGGATTAGCGCAGTGATGGTTAGGCGCATGGTGCCTATTCCCTAACGAGAGCAGCGGAACTTCGCAAGAGCAGGGTTGCCCGGGTTCGTCCCGTCTTCGTGGGAGCGCCTGTAATTCGAGCTATTTTCCTTCTACAAAAGGTGGATCAGCCCGCTAGGTCAGCACTCCTTTCACAACTCTTGCGGGCTCGACACCAGTGAGGCGCATGTCCAGTCCCTGGAATTTTACCGAAAAACGACTATGGTCGATTCCAAGCAGGTGCAGCATGGTGGCGTGCAGGTCTCGTACGTGGACGATGTTCCCGACCGACGCATAGCCGAGTTCATCGGTTTCCCCATAGGCCATGCCACCCCTGACGCCGCCCCCGGCCATCCACATCGAGAAGCCCTTCATGTGGTGATCGCGGCCAGCACCGCCCTTGCCCTGGAACATGGGTGTGCGCCCGAATTCGCCTCCCCATATAATCAGGGTCTCCTCGAGCATTCCGCGCTGCTTGAGATCAGTCAGCAAGGCCCAGGTGGGCTTGTCGGTGAGACCGCAGCAGGTATTCATGTATTTCACCAGTCCACCGTGATGATCCCAGCCCCGGTGATAGAGCTGGATGAAGCGCACGCCCTTTTCTGCCAGGCGACGTGCGAGCAGGCAGTTTGAGGCGAAGGAGCCATCCCCAGGCCTCGCTCCATACATATCGAGAACGTGCTGTGGCTCGTCCGAAAGATCCGTGAGATCGGGAACACTGGCCTGCATGCGGAAGGCCATTTCGTATGCGGCAATACGCGCCTTGATTTCCGGGTTTTCGACAAGCTCGTTACGGTGGTTGTCGAGTTGCTGAATGGATTGCACCAGAGCCCTCTGGTGTTTTTCAGATACTCCTCCCGGTCTGGTCACATAGTGGACGGGGTCACCAGTTGAATTGAATTCGACTCCCTGGTGACGGCTGGGGAGGAACCCCGTGCCCCATTGCCGCGCAGCAATGGGTTGAGGATTACGTCCTCCCACGCTTGTCATCACGACGAACCCCGGAAGGTCCTCACTATCGCTTCCCAGGCCGTAGTTGATCCAGGCCCCCATGGAGGGGCGACCGCTGATAGCGGTTCCCGTGTTCATGAAGGTATGTGCCGGATCGTGGTTGATCTGCTCCGTTTGCATGGATTTGATCACGCAGATCTGGTCTGCCATCCTGCGATGATACGGAAGGAAATCGGAGATGAACTGGCCCTTGCCGAATTCCTGAAACTTGGTCAGGTGACCCTGTACCTTGAGCTTCTGTCCCTGCAACTGGGCGATGGGCTGTCCCTTGGTGAATGATTCGGGCATGGGTTGCCCATTGAGTTCATCGAGCTTGGGTTTGTAGTCGAAGGTCTCCAGATGGGAAGGTCCCCCGGCCATGGTCAGGAAGATCACCCGCTTGATTCTGGCATCGTGGTGCGGCAGGCCGGGCAACCCATCATAGGATGTGTCGATCTTACGGCCCAGGGCGTCGCGGCCGAGCAGGGAGAAAAGGGCGGCGGATCCCACGCCGATTCCCGATGAACCGAGGAAGGAGCGGCGGTTCAGGTAGTTTCCCAGTTGTTCGGGGCTTGTCATTGCTACTAGGGATTATCCGGAAGGAACAGATGCCTGCGGTTCAGTTCCGGGTATAGGTTTCGGAGAGGTTGAGAATGGCCCGTGCGACGGTGGTCCAGGCAGCATGCTTTACTGGGTCAAGATTCTGGGGGGCAGGGGACTGTCCGGTAGAAATAAGTTTTTTCGCAGCAGCAGGATCCGACTTGAACTCCTGCTCGGCATGGGATGCGAGGCGAGCCATGATATTGCGTTCCTTTTCGTCCGGGGCCCGGGACAGGGCCTCACGGTAAGCGAATTCAAGGCGTTTCTCGTCGTTGTCCCCACCCTCCAGGAGGATTCGCTCCGAAAAGACCCGTGCGGCTTCCACGAAGGAGGGGTCATTGAGCAGGACCATTGCGGCGATCGGGGTATTGGAGCGGGGGCGCTCGGCAGTACATTCCTCCCGGGTCGGTGCATCGAAGGCGCGCAGCATGGGGTGGAGGAACTGTCGCTGCCAGTGGACGTATACGCCGCGGCGCCACTGCCGCTCATCAGCATGATGGGCATACTGGCGAGTTGGGAAGTTGAGGTGCCGGTAATAGCCCGACGGTTGGTAGGGCTTACTGCTCGCTCCCCCGTAGTCGGTGCGCAGGAGTCCGGAAATGGCGAGGGCATTGTCACGGATGGTTTCCGCTGGAAGGCGATAACGGGACTGCCGGGCATGAAGTCGGTTGTAGGGATCGCGTTCGCGGAGGGCCGCTGGCTCGAGAGAACTCTGCCGGTAGCTCCGGCTGGTCACCAGAAGCTTCATCATATGCTTCACGTCCCAGCCGGATTCGTAGAATTCAACTGCGAGGTTGTCGAGGAGCTCAGGATGCACCGGGGCCTCACCCTGCCCTCCGAAATCGTCAAGGCGCCGTGAGATTCCGGAACCAAACACGAGATACCAGAAACGGTTGGCCATTACGCGGGCGGTCAGACCCCCGACTCCGGAGGAGGGATTGGTGAGCCAGTTGGCGAGATCGAGCCTGTTCAACCGTTCTCCCCCGGGGCGCTTTCTGTTGCCGGGGAGGAAAGCTGGAAAGGCAGGCTCCACGACGGGGCCGCTGTCATCGAGCCAGTCGCCACGGGGCAGGATACGGATGGTACGGGGCTTGGTGGCCACCGTTATCATGGTTTTTCTTGTAGCTTTTCTGAGGGTGGACAGTTCGGTTTCCGCCTTCTTGCGGTCTGTCTCGGTAGCAAATCTTGCTGTTTCCAGGAGATTTTCCAGTTTGCTGATGCGCTTTCGCTCGCGTTTGGTGTGGACGTCAATCTCGGGGGGGCGACGCGTGGGCAGGCTATTGGAACCAACCCGGAAGTGCTGGGACTCGTCTATATCAGCAAAAAAGGCTCCCAGGGCGTAGAAGTCCCGGGAGGTGTAGGGGTCATACTTATGGTCGTGGCACTGAGCACAGCCAATAGTTGCTCCCATCCAGACGTTTGAGAGGTTGCGAACCCGGTCTGCAAAATAGATGGCAAGGTATTCCCTGGCTTGGACCCCTCCTTCGTGGGAGGTCTGGAGAAGGCGGTTGTAGCCTGTCGCTATTTTCTGGTCGACGGTGGGATCAGGCAGCAGGTCCCCGGCGAGTTGCTCCCGGGTAAACTGGTCAAAGGGCAGGCCTTCGTTGAAGGCATCAATGACGTAGTCGCGGTAGGGAGAGATGCTGTGGTCCTGGTCACCGTGATACCCGCAGGTATCGGCATAGCGCACAAGGTCGAGCCAGTACATCGCCATTCGTTCACCGAAGTGAGGAGAGGAGAGGAGGGCATCTGCGGTGGTCTTGATGCAGGACGCCGGATCCTCCTTCCAGTGTTTCAAGAATTGGGAAACCTCCGCGGGAGTTGGAGGGAGACCGATGAGATCAAAGTGGAGACGTCGCACCAGCGTGACCGGGTCCGCATCAGGAGCGGGTTGGAGGCCCTCGCGACGGAGTCGGTCCTGAATGAAGTTGTCGATCCAGTTTTCGCTCCAGCCAGGTGATTGAGCTGCTGGAATGGGGTGCTTCTCCGGAGAAACGTAGGTCCAGGGTTCGGCATACTTTCCTCCCTCGGCAATCCATTGCCTGAGGAGAGCCTTCTGATCGTTACTCAGCTCCTTATGGGCCCCGGGCGGAGGCATGACTTCATCAGGATCACTGCTGAAAATGCGGTGGATGAGTTCGCTTTCGCCAGGGTTACCCGGCACGATAGTGCTTCCTGTTTCGCCCCCCCTGTGAGCTCCTTCCGAGGTGTCCAGGCGAAGTTTTCCCTTGCGCTCATGTTCATCAGGCCCGTGGCAGGCGAAACAGTGGTCTGACAGGATAGGACGAATATCCCGGTTGAAATCGACGCCAGCAATGAGCCCACCGGAAGAGAGGGTGGCGATGAAAAGCTGGAAGACCGGGAAGCCGCGGGGCATCCTTGCAGGGTAGCTTTCTGTCCTGCGGATGCAATGGAGGATTGCAGGAAGGGATCAGGAGACCTCGACTTCGAGGACCTTGATGCGGCCCCAGTCAGGTTTCTCAAGGTCTTTCCGCTCCTTGGGCTGACCGGAGCTTCCTGCGAGGTAGAGTCGGGAACCTTCTTCGTTCCATATGGCCTTGCTGACCCGCATCTTGGTGTCGGCATGAGCCAGGCGTGAGCCTGTCTCAAGATCAAATATAGCGGTGTTCCACTGGCCCTTGAACAGTCGCCCGGCCATCGCAAAAATTTTCCCTCCAGGGTGAAAGGCAAGAGTCTCCATGAGTCCCTGGCCGATTTCACCGTCATTGGCGCTTCCGGTCTGCTCGACTTTGCCTTCCTGCCATTTCCAGCGCTCCCATAACTGTTTTCCGTTGCCGGCAGCGGGGTCCCGGGTGCTGCCCATGCCGGCGAGGAAGATTTCGGAGTCGTCCGGGGAGAAAGCCAGGGCGAAGACTCCTCCCGTGAAGTAGTGCCCCTTGATGATTCCCCAGCCGGTGAAGTTCGCGGTTTTGATACGGGCGGCCTCCATGTTGGTAGTGAGATCCCAGACACGAACTTCCCCCATCAGGTTTCCCGCCGCCAGAAACTTTCCGTTGTTGCTGAATGCAACCGACTCGACTGGCGGGACGTGTTCGAAGGCATGGGTCTGCTTGCCGGTATGGACCTCAAATACCTTCACGGAAGGTTCCTTTTCCGGAGCAGGCTCGTATTTGTAGCCGCCACAGAGATATTGGCCGGTGGAGGAAGCTATTCTCGTGCCATCAGGAGAGATCGCACTTTGCCAGGACCAGAAGTCATGCGCCTTTACTTCGCGGGTTATCTTTTCTTCATCCGGATTGGTCCAGAGCAGGCGGCCGTCATAGCCCGCGGAAATTAGATGCCGGGCAGCCGGGGACCAGTTCACCCCGGAGGCATAATTCTGGTGCTCAGCCAGCATGACAGGCTTTTTCCAGCGGGTCTTGGGAACGGAATAGATTCCGCCATCGAAGCAGGAAGCATAGAACTGGTCGGATTCGCCGCGCGCGAGGGAGAGGCAATGGGTCGGCATCTTCAGAGTGGCCCCTTTCTTGAGTTCGACCTTCATGCCAGTACCTCCTTGATCGGCTCCGAGTTATCCTCCACGTAATGGAAGTCGGGGAGGGTGGGGATATTGAATTCCGTGTGCGGGCTGATTCCGAGTGCGGCAAAGATGGTGGCAAAGAGATTCTGCTCATCGTAGGCTTGGCCGGTGACGTCGAAGCCAAGTTTGTCAGTGGCTCCCACTACCGCTCCTTCGGCAATCCCGCTTCCGAACATGGTGAGGCTCCACGCATTGGGGTAGTGGTCCCGACCCCGGGCAGCGTTTAGCCAGGGTGTTCGACCAAACTCTCCCATGGCAACCACCAGGGTGTCTTCGAGCATCCCACGTTCCTCAAGGTCGCAGTGAAGCTGGTAGATGATATTGTCGAGATCCGGCACCACCATCTGGTAGATCTCATGATTGAATACATGGCAGTCCCAGGGCATTCCATTGGCAACCATGACAAACGGAGCGCCCTCTTCGACTAGGGTCCGGGCGAGGAGAGTGTGTTGTCCGAAGGTGCCGGGGCCATAGCGATCCCGGTCTTTGCGGGGCAGGCGCTCAAGATCGAAGAGATGGGCGCAACTCATCAGCCCCTTGACCCTTTCGTAAACGGCATTGTGGGAGGAAGCCGCTTCGCTCCTGGTGTCATTTTCGAATTTCTTGCTGAAGAAGCTGCGAAGTTCCTCACGCGCCTCGTGATCTCCCTCGGTAATGGAGTCTAGTTTGTCTACGTGCGGAATGCGGAACTCTCCTCCGGTTCGCACCGGGGAGTATTGTGCGCCGAGCCAGCCGGCCCAGTTTCCTGCCTTGAACCCCTTGAACTCGTTGCCTTCCGGGCAGGGGTCAAGGAGGATGAAATTGGGGATGGAACTTCCCAGCTGGCCCAGCTGCTGCGACAGGACCGAGCCCAGGGTCGGGCGGGTGAAGGGAGGGCGGGGTTTGTGGCCGCGCTGCAGCAGATTAATGGCCTGCGTATGCTCCCGGGCGCTGGTCTTCATCGAGCGAATCACCGCGGTCCTGTGCGCGATGGAGGCGCACTTGGGCATGAGTTCGCTGAAGTGGACCCCGGGGACTGAAGTGGGGATTGAGCCGAAGGGACCGCTGGTGGAAGTGCCAGGCTTGGGGTCCCAGGTCTCGAACTGGCTTGGTCCTCCGCAGAGCCAGAGCAGGATGCAGCGTTTCTGCTGCTTCCGGGCGGTCTCGGCGAAAGCGGGATTGGAGAAGAGACCCGACCAGCTCAGGGAGGAGATGGCTCCTGCCGTCATTCCCTCAAGGAAGCGGCGGCGATGAATGCCGTGCTCCGGATTACCACAGTCCTGTGGGGTCCTGCTCATCAGTGGTTCATCCGGAATTCAGCGCTGTTGAAAAGAGCCCAGAGGACCTGCCGGATGGCTGGGATACGTCGGTCTGTCCGGCCCCGGAGGTAGGAGGTGGTGCGGGCGAGTTCCTTGGAATCCGGAGCCCTTCCGAGAACTGCCAGGAAGAGTTCTTCGGTTACGTCGCGATTGTCCGGGTTTCCGTCGAGTTGAAGGGGGAGCGGAAGTTCTTTGGTTTTGAGGATGCTGTCGAGGACGTCTCCGTTAGCGGCGAACATGGCCTGCTGGACGGAAGGGGAGAAGACCTCGGCGAAGATGTCGGGGTAGGTGCTGACGAATGCCCCGCGGTACTTGCTTTCATTTTCGACAGTTCCATCTTCCTTCACTGCGCCGCCCAGGGCGACAAGAATGGAACGGTAGAGGGCTTCAGCTGGCAGAGGCTTGTCGAGTCCACGCGCAAAGCTTTCCGGAGAGGGAGGCACTTTGTCGGGATGAATGGTTGAGAGCGAATAGGCCCTGCTGCTCAGGATGGCACGACACATTCGTCGGACGTCAAACCCGTTAGCGGCAAAGTCCCTGGCCAGCCAGTCAAGCAACTCGGGGTGGCTTGGCGGATGGGCGGAGTTCATCTTATCCACCGGATGGACGATGCCGCGTCCCATCAGAATGGCCCAGAGACGGTTAACCAGGGCACGGGGAAAGTCGGGGTTTGTTTCGATTGCAAGGCGGGCCAGTTCGCCACGACGGGAGAATTTAGGGAAGGGTGCCTTTTCGACGTTGGTTGTAAGCTTCGGTTTTTCCCCTTTTTTCTTGGGCTTGGGAGGATTGATCCAGTCTGCCGGGGGAGCAACGTGGTAGTGTTCGGAGTGATCCTTGTCGCGACGCCCACCGGGTTCCTGCACCGTCTGGCCGGTCAGGAACACCAGTTCGCTCTCGCTGCTCTCACCTTCGAGATTGGCAAACTTATTGTAGCCTCCCGCGGCACGCTCCCCAAGTCCCGGGCCTTGACTGGTTGTTACGTTACGAGTCCGGTCGAAGAAGGAAACCATCCCCCAGTAATGTCTCTGTTCAATCTCGGGGGCGACTGGATGGTCGTGGCATTGGGCACACTGAAGTTGCTTGCCGAAAAGAGCGGTTGCGGTGGCATTGGCCATCTTGCCGGGATCGTTCTCCTGCTCGTAGAGGAACCAGGAGGCGCCCTGCTCCTGTGAGCTTTGTGGTCGAGCTACGATGAAATCATGACCTACCCTGTTCCAGGGGCGGTTGGTTTCGAAGGCCCAGCGGAGGTAGGGCAGGAAGTGCTTTTCCCGGTCAGCGCGGCTCTTGCCATTTTCCTGCGCCCTCCCCAGCAGAGCCGCATTGAAGATTTCCGCGAAGTGCCGGGCGTGTGCCTTGCTTGCGAGAAGGTTATCAATGAGAAGGCTACGCTTATTGGAATTCTCGTTTGCCAGGAAGCTGGTGCGCTCATCACTGGTGGGAATCCTTCCGAGGAGATCGAGGGTAACTCTGCGTAGGAACGGGCCATCACCGATGGTAGCAGCGGGAGAGATCTGCTGTTTCTGCCAGGAACGTTCCAGCAGGGTATCGATTGCGGATTCCGGACTCAGTTCAGCGGGTAGTGCCTGGAGGGCATCGGACTCTTTCGTTCCACTATCGGCTTCCTCGGGATGGGTAAAGTGTGTGATCCAGTCTCCGACCTTGTCGATCTCCCCTTCGCTCAACTGGCCTTTTGGGGGCATATGGGGATCCGCTCCGGCATCGAGGTAGGTGAAAATTGGGCTCTGGTCTGGTTTGCCCGGGAGGAGAGCTGGCCCATTGTCCCCACCTCGCAGGAGACTCTCGAGCGAACGCAGATCAAGGCCACCTTTCTGCTTGGCTCCCCCGTGACATTTGATGCAGTGCTCCTGGAGTAGTGGAGCCAGATCTGCGAACTGGCCAGCGGTAACGCTACCAGACAGGGAAAGCAGGATGAGGAGGCGAATTCTCAAGGACGGTTTTAAGATAGCGAACCTCCGAGAGGGCGCAATCGGGGAATCATTCTGGACGGGGGAGCTTACAGCGTTTCAGCTCTCCGGGCTCTCTTCCCTCCTGCCATCTTCATGGCCATGACGTGCGGACTGCGAAGAACTCCTTCGTTCCGGTGGTGGGAAATTCCCTGGTGATCATGCCTGTGATGCCCGGGACTACCTCGCGTTCCTCCCACTGATCGTATGGCAGGTTGAGGTCGGGAGCAGAGATAACGGTATAAGACTGCGTATTGACCCCCTGCCAGATGAGACGAACCCTGTTGGAGGACACGGGAGCTATTTCAAGGGCTGGAATTGCGAGGGGATCATCCGGGCGGGTCTTGAGATCGAAGGTCACGCCAGGATTCCTGCTGTTGATAGTGATCCTGAAGGCGTCTCCGCTGTCTGCGATCCAGGGAGAGGTATTCCCCTGATTAAATCCATTGCTGAAGATCGATCCGGTCACGAGGGATTCGATCCTGATTTCGCTGCCTTCCCTGACTGTAAAGGAACTGTTCCGATCAAATTCGCAACGGATGCGGCCGGATTCGAGCAGGAGGAAACTGGTATGGCCACGGTAGCCAGGCCTGAATGTGTCGCCGAAATTCGGCTCAGGTCCGGATCCAGAGTCGAAGCCGGAAGCTCCGAGGAGTTCGTAAATCACTTCGCCGGTTTCAAGGTTAGTGGTTTCGATCCGGAAGCTCGACCCCACGTCGCTACCTGTTCCGCTGGCAATGGGATCAACAAGTTCGAAGTCCTGTTCCAGACGAATGTCGATCTCGATGTCCTGGTCGCCAGGATCAGGATGATAGGCTTGGAAGATCGCCCTGTTACAGCTGCTGACCGCAATGAAGCGGGAACTGGTTGATCCGGGCGGCGGAGCTACGTCCAGGGGGAACATGCTGGCACGGCCCCGGTGCTCCACCCTGAATCCAGGGATTGCCGAGTTGCCGGGAGACTGTGTCTCTACCGAGGCATAAACCGGCTCAATGGGATCGAGGAACCACGGGCGATCCTGGATCTCTTCAAAGAGGTCGATGGCGGCGAGGGCGTTTCCGCTCTTGGCAAGGTTGAAGTTTCCCACCTCGGATCCGTTGAATCCGAAGAAGGAGATTCCGGCGCAGGAGCCGGGAGCTCCCGGGGAAAGTATGGTGAAGAATTCAGAGCAGGTGTCTCTGGTGTCTGCATTGGTGGCGGCCGTCAGCAGGAAGGTCGTGGTGCTGAGCAGAAGCAGAAGCGCTGGTCTGCTTCCGGGACGTTCTGCTGCGTGGCCGAATGCTGTATTCATGGTGCGTCCTGACTGGATATGTCCATGCTATTGGAGGATTTGCTTCACTACGGGGGCAGGTTCCACGCCGGTCAGGCGCTGGTCCAGCCCCTGGTGCCGGACGGTGAAACGGCTGTGGTCAATACCCATGCAGTGAAGGATCGTTGCGTTGAGTTCATTGAGATGCACCGGGTTTTCCGTGACGTTATAGCTGAAGTCATCTGTTTCCCCGTAGGTCATCCCCGCCCGGATCCCACCGCCGGCCACCCACATGCAGAAATTACGTGGGTGGTGATCTCGTCCGTAGTTATCCCTCGTCAATTTTCCCTGGCAGTAGGCGGTTCTCCCGAACTCCCCACCGAAAACCACGAGAGTGTCCTTGAGCATCCCCCGTTCCTTGAGGTCCTTGATAAGGGCGGCAGTTGGCTGGTCGACGTCAAGGCACTGGTTCTTGATTTCCCTCGGCAGGTTTCCGTGCTGGTCCCAGCCCCGGTGAAGGACCTGTACGACCCGGACCCCGCGCTCGATCAGACGACGGGTAAGGAGGGCTGAATGTGCGAAGGTTCCGGGTTTGCGGGCATTGGGACCATACATATCAATGGTGGCCTCGCTTTCTCCACGGAGATCGGTCAACTCGGGGACACTGCTCTGCATGCGGAAGGCCATTTCATATTGCGCGATCCGGGTCTCGGTCTCGGGGTCTCCGAAACGTTGAAAGGACTTCTGGTTTAATTCCCCGAGGGCATCGAGCATGGCCCGCCGGTCGCCAGGCAGCACCCCGGGTGGGTTCTTGACATACAGGACGGGATCCCCGGCGCTGCGGAGCTTCACTCCGTCATATTTAGACGGTAGAAACCCGCTGGTCCACATGCGGGTGAAGAGGGCCTGACTGGGGTTCTTGACGGTCGGGGTGAATACCACGAAGGCTGGCAGGTTCTGGCTTTCACTGCCGAGGCCGTAACTAAGCCACGATCCCAGACTGGGTTTGCCCGGAACCTCGCTGCCGGTCATCACGAAAGTGCAGGCAGGATCATGATTGATTGCTTCGGTGTGGACCGATTTGATCATGGTGATCTCATCTGCAATACCCTTCATGTGTGGGACCAGTTCGCTCATCAGGATGCCGGACTGGCCGCATGGTTCGAAGGCGAACTTACTGGGAGCCACCGGGAATCGTTTCTGGCCGCTGGTCATGGTGGTGATGCGCTGGCCGTTCCGGACGGAGTCGGGAAGCTCCTTGTCAAAGAACTTCTCCATCTGCGGTTTATGGTCGAAGAGATCCTGCTGCGCGGGTGCGCCGTTCATGTGCAGGTAGATAAGGTTCTTCGCCTTGGGGGCAAAGTGAGGCAACCCGGGGAGCGGGGGGTGAATGTCCTTCCCTGCCGGAGGGCTGGCAGCCAGCCCCCTCCGGGCCAGAAGCTGGGCCAGGGCGATACTGCCGACCTTGAGCCCGGCTCCCTGGAAGAACTGACGACGCGATTGCAGATAATGATATTCGAGGGCTGGGTCCATGGTGGAGTCAGTTCTTGTTTACGACTTCGTCGAGATTGAGAAGCAGATTGGCTACGAGGGTCCAGGCCGCAAGCTGGTCCTGCTTGAGGTCGGGATCTGCTATGCTTTCGCCAAAGGTAATCAGTTTTCCCGCGGCCTCGGGATCAGCGGCGAAACGAGCCAGGTGGGCCTCAAGGGTTTTCATTACGATCCTTGATTCCTCGTCATCGGGATGACGGGCGGTGACAAGTCGCCAGGCCCAGCGAACGCGTTCGGAGGCATTTGTTCCTCCTTCCTTGAGGATGCGCTGGCCGAGGGCACGGGCCGCTTCGACGTGCTGGATATCATTCATCAACTGGAGGGCCTGCATCGGGGTATTGCTACGGCCCCGAACTGAGCAACTCTGCTCGCGGTTGGGGCCGTCAAAGGTCGCCATGAAGGGCGGGGGAGCGGTGCGCTTCAGGAAGGTATAGAGACTGCGACGATAGAGGTCATCGCCCTTGCCCTGCTTGTAATTACGGGTGTTGCTTGATGCAAATCCGACGGGTTCCCAGATATTCGGAGGCTGATAAGGCCGTACGCCCCGTCCACCGATCGTGGAAACCATCAGGCCGCTGAGGTTCAGGGCCTGGTCACGGATGACCTCGGCATCCAGCCGATGCCGAGGCCCCCGGGCAAGAAGGCGATTTTCCGGATCCTTTACCCGTAATTCAGCTGAGGCAACGGAACTCTGGCGGTATGCATGGCTGGTGAGGATCCGCGTTACGAGGCGTTGGATGTCCCAGCCGTCTTCCATGAACTGAATTGCGAGCCAGTCGAGCAGGTCGGGGTGGCTGGGTAATTCCCCCTGCGTCCCGAAGTCGGCGCTGGTCCTGACCAGGCCGATGCCAAAGAACTGCTGCCAGAAACGATTGACTGCAACGCGCGCGGTGAGCGGATGTTTTCCGTCGACCAGCCAGTTCGCGAGGTCCAGACGGTTATAGTCGCGATCCTCGGGCCTGGCTGGAAGAGGTGGGAGGAAGGCAGGAACGTTACGGCTGACCTTCTCCCCGGGGTTATTGTATTGCCCACGTTTCATAACGAAGCTTTCCCGCTGCTTGGGCAGGTCAGCCATGACAAAGGTGATTGCCGTTTCCTTTTCGATGGCGTCCTTCTCACTTGCCAGTCGGGCCATTTCTTCCCGAAGGGGTTTGAGCACGGCACTGGCCCCGGCATAGACTTGTCCGAGCCAGTAATCGAGGAGGCGCTTTTCCGAAGAGGCCGACCACTCGTCGGGGTTCCCTTCTCCGGCAAGCTTGCGTAGTTCCCCGGTAAGGTCCCGGTTCCTCTCGCTTTCTTTCTGGGCCTTCCACGCTTTCCACGAAAAAGCCGGGTCGGTAACCGGGCTGGTGGTGATTCGTCCTCCGGATTGGTCCCAGTAGACCTTGCCATCGAACTGGGTGTAGGCCCAGCCATTGAGCTTGGACCCCGGTTTCAGTCCCACCTTCTCGATGGCGACTTCCAACCGGACCCATTGGCCCACCCCGGGCAGGTCACCGATCCGCTGCCGGCTGGTGGTGTTCTTTTTGCCCCAGTCGATTCTGTCCTCGCCCCAGTAGGCGCGGTGCTCCCACGAGCCGTCATTGAACTGAAGCATGATCTGGGCGGGTGGATTGGCGGGATCGAGGTAGACGTGGGTGAAAAGCTTCATTCCGTGCTCGATGATGAGCGGTGGATTGGCCTCGGTGAAGAAGTGCTGGCTCAGGCCCTTGGCTTCCCTGACGCTTGCCTTCTCACCACTGAAAACCGGCTCCGGGTGGCCCACGAATTTCCATGGGGTGTTGCCCTCCTTCTTGGCTTTCGTGGGCACCTCGTCGTCGATCCAGATGATGTCCCTGGTTGTGGGCTTTGGGGGATCCTTGAGATCTGCCGGGTCGGTGTATTCAATTCCTGTTACGGCTTCCTTGATACGTTGCTCTACCTCCTGGATCCGGTCCTCCAGCTTGGATATTTTTTCCCTTGTCCCGGGGAGGGGCACCCGGATGACCGGCGGGGTATCCAGTTTATTACCGTCGAGGGCGGGATCGGCGGTGCTGTGGAAGAAGGAGTACATGGAATAGTATTCCTTCGTGGAGATGGGATCGAACTTGTGATCGTGACATACCGCGCATCCAGCCGTCAGCCCCATCCAGACCTCAACTGTGGTCGAGGTGCGTTCCACCGCATTGCGGTAGATCCATTCTTCATTGATGCTGCCGCCTTCCCCGGTCGTGACGTTGCATCGGTTGAACCCGGATGCGATTTTCTGTTCGATGGTGGCCCCGGGCAGGAGGTCCCCGGCAAGTTGCCAGCGGGTGAATTCATCGAATCTGATGTTCTGGTTGAAAGCTCGTACCACCCAGTCCCGGTAAGGCCATACCGAACGTTCGTTGTCCAGGTGCAGACCATGCGTGTCGGCGTAGCGGGCAAGATCCAGCCAGTAGCGAGCCATGTGCTCGCCGTAGGAGGGACGCTTCATCAGCGTTCCTATTAAGGTTTCCAGGGCCTGTGGCGATTCGTCCGAGAGGAAGGCGTCTACCTCCCGTGGAGTGGGAGGGAGCCCGGTAAGGTCAAGGTAGATTCTTCTCACCAAGGTTTCCGGCTTGGCCAAGGGAGCGGGTTTCAATCCTTCACTGGTCAGTCGCCTCTGGAGAAAGAAATCAATCGGGTTCCCGGCATTTCCCGGCAGGGCAGGTTTGCGGGGGGCGATGAACGCCCAGTGATCCTCGTATTTTGCGCCCCCGAGAATCCACTGCCGCAGGAGTTCCTTTTCGGTGTCGGAGAGTTCCTTATGCGAGTCCGGGGGAGGCATGACCTCGTCCTCGTCAAGGGAGAGAATCCGGACCCATGCCTCACTGTTTTCGAGATCGCCCGGAACGATGGCCGCCACTCCATTGTGAGTGGCCGTGGCTCCGTCATTTGTATCGAGCCGCAGCTTGGCTTTCCGGGTATTTGAGTCCGGGCCATGACAGGCAAAGCACTTGTCCGCCAGGATCGGGCGGATATCGCGAGTGAAGTCCGGGGAGCCCAGGACCGTTTCGCCAAGAAGAACCAGGCCCAGAAGTTGCACGATGACGGGTTTCATCATTGGATGGGCGAGCCTATCATGGCCGGCCATGGGGTAAAGGGAGGATGCGGACACAATAATACGGGTCCGGAGGAGGCGTCCGGGGAGGGATCCTGCAACGACCTGCTCAGAGTTCGGAGACTGTTTTGTGGAGGTAAGCCGCCAATTCGGAGGAAATGTCCGTGCTTTGGAGCCCCAGAGCGACGTTGGCCTTGATGAAGTCGAGCTTGTTGCCGATATCGTGGCGTTTCCCGGAGAGACGGAGTCCGTACATCCCATGATTCTGTAACAGGGAAACCATGGCATCCGTAAGCTGGACTTCGTTGTTTTTCCCTCGTGGCGTCATGGAAATGTAGTTGAAAATCTCAGGCTGAAACACGTAACGCGCTGCAATCGCAAGGTTGGAAGGGGCTTCCCCGGGGGACGGTTTCTCAATGAGCTGGTTGAGAGAAAGGATACCTTCACCTTCCTCGTCTCCACCGGCGATTCCGTAGCGTGAGACCTTGTGAGGATCGACTTCCTCGAGAGCGACCACGGAAGCCTGCCGGGCCTCAAAGATTTCGATCATTTGCCGGAGGATCGGATTTTCGGGGTTGTTGCTGCTGATTATGGTATCTCCGAGGAGGAGGGCGAAGGGATCGCCTCCGGCAAAATCCTGTCCGTAGGAGACCGCGTCACCCAGTCCGTCGGGCTGCTTTTGCCAGACGAATTGGATGGAAGCCATGTCCGAGATCGTGCGGATTTCGTGCAGCAGCTCGGTCTGGCCCTTTTCCTCAAGTTGAGCTTCCAGTTCGGGGGCACGGCAAAAGTGTTCCTCGATGGCCTGTTTGCCACGTCCGATGACGATGAGGATATCGGTGATTCCGCTTTCCACGCATTCCTCCACTACATACTGGATGGCGGGGGTGTCCACTACGGGGAGCATTTCCTTGGGCTGCGACTTGGTGGCAGGCAGGAAGCGGGTGCCGAATCCGGCAGCGGGAATGACGGCTTTGGTGACAGGCATTGGAAGAGCGCGGCAGCCAGCGAGGGGTTTCACCGGGGTGCCGTGCGGCATTGGAATCCTGCAGGATCAGTGAGGCAAGGAGGAACTGCCCTTGGCGGAGGCCATCCTGCCGCGGGGCAGACTACCGGCATGCGGGATCAATCACCGGCTTGATAACCTCGACTCCCAGCCTTCCCATTTCGGATCGGAGCGCTTCGAACATCTTCTCGTCCTTGTAGATCCCCACGATCGCGCCTCCGGAGCCGGTGAACTTGGCAGAAGCTCCAACCGAGCGGGCGGCTTCCACCATGGCGAGGTTTCCATCTGAAAGGCGATAGAGCGATTTACGCAGGTCAAAATTGCGATCGAGGAGCGGTCCAATCTCGGAGCCCTTTCCGCTGGTGAGCAATGTGCGGCACCGTTCAGTGAGTTCGGCCCATTCTGTCATGGCGGAGACCACATCGGACTCCCGGCGGGCGAAGCGGCCACGGATGTCGTTGTGGAAGACTTCGGTGCCCTCTGAAAGCTTGGTGGAATATCCGATATACAGAGGAGGAAGGGTAGAAGGGTCGAGTTGCTCGTAAGCCCCATGCCCCATTTGTTCGAAGTGCTTTTCAGCGAAGTCCATGAATACAAGACCCTCGTAGGCCTGAACCACCCGGTCCTGAAGACCGGCCGGGATGAAGAGTTCGTCGGTCTCCACCGAGAGAACGAGATTGGCAAGAACAGGTGGCTGAATGCTTATCCCGTAGAACTGCATGAGGGCCCGGAAGCACGCGGTAATGATGGCGCTGGAACCTGCCATCCCGACATGGGGTGGGATGGCGCTCTGGTAGCGAATGGTGAAGTTCTTGCTGTGCAGGGAGAGGCCTTCACTCTCACAGTAATCGTGGAAGCGCTTCACGGAGGCCTTTAGGAGTCGAAGCCCCCCGTAGTAGCCGAAGGTCCGGGTGTCTTCCACGAGGCCGGCAATGCTTCCAAAGACCATTTCGTCGCGCCGGGCCGGCTGGATCTCCAGCTCGGGAGACTCCCAGAGGGTGACCCGGGCTGAAAAGTTCCGGATGATGAAGGAAATCGTCTTTCCGTGATACCCATCGGAGGGATTGCCGATAAGTCCGGCACGGGGATAGGACTCTGCTCTGATGACCATGGGACGGTTTTGATCTACATCGGAGGGCCCCTGGATGGAACCGTGAAAACAATTGGGTTTGTGACAATCGTTCTTCATGGCAAGAGAGGGTATGGGAACAAACAAGAGCCTGACATGGAAAGGGAAGGGACTGATCGGGGTGGTGCACCTGAAGCCACTGCCGGGCTCGCCACGTTACCGTGGTTCAATGAGGGAAGTCTGTAATGCCGCGGTAGCGGATGCGCAGGCCTACGAGGAGGGCGGAGCCCAGGGAATCATGATCGAGAATTTCGGGGATCTGCCCTTCACCCGGGGAGTCGTTGCTCCTGAGACGGTAGCGGCCATGGCGGTGGTGGCAGAGTCCATCCGGGCGACGGGGGTGGAGCTGCCATGCGGGTTCAATGTCCTTCGCAATGATGTGTCATCAGCGATGGCTCTTGCGGCATCCTGTGGGGGAGCCTTTGTAAGGGTCAATGTTCATACGGGGGCGGTGGAAGCAGACCAGGGGATTATTCAGGGGGAGGCCTACACGACCATGAGGAAGCGGGCGACGCTTTGTCCGGAGGTCGGGATCTGGGCAGATGTCCTGGTCAAGCATGCCGTTCCGATCGGGGATCTTGGAATTGAGGAGACCGCCCGGGATACGTTCCATCGAGGACTGGCGGACGCCCTGATCGTATCGGGAGTATCCACCGGTGCGGCAACGGAGGTTGACGACCTGCGAAGGGTGAAAGAGGCCTGCCCGGAGGCCCCCCTGCTTGTTGGCAGTGGGGCCCGGACAACCAACGCTCCGGAGCTTCTGGAGTATGCCGATGGATTGATTGTCGCGTCCTCCCTCAAGCTTGACGGTATTCTCACCAACCCGGTGGATGTAAAGCGGGTTGAGGAATTGAGAAAGGTGATGGGGTGACATTCCGGAAGTCCTGATCAGGTCCCGGCCCCTGATACTCAATCCGCCGGAAACGGATTGGCGTTTGAGCGGAGTGCGAGTTCCTCCGGGGTGTAGAGTTCGGAGGGGCCCTCCATTCCCTGTCCGGAAGTCCCAGCAAGAGAGAGTTGGGCAGGTGAGAGGCGGACCACGGAGAGACCGAGGGAGGCGCTCACGGTAAGGAGGAGCGCAGCTCCGACCAGAAGGGAGTGGTGCGGTCTATGGCGACAGATAACCCTTTCGACCCGGGCCCGCAGGGGAGCCCGTCCAGCCATGGCAAGGGCGGCCTGAGGGAGTGCGGAGGCTTCGGCAACATCGCAGAGGGCGGTAGCATAGTGATTCGGATCAGTTCCGACGGAAATCACTCTGGCGTCGCAGGCGAATTCACATTGAGCCATGAGCTGGGACCGAAGCCACCAGACGAGAGGATTGAACCAGTAGACGAGGCAGGCACATTGGGCGATTAAATTGGTCCAGAGGTCGCGGCGAGCCACATGGCCCAGTTCATGCAGAAGTACCATGCGCATGGTTTCGTCATTCCAGCTCCGGCTTTGGAGGGGAAGGTAGACTACCGGACGGAAAAGGCCGGCGATGCACGGTGAGCTTCCCAGAGGATGGAAGCGTACCCGGACGGTGCGTCGCAGGCCCAGTTGCTGGCGACAGTCCTCCACGATGCGGGTTATCGCCGGGTCCTCGGGATCAAGGGATCCCGATCGCCAGCGATAGAGCGAAATCAGGTCCGCCACCATGCGCAGGGTGAAGAAAAGAAATCCTCCCATCCAGAGGAGAAGGAACAGTGAGAGGCTGGAAGAAGGATTGCCGGATTGCGCTGACAACGGCAGAGCAGGCAATTCCACCGTGAGCTTGGGGAGTAGCGCGAGAACGGGCAGGGCGAGGAGAGTGAGTAGACTGCCCAGGGTCAGAAGAGGAGACTGGGCTGGATCCCGGCGACCGATCAGCCAGACGGCCAGAACGGCTAGAAGAGAAAGAGCGGCGCTGCTGATGAGAAGAGACATCTTGTGGAGAACCTGTAACCCAGTGGAGAGAGCGTCGCAGAGCTTACTTTTTTCTGATTAATTCCCGGATCCCGTCGATTTCCTTCTTGCTCAGCTGCTGGTCACGTGGATCGAGCAGGGCAGCGACAAGGTTCTCCGGTTTTCCCTCGAAAAACGTGCGCAAGAGGCTGTCGAGGGCTGTGCGCTTTGCCTTTTTCGGTGACTTGGCCCGGTAGACATAACGGCGGCCTTCCTTTGAGTGGCTCACCATATCCTTGCCTTCCAAGGTGGCCAGCAGGGCCCGGACGGCCGAGTAGGAGGGAGGATCGGGCAGGTTGTCCTGAACTTCCTTGGCGGTGGCCTGCCCCAGACGGTAAAGGATTTCCAGAATCTGCCTTTCGCGGCGCGAGACCTGACCTTTCTCCAACCGGTTCATGGAGATAAGTTGGAGGAGTGCTATAAAAACCGCAATAATAATGTTGGAAAAACAGCATAAAAAAATTGACTCCCCTGCTCAATTGCTGCTTTTTTAGCACAGATGAAGGTGAGAATACGCCAAAGGAGTGATGGCAGATGGGGGCCGGGGTTTCTGCTATTGGCCGGAATATCTCTGATCCTGGGCAGTTGTACGTCCTACAACGGGTTGCCTGCAAGGGGGCCTGCCCAGGCCGAGTCCGCGGGGGCTGTGCCTGTGGGGGACTCATCCAGTCGCCGGCAATTGCCCGATAGAGGGGACAATTCCCTTGCCGCTTCGCCCGAGTATTTTCGTAAACCAATTCCGCGGCCGGGGTATGCTACCTCGTGGGGCTCCTCCCTTGCCTCACGCATGACCTATACGAGCT
Organism: Roseibacillus sp.; assembly: GCA_002709395.1. GTDB lineage: Bacteria > Verrucomicrobiota > Verrucomicrobiia > Verrucomicrobiales > Akkermansiaceae > Roseibacillus_B. Next base: position 7,073 of record PAQU01000034.1, on the reverse strand, counting down.
TTCGCAGATCTAACGATACTCCGCATGGGGGAATGGACATGATCTGGTATAATGACAAGGCCGGGGTGGATGAGATGACCGGCCGGGATTATTACACTTCCAGAGGGAGGAAGCGGGCGGCCAATGGGCTGGTCGAGTGGGGAATGCGGAGCGGCTTTGGGATTATGAGGAACTACCACTCCGACGGGAAGCGCTACGTCGTTGGCCGGAAGGATGCGAAATATGCTATCTCGGTGAAGAATAATTCCCGCTCCCGTCTGGAGGTCGTCGTCAGTGTTGATGGGCTTGATGTAGTTGATGGCCAACCAGCCAGCCTGAGGAAGCGCGGTTATATTGTATGGCCCGATCAGACGCTGGAGATCAGGGGGTGGAGGGCCAGTGAGAAAGAGGTGGCTTCCTTCGTGTTTTCTCCGGTTTCAGGCTCCTACTCCAACCTCCAGTACGGAGAAACACGCAACGTGGGGGTGGTCGGGTTAGCCGTGTTCACGGAGAAGGGGATAGACCCCTGGAGTGGTCGCTCGGCGGATGCGCATAACCGCTTCTCGGCCTCTCCTTTTGCCGAGCCTCCCATGCGCCGGGCCCGGTAAGGGCCCTATGCTGTAATCAGGTTCCCGGTCTTGTTTCGGGAACCGGACCCTCCCTTGTTTCATATAGCATGAAGCCACGGCGTTGGTAGTTGGGCAGGGCGTTGGGATGATCCTGCTCACACGTGTGCAACCAGACGTGGTCCACCGCACCGAGGGTCCAGGCGTAGCGCACCACCATTTCGAGGGCGGCCCCGCCGAGTCCCCTGCCAAGAAAGTTTTCAAGGAGGCCGAAGCTCAGGATCTCCACGTCCCCATCCCGGTTGATCAGTTCCCCGTAACCAATGTCTTCATTGTCGAGGACGAGGACGACAGTGCTTACCGGATTGCTTGCAAGGTATTCGTTCCAGCGGGGAATCGTCCATTCCGCGCAGGCGGTCCAATTCCAAGCCTGCCCCACCTCCCGGTAGAACCTCTCATTTACTGCTCCATCGGGAGGGTCGACTACGCGCAGGCACAGGCCCTCCCGGGGAGCGGTCTTGACGAGATCGTCCGGGGAGTTCATCTGCAGGTAGTAGGTCTTCATCAAGGGAAGACGATGTCGGACCGCTTCAGGAATTGCGAGCCTTGCGGGTGCCAGGCCGGAGAACCCGTTTTTTTGCTTTTGAGCTTTGAGATCCAGTCACGCCCTGCTTACGGTGGCCTTCCACTTCCCGGGCGATCGCGGGGATTTCGTTTCGGCGAAAACCTCGAGGAAAGTCCGGACACCGAAGGGTAGCGCGCCTCGCGAAAGCGGGGGCCGGGATGGTGCAAGCCTTCCCGGACGGAAAGTGCAACAGAAAGTATACCGCCTGGAGCTTCGGCGAAGGGTAAGGGTGAAAAGGTGGGGTAAGAGCCCACCGCTCCAAGGGTAACCAAGGAGGCACGGCAAACCCCGCGTGGTGCAAGACAGAACAGGGGAAGGGTTGCCCGCTCGTAGCATCCCCGGGTATTAGTCGCATCCTGCCTCGGCGGGATCCGCCCGCGGCAACGCGGATGGAAGAGAAATGATCGCCACTCCGAGTAGGTCGCAAGATCCGGCGAGGGGGACAGAATCCGGCTTACAGGGGAGTGGACTGCCCACGATCATATGATATCCGGATCCTCTTCTCCAAAGGGAGTGTGCTCCAGATCCGGGTTGCGCCCCGGAAATTCCGACTTTAACTAGCCCTGTGTCTGATCTGGGCAAGTCGCTTCTCAAGTCGCGGGATCTCCCGGAGGCGCTAGGCCCCATGACGGTAAAGGAACTCCGTCAGGGTCTCCGGCGGGGTATGTTCGTGTATCCCTTCATCGGGATTCACCTCCTGGCGGTATTAGCGATGTGGGCGGAATTCCACATGCAGGAGGTTGAACGCTCCACGGGCGATTTCCCATTCTTGATGGATCTCTCTCTTTTCATGCCCGGGATATCAGGTCCATTCTGGGCAGTGACCGGGGCGGTGTGCCTTCTTTTCATGCCGCTTGGTGGGCTCGTGCTCATGGGCCAGGAGTTGGAAAAAGGGAATCATGAGCTCCTGTTGATGACGCCTCTCTCGCGCTGGAAGGTGGTGGGAGGAAAGTTTTTCGCACTCTGGGGCCTCTGCCTGCTCACCTTCTCCTCCCTCCTGCCCTATCTCATCGCGCGTTATCTTATCGGAGGTATCGATGTCGGGCGCAACATTGCCATGGCTCTCATGGTAGTCCTGTGCTCCGCCATGATGGCGGCAGGTGCGATTGGGGCCTCCTCCTTCAGGGGGATCACTGCCCGTATCGTGATCCTGCTTCTTTTCCAAGGATCCATCTTGTTTTCCCTGTCCGTGGTGGCGACGGCCGCTAGTTTCGTGACGAAAGGCGGGATACTTTCTAATCTCAATGCCCTTGCGGGGGCCTTATGCTATATCGTCCTTGGCCTTTCCCTGGCGCGCTCAAGGATCCGGCTGGTAGTGCATCAGTATGAACTAAAACCGAGCTGGATGATGATCGGGATCCTGATCATCACTCCCTTCGTGGCCCTGATGAGTTCGTTCATGACCCTGGGGACTGCGGGGGGTGTGGGGCTGATCGGGATGGGCTTGGTGGGATGGTTTTCGGATCGGAGTCCGAAGGCTCCCAAGTCGATACAGGCTCCGGCACCCAATATCCCGGGAGCACCCCCCCCGGTGCCGGGTGGAATTCCGCCCCCTCTCCCGGCCCCCGGCTCCAAGGGGAAAACCGACTGAGGGAAGCAGGGAGTCCCCTTTAACCGGGGACATAAATGCAATATCCGCAGTTGGGAAGGCCAGACATCGTTCCTGTCGATGTTTCAAAAGATGAGAATCGATTTCCAGTGCGGGGCTGTCTGGGTTAGAAACTCTTTTTGTGGCAGGGGTTGATCAGGCAGCAGAAGCAGGCGACCACGAACCCGGTCGGAGGAACTGGCTCTCTTTCTGGAGCCTCATGGGACTGCAGGCCCAGAACGCTTTCAACGACAAGGCGCTGCAGTTCACGCTGGTGCCCTTAGGGGTATGGGTAGCGGCCGAGGTTGGCGAGAAATGGGGAGGGACTCTTCCCCACCTCCTCGGGATGTTGATCCTTCTTCCCTTTATCCTGTTGGCCCCGGTTGCGGGATGGGCCTCGGATACCTTCTCCAAGACACGCGTTATTCGTCTCGCAGCTTGGATGCAATTGGCTGTCTTCGTAGTGGTGCTCTACAGCTTCAGGATGGAGTTCCTGCCACTGGCGGTAGGGTGTTTCTTTTTTCTCGCGGTGCAGTCCACGATCCTGAGTCCGGCTAAGAATGGGATTATCAAGGAGCTTCTGGGATCCTCGCGGCTTGGGTTTGCGAGTGGGATCATGCAGATGTTCACCATTCTGGCCATTCTTGCGGGCCAGATCCTGATCGGTATCTGGTTTTCGTCGAGATTGGAAGTATCGGGAAGTGGTTGGACAGCAGGGCTCTTTCCCATGGTCCTGATCTGCCTCGGGGCGGTTGTTACCCTGGTCATGGCCTATTCGATCCAAGTCGTTCCGGCCCGTGCAACAAAACCTTTTTACCCGGCCTTGGTTGTGTCGCATTTCCAACAGCTGGGGCAGCTCCTGAAATCGAAACCTCTTCGGCTCAGTGCACTTGGCATTGCTTACTTCTGGGCTTTCGGAGCAGTAGTGCAGTTTATTACCCTTCAGATTGCGGGAGAGCTCTATCCAGACGGCCATCCTAATTTCGGGCGCGCAACTTCCTATATGATGCTGGCGGCCAGTGGTGGAATCGGGGTTGGAAGTGTCCTTGGTGCCCTCATCAACAAGCGTCACATCGAATTGGGTCTCAATCCTCTTGGCGGGATCATCATGACGCTATCGAGTCTTCTCCTGATTGTGACCGAGCCGGAATCTCTTTTTTTTTACACGGCCCTGTCCTTTGCGGGCTTGGGAGCTGCATTTTTCTTTGTGCCGATCAATGCCTTCCTTCAAGACGAGTGTGATCCAGATCAACGCGGTAACATCCTAGCCGGGTCGGCCCTGCTCAACTGCCTGGCGATGGCCGGAGCGGTGATTCTCCAGTATGTGATGCAGGAAGTCCTAGGCCTGACTCCGAGCAACCAGTTCCTCATTCTGGCCTTGGTCTCTGTGGGGGCCACCTGGTATGTCATGCGACTTCTCCCGCGGGCCTTTATCAAGATGCTCGTCTTCAGTGCTCTTCGGGCCTTCTACCGGATTGAGTCGATCCACGTGGACCGGATGCCCAAGGAAGGAGGAGTGCTTCTAACCCCTAACCATGTCAGCTATCTCGACGCCCTGATCCTGACCGCAGCGAGTCCGCGTCCGGTGAGGTTCCTGATGGTCAGTGACTATTTTGACAAGCCCCTCGTGGGCAAGGTGGCCAGACTCTTTGACACCGTGCCTATTTCAAGCAAGAGAGCGAAGGATGCTATCCAGGTGGCTGCCGAGGCGGTGAAGGAGGGAAGCGTGGTTTGTATCTTCCCCGAAGGGGAGCTGACCCGGAGTGGCTTCATGGGTGAGTTCAAGCGAGGGATGGAGCTTATTGCCCGGAAGGCGGACTGTCTCGTGCAGCCGGTTTATCTCGATGGTCTCTGGAAATCTATTTTCTCCGCCGAGCGGGGTAAGTACTTCTGGAAAATGCCAAGGGCCATCCCCTTTGGGGTACGAGTTGCCTTCGGTGAGGCCTGGGCTGCGAAGGATTATCGGGCCGGGGACGTCAGGAGGGAACTGAATAGTCTCGCCGGGGAGGTCTTTGCCCGGCGGCGTGAGTCGGCCGGCAGGGTGAAGGATTTCCTCCGGCAGCAGGTCAGGCCGGGGAACCGGGCCCTGCGCTGGGTTGACGGCGGACGGGTCTGCTCGTGCAACTGGGAGGAAGTTCAGGGCCTCCTTGAGCAGCAGGGAGATTGCACTGTGCTGTCCCAGGGTCATCCCGGGGCACGGCAATGGCTTGAGGATTGGCAGTTCCTCGATGGATTGGATGAACAGGAATGGAGAGGACTATTACTCAATGCCCAGCAGCTGGCGGATCCCTACAACCTCGGGGACGGGAAGGCCGCGGTCACGATCGACTCATCAGCTCCACCGGCGGTGCGGCGGGTCTGGGGCCTGCTGCTGCCGGTCATTACGGGGGTTGAGACTGTTGTTCTTGGACCGGATGAAGGGGTCTCTGAACTGAAACTCCTCGCCCGGGAGAAGGTTGCCCTGCGGGACCTGGTGGGCACGGCCAGGATGCGCGAGTTTGCCCGGGATGCCGAATTAGCCGGAGTGGATCTTGTGCTCTACCTGTTTGAAGGCGGATCTCAGAAGGCCGGAGATGCGGAGAGTGGAATTTATGCAGCTTATGAATCAGGGGGCCGGGTGCTCAGTTTTTCTATGCCTCCTGACCCCGTTATTTTCAAGGGAGACGAGGCGCACCCCGGGTGGAAGGAGCATTCCCATGGCCGCCTGCTGCCCGGATTCGTGGTTCAAGCTGGTGAGGGAGGAGTGGAAGTCAGCGGGGAGATGCTTTCCGGGACCATCACCTTACAGGGCTGGTCGGTAGATGAACGGGGGTTTCTCTCGCAGTCGTGATGCCGGCGGAGCTTCCATCATGAGAAGACAAGAGGCGCGCGGTCTCCCGCGCGCGACTTGTTGGACGATAAGAGCCTGCTTTGAAATATTTTACGGAGCCTGCTTGCCGGTGATCTTGCCGAGCATTTCACTGACAGTCTTGCCGACCTCGAATTCATTGGCGGGCAGTTCGACGGTGAGGGCTTCGGCATTTGGATTGGCGTAGCCTTCGATAGTGCCTGCCTTGCCGTCGATGATGATGGTAATGCCCTCCGCGGCAGGTTCCCCGCTGATATCTTCCCTGATGGAAGCGACCCTGGGATCGAGGACGTTCCTGATGGCATCCGCGTTGGCAGAATCAAACCCGTAGAGGATGATGGTTGCGGCTGGGTTGGCCGGGGCGTCCGTGCCGTTGCCCCGCATTCCTCCTCCGCCGGGCTGGTCATCACGGGGTGGGATGAGGAGAAAGGCAGCGACTGCTACCAGAACGACAGCGGCGAGGGCTCCACTGAACTGCGGTTGTGCGAACAGTCGTGAAATCCTGCTGAAGATGGATTCGCCGTGCTCTTCCGCAGGAGCTGTCGCCCTCGAAAGTTCCCGCCCGTACTGGTCCTGTATACGGTCGCGCAGGCTTTCTGGCAGAGGGGGAGCGTCTTCGCCCTCCTCGGAGTGGAAGCTTCGGGAAAGGAGGGCCTTGAGCTCCTCATGCTTGTCAGAAGGTTCAGTATTCATCGTCCTATGCCCCTCAACCGTGGTGAATTCCGGTCATTTTCAACTTAACAGGCATTTTTGGAGTTTTCCGAGGGCTTCCTCCAGTGCTTCGTTGAGAATCCGGCGCTTCTTGGAGATGGAGTGAGAAGGCTCAAGTCCCAGTTGCTCAAGTATTTCCGGGTCATCGCACAGTTCTCCCATCGTGGCACTCTGGGCAACGTAAATGGTGAAAATGAGGTGCCACTGGCATTCGTTGAGGATTTCCCCGCATTGGCGGTAGATTTCATCAAAACTGAGAGCGCCAAGATCCCGTCCGGGGTCTGCACTTTCGTCCTCAAACTGCATGGCGCCATCTTCCCTTTCGGTCAGGTCCTCGAAGGAACTCTGGGTGTTGGGCTGGTTTTTCAGGGCACTCTGCTTCCGACGCCAGTCGATGGTCCGGAACTGAATCATCTTGGAGAAGAGGGGAATGACTTCCTCGAAGACCACGATGGACTCGATTGGAGCTTTTCCGTCCTTGGCCCGTTCCCGGGCCAGTTCTGCAAAGGTTTCCAGGTAAACGTCCTCCGCATCCTGGTTGCCCAGCCCCTTCCGAAGCAGCAGGTGGAAACCGAAGGGGCGCAGGATCGGGTCGAGGCCGTTCCATTCCCGGTGGGAGAAGCCCCCGCCCTCCTTCTCCTGCAGGCGATCGAGATTCAGGTTTCGCTCATAGCGCTTATCCTCCGGGTCGTGGCAGACCTGAGGGTCGGATTGCTTCGTGCGGTCTTGGGCAACGTTGTGGCGGGAGTGATCGTG
>PAQU01000033.1 GCA_002709395.1 Roseibacillus sp. | reverse complement strand
TTCTGGCCTCGTCGGTAAACAGGTTGAAAGTGTTATCGGTGATGCCGAGCATGATACGGCGGCCCGGAGCCGGTTGGCCGGTGAGCAGTTCATCACCTGCTTCCACGATAGTGAGGAAGCCGTTCGTGGTGTTGGTGTCGTCGCTGGCAAGGGAGATGGCCCCGGGGGCCTGCAGGCCGGTAGACCACCAGAACTCGCTGGCACCGGTGGTCATCTGGACGCGTTGTCCGGGCTCGAACCCCGCGGTAATGGGGTGTTCAACATTGATGGTGATGAAGTGGGTCGCAGTTTCCTTGGTACGCCCGTCGGTGATGGCGAATTCGCCGCCGGCATTCCGCGTCAGGGCTTCTTCCCAGTTGAGGATAGGGACCGGGGAGTCCTGGAACTTGCCGCGTGCCGTGCCGGATCCGAAGGTGGAGGAGAGAATGAGGGCCTTGAAGCCAAGCTCGTCGCCGGGCTGAGCCACGCTGGACTGCATGTAGGTGACGTTCTGGGCACCGTAGGATTCCTGCAGAAAAGCCATGATTGCTCCATCCGCGCCCGAGGTCGGCGCGGCTGCATTTCCAAGGAACAGAATGGTCAGGCCCACTTCAGGGGCATCGTCGGGATCGGTAGGGTCGCTCCCCTCGAGGAGTTCATTTTCGTCATCGAAACCATCGCCGTCTGTATCAGGGTTGTTGGGATCAGTAGTAAAACCATTCTCTGTGCTGACCTCCACCCCGTCGATGAGGCCGTCACCGTCTGTATCAGGGTTGTTGGGATCAGTAACCGAACCGTTGCCAGCACTTACTTCCTCGCCGTCAAGAAGGCCATCGTCATCGGAATCATCATCAGATGGATTGGTCCGGTTTTCGCTCTCTTCCAGATTGGTTGATCCGTCGTTGTCGAAATCGTCTCCGGGGAGGACATCCTCAAGCGTGGCAATGGCGTCATCGGGGTCTGCAGCTATGATTCCCTGTTCGAATGAGTCTGCGAGGCCATCTCCGTCGGCATCGTCAAGGGCACTGAGGATGAAGCCATTGATTCCCCAGAGCTGGTTATGGACCGCGTTGCCGAGGGCGCCGGAGAGGGGAGCGAAGCGGAGAACGACATCGTTGGTCCCGGTCGCGTCAATCTGAAACGTGGCGGTGGAATCAAGAGTACTTGCATCGGGCCCCGTACGTGTTCCACCAGCTCCGTTGGTGGCGGAATCAGGGCTTCCGCCGGGGCTGCTGTCGGACATGTAGAACTCCTGACCGAGACTGGTAAAGATGGTGCCCCCATCCAGCGAGATCTCGACCTGGAAGTTGGTGTGGACGTTCTCGGTATCATGGTGAAAAGAAGTCCATCCGTAGGTTCCTGCGGGGAGTCCACCGAGGGTGAGGGTCATGTAGGTGGGAGTCCCTCCCGCGGCACCGTCCCAATTTCCGTTGCCGCCATTGCCCGTGCGCGTATCAATCCCGAGAAAGTCGGTGATGAGATCGACATCACCGCTGGCGTTGTTCCAGTTGGCATCATTGCCGGCCCCGCGGTCGATCATCTGCTGGACCCTGTTGTCGGTGGTATTAGGCCATGCCGGGGTGATATCGATGGTGGTTCCGAAGGCCTGGAAGGACCGGGTGACGAAGTCGGCGGGGACTTCATGGGCGGCATCGTAGGATTGGTATTCCGCCTGGGGATGGGGACCTCCGCCCTGGTTGGTTGAATTGAAGTCGACGAGGAGGTTCTGGGCCTGAAGGGTTGCGATGGTCAGAACGAGGTGGCTGGCGAGGAAAATCCGGAGGTTCATTCTCTTTGGGCGGGGTGGGTTTATTAATTAATGTTGAGAGGGTTACACTTCCGCGAGGAGGCAGATGGTTGCAGCGACCATCCGGCAGGAGCAAGGTTAGAGTCCACCAAATTTGTCAGGATCCGGGGAAGTTCAGCAGGGTCCAAATTCCTGAACAAATGACCGTTGCCAATATATCGGTTCCCCTGCAGGAGGGAGCGCGCGAGCGCTTCTCAATTCAGGGGTCCTGAGGTAACGCTGATCCTCAGGAAGAGCTGGGGGTAAGGGGCCGTGGAAACGGTGGCCCTGCGTAACTCAATCCCGTTCCCGGATGACACCGCTACATCGTCCAGGGGGCTCCACGTTATGAGATCCGTGGAAAACTCGACCATGCTGCGGACGTCTGCAACGAGAGGATTCCTCGGGAAGGTGAGAGTCAGTTCGCCGTCTTCCAACACCGGAGAAGGAGCGAGGGAAGCATCAGGGATGAGAGGATTCAATCCAAGGGCATACTCGACCATGTTGACGAATCCATCGAGGTCGAAGTCTTCCAGTTCACCCGATCCGGGAGGGGCGTCTGGTCCGAAGGTGAGATCGCGGAAGTCAGCATAAGACAATTGCTGGGTGCCGGTGCCGGGAGAGGGCTCTTTCCCGACCCAGCTTGAGGCAAAGTTACCGAACAGGGAGGAATTAACCCGCTGGAGTGATTCTCCCTCTCCAGACGGACCAGTTGGCCAGGGCGCGATGGACAGATAGCGCACCTCGTCTTCCGTAACCTGCGGGTAGAGTTCGGGTTTTGTCGGCGGAGGTGCGTCAGGACGCTGCAGTCGCACCGTGCCCTGATCATTGCGCAGGGGGCCGTCGCTCCACGGGCCGAGAAGAGTGACTTCCGAGCCGATTCCGTAGTGGGAACGAAAGTTGTCTGAGCTTACGAGGTCAGTTACCGGGTCAAAGCCAACCACCACGAGACGTTCCCCCGTCCTGAGGGAGTGAGCAGCGGTGAAATCGAAATCAACTCCGCCCCGCATTTTCCAGTGGGCAAGACTTTCGATGGCAGGGCCAGAATTGAGGAGTTCGACGTATTCGAAGCTGTTTTCCGGTGTTACAACCGGCTGGTACATCACTTCCGAAATCACCACCGGCCCGATTTGGGCAGAGGCGTTAGCCGAGCCGAGGGTGTTGGCAGTCATGCTGAGGAGGGTGCTGTTTCCCCCGCCATTAGGCCAGCGTCCCAGAGTCTCCCCGGTGCGCGAGCCAGCGAATTCCACCACATCAACAAACTTCAGCAGTTTGCCGGTTGCGTCACCCTCGAGCAGCCAGACCTTGTCGCCCCATGCGGAAAGCGCAAAAGGTTCCCCCTGGGTATAGGTTCCCTTTGTGCCGTGGTCGTCGAGGAAGGTAACCGGGATCGTGAAGCTGTCAGGCCCCGAAACCGTTACCTCGAAGGTATCGTTATAGGCCCCGATTCCACCATAGCCGGAGATCGTGACAATGTCGCCTGTCGACAAGCCATGCCCGGGCTTGGAGACGGTGGTGGGAGCGGTGGCCACGGAACCGGCATACGAGGAAATGCTGAGGTTCTGGGCGGAGTGGAAGTCGTTCTCGTCCCACGTCATGTATCCTCCGGACGGAATGATTCCGGAGGGAATACGGAATTTCCGGTAGTTGCTGCTGGCATCAGACAGGTACCAGTCAACCACCTCGATCGAGCGGGCAGTGGGGTTATGCAGTTCGATATGATCGACGGCAGGCAAGTCTGTGTTGGTGAGGACCTCGTTTATGACGATTCGTCCGTCGAGGCCTGCTCCGGAGGTGCCCGGTGATCCATTGTATTCGCTGCTGGAACGCCAGTTCTCCGAATTATCGTAGCTTGAGGCGGTATTGATGATTTCAAGTGATGATCCGATCCCGTCGGCTCGTCCCGGCCAGGTCCCCTCGTCATCGTAGACAAAGTCCTGAATGCTGATGTCGTCCGATGTCATCAGGGCAATCCGTTCCCCGCTGTTGTCGAGCGTGCCGGAAAACTGTCCCGCCACCGGGAGCCCCGTGCCATAGCGAGTTTCAAACCCCTCGAGGTCGGAGACAACCACCACGTGTCCGGCCGGTTGGAGATTGATTGCGGGGAATATGAAGGTGATTCCGTTCGTGAACCTTACTCCGTCAAGATTGACTGCGCTGTCGCTGATATTGCAGATCTCGATGAATTCAAAATCTCCACCATCGAAGAGACGGGGAATGGACAGGTTGGCACCGTCCCTTGCTTCCAGGGCACTGGCAGGGACCGCATTGTAGTGGATTTCGGTGATACGTAGATCGGATGCAGCGGCACGGCGTTCCAGGTAAAAGGATGCTTCATTGAGCGGAGACCATGAATCTCCGGCCCCCACCCGTGCTCTCATACGAACCATTCCACTGGCAGGCAAAGTGATATCCCCGGAGAGGAGAACAGCTCCGGGCGCGAGATTCCCGCCTTCCAGTCGTGGGTCTGTTCCATCAGTGGTGTAGTAGACCGAGCCCGAGGGCGCAGTGGCGGAGAGCGCTCCCCCGACCGGAATGTCGCCACCATGCTGGGGCTCTCCGTTTACCGTGAAAACAGGGGCCTGGATGGTCCCCAGATAGGTATCTGAGCTTCCCGAGAACCGTCGTGACCTCCAGGTGCTGATAATCCGGTCAGTGCGGTTGGTTCCTGAGGTGGGGAACCAGGAGCCGAGCACCCCGTTGCCCGGGCTTGTCCCCGGCCCTCCCGGGGTTCCATAGACTGCCCGGGTCCAGTTTTCATCGCGCGAATAGTTGCCGCTGAACCCCCCTCCACTTCGATCGTCGCCCCAGCGAGCGGACTCGCAGATGATGGCCCTGTCAATCTGGTCGGCATACTTCTGGAAGCGGTTGCGGTTCGCTAGATTGGTGAGTGCTCCGCCATGAAAGAGGTGCTTGTAGGCTCGGTCGGCAAAGCGAACCCTGAATTCTCGAAACTTCTCGAGGTCATCGAAGATGAGGGCGCCATCCAGAGCTCCACTGTTGCTGGGAGCGCTGGTGTCGGTTTCGTTTTCGAGGATGCGTTCGGTGTCCCAGCAGTAGAAGCGCCAGGGAGCGTTGATGGAGCCTCCGCCAGCAGCACGCCAGTTGTCATTGGATTTCAGGTCGGCGTTTCGGCCGAAATACTCGGTGATGACAAAGTCGATGTAATTGTCCACATCGAGAACCCTCTGGATCCGGGCCCAGCTGGTGCGCGTATTCGTGACGATCGATTTCATCGCGTTGAAGGAGCTGGACTCCTCAGACGTCAGCCGGCCCGGATTGAGCCCGAGAACCTCGTCGTCCCCGAAGCCGTTGTAGGCTGCGTAGTGGTCGTTCTCGAGGCGCTCGTGAAGGTTGTANACGCCCCAGTAGAGTCCATTGATGTAAAGGTGTACGAAGTGGCCATGCCCGCCGTCGGCATTGCCCATGTCGATCATGCAGTCGCGAGCCCACTGGTCACGGATCATGGTGGCTCGCGCTCTCTGACCACTGTTGCTGTGGTGCCATGAGTTGTTGTACATGGCTCGCAGGTGAATGCTGTCAAAGGTGGTAACCTCGGTTCCCTCGAAGACCGGGTAGTTGAGCTTTCCGGGACCATAGAGGTCACGGAAACGCAGACTGAGAGAGTGTTTGATTGATGAGCCGGGATTGCGGCTGGCGCCACCCTGGAGCTTCAATCCACAGTCGATCTGAAACCCTTCCTCGACATTGACGCCGTCGGTAGTGAGACCGGGATGAAAGTATTCGGCAGAGACAGAAGCCTCGATATTACGATTCTGGGTGTCGACGTAGATTCCGTTCGACCCAAAAAAATCGTCCTTTTCTCCCGTGACCGAGAGAGTCGGAATATCCCGCAGTCCTCTCTGCAGGCGGGCAGTATACTGACGGGAGCGGGTGATCTGGGTGTCCATGTCGTAGTCGGCCCTGGGTTCACCTCCCCAACTGGTGGGATAGTCGGCAGGCCGGGTCTGGGTGACGACGTCGCCGGGAAAGACGTAGGTGTGGGTTTCAACCTTGGTGGGCCGGAAACCCGGTTTGTGAGCCATGGCCCGGACGACCTGCGTTCCGGAAATGCTGATCGGATTACGGTAAACCAGCCCTTCGGTGGGAGAGGGTGTTGAGCCATCGAGCGTGTAGCGGATTTCCGCCCCGTCGGTGTCGGTAGTAAGTTGCAGTTGGAACTGGCGGGTGAAAAACCCACGGCCGGTGCTGAATACAGGGTCCCCTGCGAATCCAGCGAAGGAGTCTCCATTCTGGAAGCCGGGAGTGGGATCGGGGAAGAAGCCGGGTTCCCCAATCGCAGAATCGGTCACCTGAACCGAGTTCAGTTCCGGGGAAATCAGCATGTCTGAACTCGTGATGCCATCGTTCAGACCATGGACCGCAAGAATGTTCGTTCCATTTGTCAGAAGTTGAAGGTGGTCGCCCAGGTCAAAGGACTGATAGATCAGGGCCTCGCTATCTGCATGGTTGGAAGTTGCTTCCGAGTTGTAGGAGAGACTGTCCTCGGAGGGAGAGTTTACGGATTCAATGAGAACCCCGTTGAGATATGCGGCGAAGCCATCGTCATATTTCATGCGAAGCGACAACTGCGAGACCGAGGATGCCTCCGTAAGCTGAAATGNAATCCGGAGGTAGAGACTGGTACTGATCCCGTTGAGCTCTTCCCCCAGGTTGCCCCCGGGACCGAACTCGGGGAGATAGGTATTGTTTTCGTCATAGCCGACACCGATTGCGACATCACGCCAGCTGGAGTCATCGAATGAGGGTTCGGTCCAGGAGGTCCCGAGATCGGAATCGTCGGCGGTCGGAACACGGGCCGTGGCGAGGGTGCCCTGAGAGAGGAGGGTGCGGGTAACAGCGTTTCCTGTCTGCATCAGCCCATAGGAAATATTCTCCCTCTGGCGAGGCAGGGGAGCGTCAATTCCTCCAAAATCTGCGATTACCGATNCCCCGTCGGGCGCAATGAGGCCAAGATACTCTCCCCGGTCATCTATCCTGAAGTTGGTGTGAAGTNCTCCGGGGGGGGTCCTCCGGTCCTTTCCGGAGGCAAATACAAGAAGGAACCGGCCAGGTTCCAGCTCAAGCGGGGGGAAGGGCCACTTGGTTCGATCTGATTGATCGTCGGTGAGATAGTAGCCCTCCAGATCGACTGCCAGGGGCCCGGAATTGAAGATTTCGATCCAGTCTGAGGCGTCTCCATCAAGATCGCGAAGTCCATCGTTGTTGTCGGCCAGAAACTCGCTGATGTAGAGTCGAGCAGAGGCTTGTGATATCATCACGAGCCCGATGGCAAGGAGGCAGGGTGCCGGAATGAAACGACGAAGAGGGGGCATGGGGTAGGGTTCTGGAATGGCTGGGAACTATAGAGCCTGAAGGATCAGAGGGCATCCCAAATGTACGGATCGAGGAGAAGTTCATGGTCTGCTTTCCTGTGGTATTCCGGAGCATAAATACATTCGCCGTTTGCCATGGGCATGGTCCATCCGGGTCTTATTTGGGAGTCCAACCCCTGATTTTTCCGTGCCCCAACCATTTTGGACGGTTTCATCAGGGGGAAGAGCGCNCAACCGGGGGACAGCTATTCTGCGTCATATCGGCCCCATAAACGCATAAAATGGGGTATGGGATCACAAATTGAGGGAAGGGAGCGTGGAATCGGGGGTTGTGAACTGGTTGTTAATTTATTAAAAATTAGCGTGTGACGAAAACGTCAGCACGGCTGCCGCGCTGGCGTGAACCATACCCCCGCATTTTCCGTCAACAGTGAGCTTAAGCAGGACTGAGTACAAGTTTCTGATCAACGCCGAGCAGTATCATCAGTGGAAAGATGAGATCTCGCAACGGTTGGCAGTAGACCAGAACCCGGGGAATTCCGGGGATTACCCCATTCTCTCCCAGTATTATGATACCGCGGAGAGGGACTGCTACTGGGAGAAACAGCGGCGCTTCAAGAGTCGCCGCAAGATTCGCCTGCGCATCTATGGCTCTGAGACGGCCAAGATCCCCCCGGCAGGATTTCTGGAGGTGAAGCACAAGCTGCAGGGAGTGGGAGTAAAACGGCGTCTCCCCATGCCGATTGATTCCGCCCAGGAATTTGGCNTGGGCAATGATGATGTCCTGCGTGGAATGTATGAGCAGGTAGGTCGCGCTGGGCGGATCGTGATTGACGAGGTTCTCGGGATGCGTGAGGCCGGGCATCAACCCTCGATGCAGATCCGTTATGATCGAAACGCCTTCAGCTCTCCGGATGGAACGCTTCGCATTACATTTGACAATCTCCTGCGGTGTCGCCCGGAGTTTCCCAGGCTCCTGCCTGACGACCAGGACTTCAGCAGGTTTATCATTCCCGAGGGCGAATCGATCATGGAAATCAAGTCCATCGGTCCGGTTCCCTACTGGTTGCGGCAGCGTGCCGGGGAGACCGGGCTCAGCCGTCAAAGTTTCAGCAAGTATTGTACTTCCCTTGAAAAGCATGACCCTATCCTAGGGGCCCAGCTTGGGCAGGCAGGGCGTCGACAGAGTGATGCCGCGTAACCGTTCTATTTCTCCAGACTCATGACATACCTAGCATCCATTACTGATACTTATGAGAGCATCCGGGAACAACTCGGATTCGACCTTGTCACCCCCGGGTTTGTAGAGGTGGTCTTTGCCTTGGGTGTGAGCTTCGGTCTCAACCTGATCATCGGGACGCTCTATAAGGCCACCTACCGGGGAACGCGATATTCCCAGGACTATGTGCACACCCTGGTGATCGTCGGGACGGTGACCACGATCCTGATTCTGGTGGTTGGCAGCCACCCGAATGCTTCCGCGATCGGGTTTGGAATGTTTGCGGCCTTTGCCATGATTCGCTTCCGGCGGAATCTCGGGCAGGCCCGGGACCTGGCCTTCATCCTGTTTTCGATGATGACCGGGATGGTGGTGGGAGCCCGGTTGTATCCAACTGCGGTTGCCACCACCATTGTGATGGTTGCGGCGATCTATATCCTCTCGAGAAAGGAGGCGTTTGCGCCCAAGAGGGCGTCGCACCAGCTGAGAATTCGGGTGAACAACGATATTCAGTATGATGAAGCATTTTTCCCGATTTTTGAAGAATTTGCCGATGCTACGGAGCTTATCAGCGTGGAATCGATCCAGGCAGGCATGATGACCGAGCTGAGGTGGGGAATTCTCTTGAAATCCGGGGTTAAAGTATCAGATTTTATGGAGAAACTTCAGGTCGCTTCCGGTAATAACCGTGTAATCCTGACGTCGACCCAGCGGAGCTTCGACAACTGAAAACCCGTGAATCAGAGGTGCAACAGAAAGCCGGCAGGCTTTACCCTGCTGGAGCTGCTTGTGGCCGTGGCGATTGTNATCGTCCTGGCCGCGATCTCCTTTCAGGTGTTCACCAACATGGTCCAGAGTGCAAATCTCACTCGTGCCACGAACAAGATCAAGGATCTCGGGCAGGCGTTCGTGGACTATACAACTGATCACGGAGGCCGTCTTCCTCTTGAAAACGCAGACATCCCCGAAATCTCAGCGGATGCCGAGGACTGGGCGGTAGCTGCCAGTGAAGAGGCTGAGGATGCCTGGTATAATGTCCTGCCTGACCGGATGGGCTATCGTTCGGTGGCGCAACTGGGACAGGACAATGCCCCGATGGCCTTTTACGACTCATCTTACCCGATCTTCCTGGGGTCGGCACCTTATTATAAAAGTGAAAAGAGGCTGAAACGGCCCTACTTTGCGATTGGGATGAACAGCCGGCTCCAGCGGCGTTCGCTTGATGGATACAAGGACCCTGGAACGCTGGCTTCAATCCAGCAACCGGCGAATACCGTCATATTCCTGGAGCGGGGCCTTCCCAAGGACAAGCAGCATTCCAAGGCCCAGCGAAAGTTCAATGGTTCTCCCAAGGCAAACGCGAGGGCTTTCGCCACCCGTCATAATCAGAAGGGTGTGCTGCTCTTTGTGGATGGTCATACCGAGGTGCGGAAAGTTCCGGAATTGATCAGGCCCTCGGGTGAAATCATTGTTCCGGAGGATCAGGAACCGGGGACATTCATCGTCTGGACCCGTGATCCTGATGATGACCCCAATGCCGAACCCGGGGGGGAGTAGCGCCTGCTCTTATGGCCTGGGGGGTCTGAAATTTCCTTTTTCGAAGGTTTCGGGGTAAGTTGCCTGAGCTCAGGGAGTTGCTTCAGGACAGGTATTTTCGGGGCAGGCAGAATCAGGGTTATTTTATTGTGCTCCTCCCAATGGGGTAGGCTGCGGCGGGCAATTCCAGCGCATTTTCAGCGATTTTTGAGCGGATTTTCTATTTCGGGGGGGTAAGGTGTCTGTGAATTGTCTTTCCCTACGGGTTAGAGCAACCCATAAAATCCCTTCAATTCGACCCGGTATGAGCCTTCACGCCCAACTCAGTCCCGAAGCAGAAGCCCGCCTTGAAGCACAGCGGAGGAACTCCGTAATCACGAGTATTGTCATTGCTCTCCTGATGATAGCCCTCGTGGTCCTGATCCTTCTCTTCATTCTTCTTCCGAGCCTCATGATCAAGTCTCCGACCATCGTGACCTACCAGGCTGGTGCGCCTGAGGAGGACACCATGGACCAGAAGGAGGTGAACCCGCAGATCCAGAGAAAACCGTCNGCTCCCTCTTCCTCGATGGCGAAGGTAATCGCTTCCACGACGCCCTCGCCCACGGCGGTTCCAGTTCCAGAAACGGAGGCTGAGCCCAATCTCGACTTCGGAAGTGGTGATGATTTTGGTGAGGGCTGGGGAAGCGGCGGAGATGGAGGCGGTGGAGGCTTCGGGAATATTCCTGCGGCAATGCGGAAGCGTTGTTCACCACAGGACCGCATGCAGCGGCTGAAGGAAAACGGCGGGACCGAAGAGTGTGAGACCGCCGTGGTCAAGGCCCTCGACTGGCTTCAGACGACACAGGCTGGAGACGGATCGTGGGGTGGCGGCCATAAGGTGGCCTATACCGGGTTGGCGCTTCTGGCCTACCTGGGTCACTGCGAAACGCCTCTTTCCGAAAAGTATGGGGAGACGGTGACCAACGCGATTACCTATCTTGTCAACAAGAGCACCCAGAACAAGGGTCGTCTCGGAAGCGACCTGCAGTCCAACCAGTGGGTTTACGAGCACGCCATCGCGACATATGCCATTGCGGAAGCCTACACTTTCTGTAGTCAGCTCGGGGTGAATCTTCCCGGCCTGCACGATGCGGTCCAACTGGGAGGCCAGACCATCATTGATGGACAGAATGCCTCGGGGGGCTGGACCTATCGGTTTGCAGAGGACCGTCGAAATGACAGTTCGGTGATGGCCTGGACCCTCCAGGCCCTCAAGGCCTGTAAGCATACGGGGATCGAATTCCGGAACATGGCCAAGGCTGCCCGGGACGGTCTTGACGCCTTCGCCAATAACCAGCACGCCAGTGGAGCAATCGGCTATACTGGTCCTCAGCCCAAAGGGGACGGAACGACCTTGTCCGCCGCCGGGGCTCTTTGCTTCCAGCTCTGGGGGAAGGAAGCCCACTCGGTTCCCCGAAAGGCCTGCAAGCTGATCAACAAGAACATCAAGTTTGATTACAAGGGAAAGGATACGGACCTGTATGGCCACTACTATGCTTCCCAGGCCATGATCAATTATGGGGGCAAGTTCTGGAAGGAGTATAATGAGCTGTTCCGGGACGGAACCCTCGCGGCCCAGAACGCGGATGGCTCCTGGCCTCTTCCCGGGAATACGGGACACGGTCTGGGGAACGTTCACTATGTGACCTGCCTCGCGACCCTGATGCTCGAGGTCTACTACCGGTTCCTTCCTGGAACTGCGCAGTAAGCCCCCGGACCGGGCGAACAATTTCAAGGGACGGCCATCCGGCCGTCCTTTTTGTTTCCGGGAGTTTCGCGCGCGCTAGCGGAAGACGAGATAGAGCAGGGCGACCGTGGTCACGATTGCGCCACCCGCCCAGCGGGCGCCGGGACTTGGAGTAAGGTCGATCTCGCTTTTCACCTCGAACCGCTTCGGTTCTTTCATGGGAGCGATGGCGGTGATCAGAAGCATGAGGACTACTACCACTCCCAGGGTGATGAGCATGCTGTGGAGGAAGTGGAGTCGGGGGGCAAACACATTGACGAGAAGGCCGTAGCAGACTGGGCCGGTCAGTAGTCCGACCAGGCCGCTCACGGGCGGGGCACGGCGGACGATAATTCCGACCAGGAACACGCCTACGATCGGGGGCGAGATGTAGCCCCAGCTGCTCTGCAGATATTGGAAGATGCTGGTGAAACTTGCGAGTAACGGTGCTGCGAAGCAGCCTGCCACCACGAAAACGGTTGTTGAGAAGCGACCGACCTGGATGAGCTTTTTCTCGGAGGCTCCGGGGCGAACGAACTTCTGATAGAGGTCCATCGTGAAAATGGTGGAGGCGGAGTTGAGAATGGAATCGAGGCTGCTCAGGAGCGCGCCAAAAATGGCCGCGAAGAATATGCCTCGCAGCCCGGCTGGCATGATGTTTTTCACGAAGATGGCGTAGGACTGGTCGGCCTTTTCGACTTCGCTGGCGTAGAGTTGCTGGGCCATCAATCCGGGCAGAACGATGATCAGAACGGAGGCCACGAGAAGGGAGCCTGCCAGCATCATTCCCTTCTGGCCATGTGCCAGGCTCCGGGCTGCCAGGGTGCGCTGGGTAATGAACTGGTTGAATCCCCAGTAGAAAAAGAAGGCGATCCAGATGCCGCCGATGAGACCGGTCCAGGGGAGTCCCGGGTGGTCAGCGGGCAGGATGAGGTGAAACTGCTCCCGGTTTTCGGAGACGAGATTTCCAAAGCCTCCCACCGCCTGAAGGCCAAGCCAGGTGCCGATCCCTCCGCAGACGAAGAGGGTGATTCCCTGGATAAAATCGGACCAGACCACGGCCTTGAGGCCGCCGAAGATGGTATAGCCTCCTGCGAGGACTCCGAGCAGCCAGACGCCGAGGAGTATATCGAGGCCAAAGAGAGCCTGAAGGGCGGTCGCTCCGGTGAAGAGGACCACTGCCAGGATTGCGACGACGTAGAGGACCATCATGTAGATCGCCATCACGGTTCTGGTGGCTTTGCCGAAACGGTGCTCAAGAAACTCAGGCATGGTGTAGATCCCAAGCCGGAGAAAGACCGGCATGATAAAGAGTGCGATGACCACCACCGCGACTGCTGCGAGCAGGGCCCAGGCGGCAACTGCGAGGCCCACATTCCCGAAGGCCTGCCCATTCATACCCACCAGTTGCTCAGTGGAGAGGCACGAGGCGATCAGGGAGATTCCGATTACCCACCACTTCAGGCTACGCCCCGCGAGGAAGTAGTCCTCGTGATTTCTTTCACGCCGGGAGGCATATACCGACACCGCGATGACCACAGCGGTGAAAGCGATGAATACCATGCTGTCGAGAAGGCCGATTTTCATGATTATTTATTTTCCGGGAGTGGCGCTCTCCCCGGGCAAGCCCCAGGGAAGGAATGGGAGATGAGAACAGAAGGGGGAAGCTGGCAGGCCTGCACGGTTATAGAGGTTGGGGTTTGCCGGTGCTCCGCGGCAGGCATAGCGCACTGCCACAGGCAGGGTGACGGAGGCGGAGCGGATCACCACCTCATCACTTTCAATCTCGGCACTGGCTGAGTGCCAGACACCATCTGCCCCGGCGATCTCGAAATGCTGCAGGGAGGTAGCGGGGATCTCCTTTGCAGGGTTCAGTCCCTCCTTCCGCGCGACCATGAGCCCTCCCCCCAGATGGTCAAAGTTCACCCGGATGGTTGCGCCCTCGATCCGCGCGGATTTGAAGAGAGGGCCTGCGCAAACGGTATCCTTCTTTCCATACTGTCGAGCCAGAGGCCAGAGGGCCAACCGCTCCCCGACATCGATCTTGTTAGCAGGGTGGATATCAGGATCACGGAGGTCGATGGTCACCGCCATGCCGGTATGAGGAACGGAGAGGCTCAGTCTCTGTTCCTCGCGTAGACGAACCCAGCCGAAGGCTTCGTCGCGGTAGGCGGGAAGCTGGACAAAGTAAAATGGCATCCTTGGGCTTCTGAAGGCTTTACGCCAACCCCTGACCAGCGCTTCCATCTTGATCCGGTAGTTACGTGGATCCTCATCCTTCCCCGCATTTGATTCTCCCTGGTACCAGATTGCACCAGCCACGGGATAGGGTGCGACCGGAGCGATCCTGCTGTTGAAAATGCGCCCGGGCATTCCGGCCGTATTGCGGATGATGACGCCGCCCTCCAGTTGTCTGAGGTCCTCCAGTTTGTTTTTACGGGCGAGGTCCGCGATCGGTTTGAGAGCGGCATGATATGAGAATTCCTCTTCCGGAATGAACCCCTCGATGGGCTTCCCGCCCCATGAGGACTCGATTACCCCGACAGGCACTTCGAGATCGCGGGCCAGCTTCCTCGCAAAGAAGAAGGCCACGGCTGAATAGTCAGCGCGGGAAGTAGGCGAGTCGACCTTCCAGCTGGCTTCCTCACGGGCAAGCTTCCTGAAGTGAGGACTATCGGGTGGCCCAATCCGCAGGAGCCGTATGTGCTGACGGGAGTATTCTTTCTCCATGGCTGCCTGCAGGGCCTGCAGTCTGCGGGCACAGGCTTTCATCGGGAACTGCATGTTGGACTGGCCGCTGGCCAGCCAGACTTCGCCGACCAATACATTTTGGAAGGTAAGCGAGTTTTGCGCAGATCGTATCGTGAGGGGCCTGCCCATCTCGCTGGCCTTCATTGCGCTGAGACTGGCAGTCCATTCGCCTTGATTGTCCGCTTTTGCAGTTCGTCGCTGTCCTGCAAATTCAATAGTAACCATCGTCCCTGCAGGTGCCGTGCCCCAGATCGGAACCTCGACTCCTCTCTGGAGAACGGCGTGGTCACCGTAGACAGCAGCCACGTTGAGCGCCTGCTCTCCGCGGCATTGAAAGGAGGAGAGCGCGGTGAGGGCGCAGCACAGGATGAGCGTATATGAACTGCCGAAGGCCAGCATCCCACGACGATGGAGACTGGGTTCCCAGCGTCAATGTTGGATCATGGAGAGGGTGCTGCCGTCGTAGAAAGCTCGTCGGATAATCTGGACGCGAGAAAGCGCGTGAAACGGGTTCGCCCTGTTTCTGCAAGGTGATAGCCGTCCGAGAATTCAGACTCCACCATGCCGGGAATGCTCCGCCCATCTATCAGATGGGCGCCATTCTCGCGGATCACCGCTACTGCAGCAGGGTCAAGGGTCCAGTGTCTCGGTTGGGGCATCGGAACGAAATAGGCCTTCACGCCGTGCTTTCTCAGGGACCGGATCAACTGGGTGAGTTTGTCGTAGGTTCTCGGGGGATCCGATGCACTCTGCCGGGCATCGAGGATATTATTGATCTTTCTTACTCCGCGACCGAATTCGGGAATGGTGACGGAACTGACGCCCCACTGGTGTTCGGGTTGATCTCCATAAAGTGCGGAAAAGTGGGAAAGTAAACCGACCGCCTTTGAGTCAAAGGAGGAGCCTTCCTCCCGCAGGCAGTCCCCGAGGTTCTTGAGAGAGCAGAAATGTCGTGCCAGCCGACGCATCTTGAGCTCGGACTGGTCGGGAAGGTGATGAGCGACAAAGCCGATCACCACGATGTCTGGGTGAGCCTCCTGCTGGCTGAAGTAAGTCTGGTACAGGTAGTGCCAGTCCCTGACGGCAGTGCCGACCGGAGTGACCTTGGAGATACTGCAGGAACTTGAGATGGTGTGGGAGATGTTTTTCTCCAGGAGTTTTTCGTCTGTCCCGTGCATGAGAAGAGAGTTGCCGAGGATCATGATACGGGGTTCCTCAGCCACCTTCATTCTTTCTGCGATCATGGGAAATGAGTGGATGTGGACTCGATCGTAGTCGAGCGTCGGCGCGAGGATGCGTGCGAGCAGTTCGAGAAGAAGAACGGCTGCTGCGAGGACCGACAGGACCTTCCACTCGGAGTGCTTAAAACTGGAAGTAGATGAATTCACTGCTGCGGTGTGGCTGGTGGGTGAGGAGCATGAAGAGAGCGTAGAGGTAGGCGGCGGCTCGCCATCCCCACGGCGAGCTGGTGAGGGCTAGGAGGTCGCCCCGTCTGGATAGCCAGACCTCAAAGAGCAGAAAGGGACCCACGAGATAGAGAATGGCCCCCAGTCCGTAGACAGTCAGGAAGGTAGCGGTGAAGTCGGTGAAAAGGATTTCACTGAGAAAGAGCCACACCTNGGGGAGCGATTCCGCCCGGAAGAAGAGCCAGCCAAGACAGACAAGGTTGAAGAAGAGAAAGGTTTCCCCCAGGCGGCGGAGGGTNGAGGGGCGGGANTGCTGGAAGTGGTTCTCAAANGGGCGATAGGCNCAGAGGAGAAGTCCCTGGTAGAGACCCCAGAGGACGAAGGTCCATCCTGCGCCATGCCAGAGGCCGCCCAGCAGCATGGTGATCATGAGGTTGCGGCAGGTCCTCCATGGTCCGCCTCGGTTTCCTCCGAGAGGAATATAGAGATAGTCACGCAGCCAGCTGGAGAGGCTGATGTGCCAGCGTTTCCAGAATTCCCCTGGAGAGCGGGCGAAGTAGGGCATGCGGAAATTGGCCATGAGATCGATTCCCATCCAGAGTGCAATGCCCCGGGCGATGGCCGAGTAGCCGTAGAAATCACCATAAATCTGGAAGGCGAAGGCATAGATCCCAACCAGGCGGTCGATTCCGCCCACCTGGTCTTCTGATGCCGCGAAGATTCCGTTGCAGATGAAAGCCATGTTGTCTGCNATGACGATCTTGGCAAAGAGGCCACTGATAACGAGGTAGAGACCATTGGCAAAGGCGCCCTTCCGGGGAGGGCGGGGATTCACGATCTGGGGCAGGAGTCGATGGGAGCGCTCGATGGGACCAGCCACCAACTGGGGGAAGAATGCGACATAAAGGGCGAAGTCGAGCAGGTTGGTAGCGGGCTTGGTGTGTCCCCGGTAAACATCGATCGTGTAGCTCAGGGTCTGGAAGGTGTAGAAAGAGATGCCGACCGGAAGAATGATGTTCAGGGTGACCGGATCGGTCTCATAGTTGAAGAAGGACTCAAGAAGCCGGGCGAAGCTGGTGGTGAAGAAATCGAAGTATTTGAAAACCCCCAGGATTCCCAGGTTCACGGTGATGGAAAGGGCACACCAGCGTCTGGCGGTTACCCGGTCGGGGGTGGCCGTGATGCGCTTTGCGANAAGAAAGTCAACCAGGGTGGAGAGTGCGATCAGAAGCAGGAACCGCGCATCCCAGGCTCCGTAGAAAAGGTAGCTTGCTGCCAGAAGCATACGATTCTGGCCACGGTGGGGCAGCACGCGATAGAGTACGATTACCACCGCGAAGAAGATCCAGAAGAGGTAGCTGTTGAATGCCAACTTGGCGGAGTCTAGGGTCGAAGGAATCAACTCCAAATCCTAAAATATTCTCAGGACGGCTCACCTCTTGCGGGGACGCATATTTCCTTTTCTTTTGAGAGTGAGGAAAGCACTCTAGNGNAAGCTTTCAGAATGTTTGGAGTTGGTAATTTCAAGGCGAATGACTGCCACGGGGTATCGCGACGTTCCTTTTTAAAGACCGCCGCTGCGGTGCCCTTTGCAATGGGAGCCGGGTTACCCAGTCTGTTGGAGGTACAGGCAGCGCAGGAACGGGCCCGGGCAAAGTCGGTCATCCTGCTCTGGCTGTGGGGAGGCCCCAGTCATATCGATACTTTCGACCCGAAACCGGATGCCCCCATGGATTACCGGGGTCCGTTTGGCACGATCAAGACCAAGATACCGGGGGTCCACTTCACTGAGATGCTGCCGCGCCTTGCGCAGCGTAATGACAAGTTCTCCCTGATCCGGTCGATGGTGACCACCGATGGGGGNCATCCCGGGGCGGGAACTATCGGGGTGACTGGTTTCAAGGAATCTCCCACCGTCCATCCCAATTTTGGATCGATTATTGCAAAACACCGGGGAAACGAGGGCACCCTGCCCCCCTTCTTCTACCTTGGGCGTGGCATTCCCCGGGACCTGCCGCGCCGGATCGAAGGGTATGGTGGGGGCACCCTCGGGAAAGCCTACGATCCCTTTCTGGTAAGCTGCTCTCAGCATGGCGAGGTAAACATTCCTACCTTGAAGATGCTTGATGGCATCACGCCCAACCGGATCCAGAATCGTAAGAAGCTCCTTGATCAACTCGATGCCGCCCATCGGACGCTTGACGGGGCGCACATCGAGGACTGGGAGAAAACCCACCAGGCGGCCTATGGGTTGCTCACCGATCCGAAGGCCAAGGATGCCTTTGACCTCACCAGAGAGAAGGAGAAGACCCGGGAAGCATATGGGCAGACCGCTTTTGGACAGAGCTGCCTGCTTGCACGGCGTCTGGCTCAGGTAGGCGTGCCCTACATTCAGGTNAACTGGTCAGAGTATGTTGAGACCTTCACGCCTAATGGCGACTGGGGCTGGGATACTCATATCTACAATTTTGAACTATTGCAGGACCGGCNTTGCCCGATTCTCGACCGTGCCTTCTCGGCCCTTCTGGATGACCTCTACGATCGCGGGATGATGNAGGATACNCTCGTGGTGGCGATGGGAGAATTCGGGCGGACTCCNAAGATCAGCAAACGGGCGGCCCGTGAACATCATCAGCATTGCTATTTCTCGATCTGGGCCGGGGCCGGGGTTCAGCCGGGACGCACGATCGGAGAGAGTGATGCGAGGGCNGAGCATCCTGTAACNGAGCCAATCTCACCCCTGATGGCAGGGACTACGATCGCGGAGCTTTGTGGAGTAGGGGCCCAGCAGCGGGCGGAAATGAAAGTGCTGGATGGAGGACGGGTAATTCATGAACTNCTGTAGCCGATCCNGCCTCTCTTCATGCGTTGCCCCGATCAGGACCAGAGGGGTTCGTACGATTCTGGTTTTGATGCTTGGACTGCATGGAATNGCNGCAGGAGAGCCAAGACAGCTTACCAGTGACGGCATCCTCAAGCGTGACCCCTGTTTTGTGGATGGAGGAAANTCGNTGCTTTATGGATACGATGAGCAGGATGACCTGGTCCGGGTCCTGAAGCTCGACCTCTCCTCCGGCAAGTCCGAGCCCTTTGTTCCGGATGTGGGGGACAAGCATCATATCGAGCCCAAGCTGTCGCCGGATGGCAGGTTCATGTCGGTCACCGAGTGCACTGGCAACCTGACGGCCAAGTTGGTTATCCGAAACCTGGAAACGAGGAAGGATGTCTACATCACTCACTCCGGCAGGGGGGGGACGCGCAGTCCGGTCTTTACNCCTGACAGCAGGAGGGTGGTTTATGCCTTTGCTGAGACCGGCCCCCAGCAGCTCTGGTCGGTCCAGGTGGATGGGAAGGACAAGAAGCAATTGACCCAGTGTCAGGGAGTAAGCAACTGGCCGAGCTTCACTCCCGATGGCAAGACCATTGTATTCAGCAACTCGAGGGAGAACAATTATGAGATCTACTCGATGAACGCGGATGGATCCAATGAGAAGCGTCTTACCAGCAATACCATCATGGACATCCGGCCTGTTGTATCCCCTGATGGCAGCCAGATTGCGTTTACCAGTACCCGGGATGGAGGATACAACGTTTATGTAATGAATATAGATGGCAGCAACGTGCGGGCACTGACAACCGGACTTGACCGGGACGACTACCCCGCCTGGCACCCGGATAACAGGCATGTTGTGATTGTCTCGGAGAAGGGTGGTCGTTTCGACCTGTATCTCCATGAGGTGCCGGTGGCCGGGCAGGCTCTTGATGGGAAACCAGTAGCTGGTGCCGGTTCTTGAAGCGTAACGCTCCATGGTTGCGCCTGGCCACAGGGCTTGCCCTGCTGTTGTGCTCCCCGGTCGTCCTGGCGCAGCATGTGAGATTGGAACGATGTGAGCCGGCAGTCATTCAGTCAGGGTCCGCCACCGAGATTCGACTCCATGGGGGAGGGCTTGAAGGTGTGTCACTCTGGACCAGCTTTCCGGCAGAGGTGGAACGCATTGAGGAAAAGGCGCCTCGTTTCAGGATCTTAACCAAGCACGTTGGTGCGGGAGCGCTGCGTGTTCACAGTGAGCATGGAGTGAGCAACCTGGTTTATCTGGTGGTAGCGGACGGGGAAAACCCTCTGCTCGCATCGGAGAACAAGACCACTGCTGTGGAAGCGCAGAAGATTGAAATCCCCTCCCGGGTCGGAGGCAGTTCGCAGAATCTCGGGTCACATTTTTTCCGATTCAGGGGAGAGAAGGGCCAGGTTGTCATCCTTCGGGCCGAATCACGTGGGTCAGACTTTGATGGGGTTCTGACCCTGCGGGCAGGAGATGGCAGGCGCCTTGCCCAGGCGGATGACAGTCAGGTCGACGGGTTCGACCCGAGGATTGATTTTACCGTGCCAGAAAATGGGGATTACCTTCTCGAGTTGATGGACTCGCAATACCGTGGAGGTAAGGCGTATCAGTTGTTTATCGAAGGGCGGGGAAAGTCGCTTGGCTTGGATTCTTCTCCCGTGGTCCCGGAGGCGGACAAGAGTGGAGAACAGGTCCGGGAGATGGTTTCCAGGCATGTCATTGACAGCAGGAAAGGACTCGTCCTGGTTCCACTTGTTCTGGAAGAGCGGAGGTATGTAACGATCATGGCGGGAGCGCGAAAACTTCGTTCGCCAGCCATTCCCCGTCTGCGGGTCCTGAAGGCCGGGGGAGAGTCGATCATGGAGTCTCCCTCTGATGCCTTCGAGGAGCGCGAGCTACAGCTGTGGTTGGATGCGGGGCAATATCAGGTGGAGGTGAGTGATGCCTTTGGGCGTCGGGGCGAGCACCAGCGCTTTGAGTTGTCGGTATCCTTCAGCAACCCACCTTTCGCCCTTTCGATCCCGGGACAGAAGGATAAGAGGCACCCGTTGCCGGACAACTTTGTGGCGGTGCCGGGAGGGGTGTTTGTGATCCCGGTGCAATGCCAGCGCAAGCAGTTCTCTCCTCCCATTGCCCTCAAGCTGGAATCTTCCCTGAGCTGTGGACTGGAGCAGGCCCTGGTGGGGGAAAACCAGGGGAGTGTGGGACTTCGAGTTCGTCTCCCAGCCGACGCCATGCCTGGATCCCTGCACGATATCCGGGTTTCGGGTGTTTCGGACCTGGAGGGGAAGGCTTATGGAGCGAGACTGGAGACCAGGCGGGTTCTTCTTGAGCGCGATGGGGCGGCCGAGATTCCCGAAACAGTTGACGGGGTGCTTGCGGTACGTGTTGTGGAAGTGCCCTTTGAGGTCGAGGTGGAAGCGCCCGGCGAGATGAAAAAGGGAAGCGTTGCCAAGATCCCGGTCAGCTTGAAATGGCCTGAGGGTAGTCGGAGGTTCAACACCCGGGTCCGCCTCCTTGGGCTCCCGGGAGGGGTGCATTGCGGAGAGAAGGGACTGAACGACAAGACGGAAACTGTGGATCTGGAGTTGAAGGTAGATAATCCCGGGGAAAACGAGCTGGTGGACCTTGTTGTGGAAGTGGAAATGGATTTTCACCGGCAACCGTTGCGTGTGGAAAGCCGCCCGTTTACGGTGAGACTCAAGCAGCAGCAATGAGAGCCCTGGTTTCCATAATCTGTGCCCTGTCCCTGACTACCGGATGGGTTTGGGGAGGATGGGAAGTGTTCCCTTCGGAATTCAAATTGTGCAGCAAGCGGGAATCCTTCCAGCTGGTTGTTACGTGGAGGGAGGAGGGCCTGGTAGTCGATCGCACCAGAAATGCAGATTATGAGGTGGAAGTCCCGGGTATTGTCTCGGTTTCAGCGGAAGGGGTTGTGCGGCCCGTTGCAAATGGAACGACCAGTATCCGTGTCGGGGACAGCAGAGTGAAGGTTACGGTATCCGGGGTAGATCTTGCGGATCCTGTTTCCTTCCGGCATGAAACCCTGCCTGTTCTCTCTCGTCTTGGATGCAGCGCAGGTTCCTGTCATGGATCTCCCCACGGCAAGGGCAGCTTCCGGCTTTCCCTCCGTGCCTTTGATCCGGCTCTTGATGCCCTGACTCTGGTGAGCGAGGAACTGGGCCGGCGGACCAACCCGATCGAACCTGACAAGAGTCTTCTTCTTCTCAAGCCGACGACCCAGGTCAGTCACGAAGGGGGAAAGAAGCTGGATAAGGGAAGCGAGGAGTATGCTCTGCTGCGCGCATGGATCGAGGAAGGAGCGGAGCTTCGCAGGGAAGGAGAGGCAACCTGCGTGGGGATCGAGATTCATCCCTCCACAGCCCGGGTACTTCACTTTCCGCAAGCGACCCAGCAGGTTTCGGTTCATGCCCGGTTCAGTGATGGTAGTCGGCGTGATGTGACGCAACTTGCGGTCTTCGAGAGTTCAAATACAAAGGTGGCAGAGGTCTCGCGTGGGGGGCATGTAAGCGGCGTGGAGCGTGGTGGGGTGGCGATCATCGTGCGGTATCTTGAATTCATTGAGAGCACGAGTCTGACTCTTGTCCGCGAGATCGAGGGTTTCCAGTGGAGTGCTCCTGCTCCCGCCAGCTATATTGATGAACTGGTCTATCGCAAACTGCGGCAATTGCAGTTCGAGCCCGGTGGGCTCACCGGGGACCGGGAGTTCGTCAGGCGTGTCCACCTTGACGTGACCGGACAGCTGCCAGGCTCGAAGGTAGCTGAGTCCTTTGTCGAGGACAAGGATCAGCAGAAGCGGGCAAAGCTGATTGATCGCCTGCTTGAGAGCGAAGAACATGCTGCTTTCTGGGCGCAGAAGTGGGGAGACCTTCTTCGGGTCTCCAGGAAGCAGATCGGGCATGGATCCGTGTTCAAGTTCAACCGGTGGCTGGTGAACGCGGTGGCGTCCAACATGCCCTATGATACATTTGCCCGGGAGATCCTGACCGCCCGCGGCAGCAGTCTGGTGCATCCTGCTGCCAATTACTACCGGGCAGCCGGGAANACGCTTGATGCGATGGAGACCTCGGCCCAGCTGTTCCTTGGCTCGCGGATTCAGTGNGCAAAGTGTCATAATCATCCCTTTGAGCGTTGGACTCAGGACAACTACTATGGCCTNGCGGCGTTTTTCAACCGGGTGGAGCGCAAGAAGACAGGGAAAGGNGANGAGTTGATTGTCTATGCAAAGAAGGAGGGGGAAGTTACTCATCCTGCTACTGGGGANAAGATGANCCCCTGGGCNCCGAAGGCAGGCGTCATGGAGGTTGCCGCACTTNCCGACCGACGGGANGTCTTCACCGATTGGCTGACAGGGCAGGATAATCCTTTCTTTGCCCGGGTTGAGGTCAACCGGATCTGGGCGCACCTGCTGGGACGTGGAATCGTTGAGCCCTTTGATGATTTTCGGGATACCAATCCTCCCAGCAATCCCCCCCTGCTGGATGCGTTGGCAGAGGACTTTCGTAAAAGNGGATATGACCGGCGTCACCTCCTGCGTGCTATTCTCAACAGCAATACCTATCAGGCTACTTCCAAGCCTACCCGGTTCAACAGGGAGGANCGTCGTTATTTTTCACATTACCAACCCCGGATGCTGACCGCGGAGCAGCTTGTTGATGCGCTTGGGATGGTGACCGGGCGNCCGATGAAGTTNGAGGGNGTGCCAGCGAGCATGAAGGCAACCCAGCTTCCTGCTCCCGACCTCAAGCCTCATAACCGGGGCAGAATCGGGGAGATCGAGTTCATGAAAATCTTCGGGCAACCGGAACGGCAGACGATCTGTGAGTGTGAGCGTGGAGACGACTCCAGCCTGGGNCAGGCTCTGGAGATGTATAACGGGAAACTCCTGCATGGCATGATTACAGCGGGGGAGGGTCATCTGCACCAGTGGATCCGGGAGAAGGTCAGTGAGAAGGAAATTGTAGAACGACTTTATCTTGCCGCCCTCTGCCGCCCTCCCGGGGAGCAGGAGTTGATGCTGCACCTGCAGTATATCGAGGAGGCGCAGAATTCACGTGAAGCTCTTGAGGACACCCTCTGGATTGTGCTGAACAAAAGCGAGTTCCTGTTTCAGCANTAGGCTTCATGAAGCATTTNCNCATCTTGCTTCTCGTTCTTTCCTCNGNGCGGANCCCTGCGGAGNNAGTCAGTTTCTCGCGTGAGGTGGCTCCCCTTCTCNAGCGTCACTGTGTGGCATGTCACAAGGAAGGGAAGGCCAAGGGAAAGTATCGCCTCGACACCTATGAGGAGCTCCGGAAAGAGCTCGANCCGGGGGACCTGGAAAGCGAGCTCCTTTTTCGCCTGACAACCGAAGACGAGNAGGAGCGGATGCCTGCGGAGGCAGACCCGCTGCCNCCTGNGGAAATTGATGTAATCCGGAAGTGGGTAAAGGAGGGAGCAAANTATGATGGGNGTGATCCGAAAGCCCCGCTGNCATCGNTCATCCCGGNGAAGNACCATCCATCATCNCCTCCATCTTANCCGCGGCCACTTGGAGTGACCGCCATGGTTTTCGGAACTAACGGGGAGAAGCTATACACCGGAGGGTATCATGAGATCCTGGTCTGGAATCCTGAGGATGGCAGTCTCCTTGGGCGTATTCCCAATAACGGGCAGCGCACGTATGGANTGTCACTTTCNCCTGATGGCATGCAACTGGCAGCGGCTACGGGTGCTCCGGGGNGGGCGGGAGAAGTAAGGGTATTTCAGNCGGGATCGGGAGAGNTCCTCGCCACTCCGTTCCGGGGGGACGATACAATCCTGNCGGTTGCCTATGGCCAGTCNGGGAAACNGATTGGCNTTNGGAGGNGTGGATGGGAAGCTGCGGATTGTTGAGACGGATACCTGGCGGGAGTCCCTGGTGGTTTCCTCTCATTCCGACTGGCTCACGGCGGTGAGATGGCATCCCGATGGCAAACAGGTGGCTACTGCCAGCCGGGACAANACNGCCAAGGTATATGACGTGACCAGTGGAAAGAGGGTCAGCACGTTTTCAGGACANCCGGAGTCCGTGCGGGCGGTGGATTTTCATTCCAATGGACGGGAAGTGCTCTCCTCAGGTGATCACGGGCATCTCTTTCTNTGGCGGATCGAGGATGGANGGAAGATTGCCGACCGGGCCAAGTTCGAGGGNCCCATCCTGCGGCTTCTTCATGGAGGGAAGGGCCTCTTNGTAAGTGCACCCGGTGGAGTGGTTGTCCAGTTCAACCCGGAAGACCACAAACGACTGCGTGAATTCAAGATCGAACCGCNAGAAGGAACGGAAGTTCCCATTATCTCNTCGTTGGCCGCTCATGGGCGTTGGCTGGCAGTGGGAACCCTGAAGGGGAAGGTGGCGGTCTTCGATACNGAGAGCGGGGAACGGCGGATGATCTTTCTCGCCAAGCCCTGAAAGNGGGAATGGGGNCGAAGGCAGGATTCCAGGCTCCTTTTCCCGANACAAAGCGGAGGGCAGGCCGAACGGAGCGGAATGTTGACAATNCTCAGGGTGNTGAGAGAATTCANNNNCTTCGAATTAGTAACANCATCCTGAAAAACTCATGAAGATTATTTCCCTTATCGTCTGTGGTCTCATCATGTCGCTCGCCCCGGCCTTTGCTGGNCCGGTGAACAAGAANTGTCCGGTGANAGGAAAGGCAGTTGATGGAAGTACTGCGGTGGAGGTCAAGGTNGGCTTCTGTTGTGGTCGCTGTCAGGCCAAGTTCGACAAGGACCCTGTTGCCCTTCTTGCCAAGGTGGCGAAGACTGCGGATGGCAAGTGCCCAATCAGTGGACGCGATGTCGATGAAGACGCAACTTCAACGATTTCGGTAGCGGTTTGCTGCGGGGGATGTAAGGGCAAGGTGAAAAAGAACCCCAAGGAGTATCTCGCCAAGATTGGANCCGAGAAGAAGGACTCCTGATCCCAGTTGCAAAANCTGTTTTCAAAACTCCCTGGTCCCATGNGGCCGGGGAGTTTTTTGTATCAGGGAGCCGGCAGCAGGCCTGATTCATTTGGGAAGGGTAAATTATCGNGGTATGAATGTTGCGGGAAACGGCCTGTTGCGACGCATTGTTCTTGTAACTCATTCGTGACCATCAGTTTCTATCGCATGCTTCCAGGCCAGATTCTTTGTTTACTTGGATTCTGTTTTCTTGCCATCTCAGGATTAAGGGCGGAGTTGCAGATCTCCGAGATCATGCCGGGGACNGCGCATGACTATCCTGATGAGGAGGGAGATCACAACGATTGGATTGAGCTTCACAACAGCGGGGAGGAAGAGGTTCTGCTGAACGATTACGCCCTGACGGATGACCCTGAAAACCTGCTCAAGTGGAAGTTGCCCGGGGGTTCGCTGAANGCGGGAGGGTATCTTGTTGTATTTGCCTCAGGGAAGGACCGGCGAGCCTTGAAGGCCCCTCATGCCAATTTCAAGCTGAAGTCGGAAGGGGAGTANCTGGCNCTGGTCCTAAGTTCGGCAGGCANGGTCCTGCAGGAGTTTGCTCCTTCCTTTCCAAAGGTGAGAAAAGGGCAGTCCTGTGGATATCGTTTCANGGGGGACCGCCTTGTGTCGGGTCAGCCCACGGTTTTCGCAAAGCCCACCCCGGGAGCCAGGAATGATGCTCCTTNCGTAGAACCCCGGGTCGCGGACACCAAGTTCAGTATCGACCGGGGTTTCTACCAGGACCCTTTTGAGGTGGAGCTGACCAGTGCAACGGAGGGAGCCGAGATTCGCTACACCCTTGATGGGTCGCCTCCTTCCATGGAAGAGGGGTTGGTTTACNATGAGCCGATCCGGGTTGAAACGACGACCGTATTGCGGGTGATGGCGTGGAAGGAGGGNCACCTCCCGACCGATATCGACACGGCCAGTTATATTTTCACTTCCGAGGTCCTGCGGCAGCCGGTGCGGCCGGATGGTTGGCCGACACATTATGAGGCCAAGCTGAATCCATTCTTTGCACGTATGGCGGGGCCTGATGCTGTCGACGAGAAAGGAGTTATCGTAAAGTATGCCATGACCCCTCCGGAGAAACTGGGGGTTACGGAAGGGGAACTTGAGGAGGCCCTGCTCGCCCTGCCGTCACTTTCGGTCGTTACTGACAGGAAGCACTTTTTTGACAAGAAGACGGGAATTCATGTCAAACCGGAAGGACGCGGTCGGAGTTGGGAGCGTCCCGTTTCCGTTGAACTGATCGACCCCCGGGGCCGGGAAAAGGGATTTCAGATCAATGGAGGTATCAGGATTCGCGGGGGGCATAGCCGGTCTCCAGCATGCCAGAAGCACGCGTATCGCCTGTATTTCCGCAAGGAGTACGGAGCGGGAGAGCTTTCGTACCCGCTTTTCGGTGACGAGGGGAAGGACCGCTTTGACGACATCGACCTGCGTACGGCCCAGAACTACTCTTATCACTACAGTGATTCAGTCCACCACACCCTGCTTCGTGACGTCTTCTCCCGGGACTGTCAGCGGGATCTTGGGCAACCGTATACCCGTAGCCGCTACTATCACCTTTATCTCAATGGCCTCTACTGGGGGATTTACCAGACACAGGAACATGCAGAGGCCTCATATGCGGCCCGCTACTTCGGGGGTGAGGATGAAGACTTTGATGTCCTGAAGGCTAAGCCAAGCAGTGACGGCAGGGCCACGGATGGGACAGACAGGGGATGGAAGCGCTTGTGGAAGATGGTCAATGCGATGGCGGCTGAGGAATCCCCGGAGGAAAGGTTGCGCCTGTGCCGGGCTCTCCAGGGCCTGGATGCGGAGGGGTTAGCGGATGGGTTGCTCCCGGTCTACGTAGATGTTGATAATCTCATCGATTACATGCTCATCAATTTCCTGATTGGAAACTTTGATGGACCTGTCACCCGGTTCGCGAGGAATTTTGCGTCAAACAACTGGTTTTCAATCTGGAGGCGAAACGGAAGAGATGGCCTCAGGTTCTTCTGTCATGATTCCGAGCACAGCCTGGCCGCACAGCCGGATACCATTGATATCAACCGGGTTGGGCCTTTTGTGGCGGGAAGTAGTTATGATCAGTTTAATCCCCAGTGGATTCACCAGCAGCTGACTTCAGTTGAGTGGTACCGGGATCGTTTCCGGGCCCGGGCAGAACAGGTGCTGGGGCCGGGTGGGGTGCTTTCACGTGAGGCGAACCTGGTCAGGATGAATCATCGAGCCCAGGTGGTGAGAAGGGCTGTTCTGGCCGAGTGCGCCCGGTGGGGAAGTTACAGAGAGCCAGTGAAGGGCAGGGAGGACTGGGAAAAGGCTGTTGCCTGGCTGGAAAATGTCATCAGGGAGCGAGCCGAATTACTCCCTGATCAGCTTGCTGATGCGATGCGCTTCCCCGGGGGAAAGCCGGCAAGGGAATTGGTCGCTTCCCCCCTGTTTAACCCGGTGCAGGCCCCACGGTTTCGCGAACGGGAGAATGGGGGAACGTTTTCCGCAGAGGAGGGGCAGATCTATTTCCGGACAGATGGCCTGGATCCGATGGAAGGGCTGAAGGTCAGGCCGGGAAGCCAGAAGGCTGATTCAGACCGGATTGTCACCAAGCCCCTGATTTCCGGAGATAGCAAGGTGAGGGTTTACATTCCCCGGGATGGATCTCTGGGGCAGGAGTGGATCCAGCCTGAATTTGATGATCTGGCGTGGCGGAAGGGAAAGGGAGGAATTGGATATGATCGTCGCGAGGATTACCGGGAACTGATTGGAGTTGATCTGCAGGAAGATCTTCTTGGGAAGGGAACGAGTGCCTTTGCGAGGTATGAGTTCGATCTTGAGGAGATTCCCGGGGCCGACCGCCTCCTTCTCCGCCTCAAGGTAGAAGACGGGTTTGTGGCTTATCTGAACGGGGCCGAAGTCGCGAGGGAGAATCTGCAAGGTCCGCCGAGCTGGAATGGAAAGGCGCTTTCCCGGGGAGATGAAGATGCACTGCGCTGGCTCCCGCTTGATATCACGGAGCACATGGGCCTGCTCCGGAAAGGAAAGAATGTCCTCGCAATCTGGCTTGTGAACGAGTGGGAACGGAGCTCGGACCTTCTGCTGTATCCCGAACTCGCGCTCGGCAATGAAGTTCCGGGAACCCTGGTGGCCACCAATTCCGACGGCCGCCTGATGGCACGGGTTTTCAGTGATGACCAGTGGGGCCCGCTCTTTACCGATGCAAGGAAGGTTCACGGCGAGGCCAGGCCGGTGAGCAGGGGACAGCTTATGATTTCGGAGATCATGTATCATCCCGCCGAACCGGACGAGGCTGGACGTGCAGCCGGCCTCGTCCGCAAGAGCGACTTCGAATTCCTGGAGCTTGTAAACATCAGTAACGAGGTTGTTGACCTCGGGGGTATCTACTGCCGGGAGGGCATCTACTTCTTCATGTCCACATCATATGTCCTAGCTCCGGGTGAACGTGCAGTGATTGCACGTAATGCTGAGGGGATGGCACACCGGTATCCGCGATGTGAAGTGGCGGAGACCTATCAGGGTAACCTGGGGAACGGCCGGGAGAGAATCGTCATTCGCGCGGCTGATGGAGAGGAGCTCGTTTCGGTCATTTATGAAGATAATGAGCCGTGGCCGGTCCAGGCGGACGGGGAGGGTTACTCCCTTGTGCGGCGGGACTCCTCTCCTGATGTCGACGCAAGCGACCCCGGAAGCTGGAAATCCAGCGAGGTAAAGGGAGGCACACCGGGGAGGCCCTGAACGATTCCAAGGGTGTGAGCCGGATTGGCGGAGGTTGTGTGAGCAGGGTAGGAGTTTACATCGGTTGCCAGATCTGGAAGGCTGTGAGGCCTATGAGAGGTTTTCCGGCAACAGCTTTTCTGGTTCTGGTACCTTTCATCATCCAGGCTGTGGAGATTCCAGCCCCGGCTGTTGCCGGTGAAGGTGCTCTCCTCTCATCGGAACTTATTTACCCGCTTGATGATAGGCCTACGCCGCAATGTCATGCCTCTACCATTGAGGAGACTGGTAGCGGCCTGGTGGCGGCGTGGTTTGGGGGCAAGCACGAGAAAAACACGGATGTCGGGATCTGGGTCTCTCGGAATGGAGGAAAAGGTTGGGAAAAACCTGTCAAGGTGGCGAGCGGAGCGGAGGGGGAAGACCGGGAATACCCCTGCTGGAACCCCGTTCTTTTCAAGGTGCGTGGCGGAAAGGGAGGCAAGGCAGGCCCGCTTCTTCTTTTTTACAAGGTAGGTCCCAGTCCCAGTCGCTGGTGGGGAGTCATGATGAGCTCGTACGACGGGGGTAGGACCTGGAAGGATCGGAGGAAACTTGGCAGGAACCCCAAGGTTGGACACTTGCTTGGCCCGGTAAAGAACAAGCCGATCCAGTTGGAGGATGGTTCGATCCTGTGTGGAAGCAGCTCTGAACATGACGGATGGCGGGTCCACTTTGAGCGGACCAGCGACCTCGGCAGGACCTGGGAAGTGATCGGCCCCATCAACGATGGCAGGGACTTTGGGGCCATCCAGCCCAGCATCCTTACCTATGGGGACGGCTCGATGCAGATCCTGTGCCGGAGTCGACAGGGGGTTGTTACCCAGAGCCGTTCCAGAGATGATGGGAAGACATGGGGTCCGATGACAGCTACCGTTCTTCCGAACCCGAATGCGGGAACGGATGCGGTTACCCTCGGGGATGGGCGGCAGTTGCTGGTCTATAACCACACCACACGTAGATCACAGCCAGGAGGGCGTGAGATGCTGAATGTGGCGGTTTCAAAAGATGGGATGAAATGGGATGTGGTCCTGACCCTTGAGAGCAAAAAGGGGGAGCATTCCTATCCCGCTGTAATCGAGAGCAGGGATGGGAAGGTGCATATTACCTACACCTATCTCCGACGCTCCGTAAAACATGTCATCCTGGACCCGGCGAGGCTGTAGAGGCAGTTCTGGGAACCACTTGTCTCCCGGGGGGTCTATTTGACCTTTGACTTTTCATTTCCCCACTGGCGTGGTGGGCCCCATGAATCGTCTCCTTCCCTTGCTTTTTGCATGTGCCTTGCCGTTGAGCGCGGCTGACCGTCCGAACATTCTCCTGATTTTCACGGATGACCACTGCGAGCAGGCTCTCAGTGCCTACGATCCTGCGCGGATTACGACGCCCCACATGGATCGAATTGCGAAGGAGGGCATGCGCTTTAACCGTTGTTACGTCACCAATTCAATCTGTGGGCCGAGCCGCGCGGTGATTCTCACCGGAAAATACAGCCACTTGAACGGGTTTATCCGTAATGGCAATACCTTCGACGGGTCCCAGCAGACCTTTCCCAAGCTTCTCCAGAAGAAAGGTTACACGACCGCCATGCTGGGGAAGTGGCACCTGAGGTCGACGCCCACCGGGTTTGATCATTATGAGGTCCTGATCGGGCAGGGCCCTTATTACAACCCTCCGATGAAATACAGGCAGGAGGATGGGACGCCTGCCCAGCGGAAACATACCGGCTATACCACCGATATCATTGTTGACCTTACCCTCGAGTGGTTGAAGAAGTCCCGGGACAAGGAAAAGCCGTTCATGCTGATGACCCAGCACAAGGCTCCTCATCGGAACTGGCAGCCAGGCCCGAAGTATCTGAACTGGCTCGATGACAAGACGATCCCGGAGCCCGAAACCCTCTGGGATGATTACAAGGGGCGCACTTCCGCAGCTTCGGAGCAGACCATGACCATCCGGAAGCATCTCAGCGCCAATGACCTCAAGCTGGGGCCGCCACGCGGACTGAATCCCGAGCAGGCAGCAAAATGGAATGAGGCCTATGGGCCGAAGAATGAGGCCTTCAGGAAGGCCGAANCGGGGATGAGCGAGAAGGAGATCATCCAGTGGAAGTACCAGCGCTACGTGAAAGACTATCTCCGGTGCGTAAAATCGGTCGATGACGGGATTGGGCGTATTCTTGATTATCTTGAGGAAAGCGGCCTGGCAAAAAATACGATCGTAATCTACTCGTCGGATCAGGGCTGGTATCTCGGGGAACACGGATGGTATGACAAACGCTGGATGTATGAGGAGTCACTCAAGACTCCCCTGCTCATCCGGTGGCCCGGAGTTGTAAAGGCTGGTTCCGTCAATAATGACATCGTCTCAAATCTCGATTTCGCGGAAACCTTTCTGGATGCCGCTGGAGTTCAGGTTCCTGCAGACATGCAGGGGCGCAGCCTTGTACCGGTTCTAAAGGGGAGGACCCCACAGGACTGGCGTAAATCCTTCTATTATCACTATTATGAGTTTCCTGGAGCACATAGCGTGGCCCGGCATTTCGGGGTGACCACGGGAGCTCACAAGCTCATCCATTTCTACCACAAGGATGAATGGGAGTTATTTGACCTGAAGAAGGATCCCGAAGAGCTCCGCAGTGTTTATGGTGAGTCAGGCTATGCAAAGGTTCAGGCCAGCCTGAAAAAGGAACTGCAGCGTCTTCGCCAGACCTACAAGCTGCCAGAGCCGGAGGAGCGCCCAGCTGGGAGACAGCCGAGGAAAAACAACAGGAAGAATAAAGCGAAGTAGTCGACCAGTTGACCCCCTGTGGGTTTTCTGATCGTCTTTGTGAAGTTGGGGGTGTGATACCCAACTGGGGATAATCCTTCTTTTGGCCGGGTCCCTCACGCGCTAGAAAGCAGGCATGCGACGTCTGCTGACTCTTCTTCTTGTTTTTTCCGCAGCCTTGCAGGCCCGGGAGACTCCCAACGTCCTGGTCATCATGGCAGATGATTGTACCTACAATGATCTGCCGGTCTATGGAGGAGAAAATGCGAAAACCCCGAATATCGACAGGCTGGCGCAGGAGGGACTGGTCTTCAACCGGGCGTATCTTGCAGAAGCCATGTGTCAGCCATGTAGGGCGGAATTGTTCAGTGGTCAGTATCCCACCCGCAATGGCTGTGCTTGGAATCATTCCGCGAGCCGTGATTCGGTTACCAGCATGCCGCACCACCTGGGAGCGCTTGGTTACCGGGTTGGATTAGCCGGGAAAGTACACGTCAAGCCAAAGAAGGCGTTTCCCTTTGAAGAAGTCCGGGGTTTTGATTCGAACTGTGTTCGTAATCCCACTCGCCCTCATGAACTTGAGGGTTTGAAGGCATTCATGGAGAGGGATCAGAAGAGCCCATTCTGCCTGATAGTAGCCCTGGTTGAACCGCACGTCCCCTGGGTGATGGGTGATGTCTCGCAATATCCTCCCGCCAAGCTCAAGCTGCCGCCCAATATTGCCGATACCCTGCGGACCCGGCAGGACTTTGCCGCCTATCTGGCCGAGATCACCTACATGGACGGACAGGTGGGAGAAATCCTCAGGGTGCTGGAAGACACCGGCAAGGCAGAGGATACCCTNGTGCTGTTTACCTCGGAGCAGGGTTCACAGTTTCCCGGATGCAAGTGGACCAACTGGGATACCGGAATTCACACCGGGCTCATTGCCCGTTGGCCCGGCAGGATCAGGAAAGGGCGTCGCACGGATGCCGTCGTGCAGTATGCCGATATCCTGCCAACGCTTCTTTCGTTGGCCGGGGGAGATGTTTCCGGGCAGGCCTACGACGGAAGGAGTTTCGCAGGAGTCCTGCTAGGAGAGCAGGACGGGCACCGTGACTATGCCTATGGGCTTCACAATAACATCCCGGAGGGCCCCCGCTATCCCATACGAACGATTACGGATGGAGAGTGGCGCTACATCCGGAATCTACTTCCTGAAGAAATCTATATCGAGAAACATCTGATGGGAATCAGGGGAACGGGAGTATTGAACAATCCCTACTGGGCGACCTGGGTCCGGGATTCCTGGAAGAATCCTCACACTTACAAGGTGGTTCGCCGCTACATGCGCCGTCCGGCCGAGCAGCTATATCATACCGCCCGTGACCGTTTTGAAATGAACAACAGGGCGGGGGATCCGGGCGTGATGGATATTCAGGCGAGACTCAGCAGGGAACTTGATCGCTGGATGAAAGAGCAGGGAGACCCCGGGGCGGCTCAGGATACTCACCAGGCTCACCAGGCTGCCCGGGAGGGCAAGCACCTGTATGGGGTGAAATAGAAGACGACAGAGCGTCGGGGAAACCATGGTCGTTCATACTGAGGATGGGAGGAACGGGATTTACTCTCGTTTCTGCTGGAAGAGCCACTCGTGGATTTCAGGTTGATTGAAGACCTGGCTCGTAATGAGATGACCGGCTGCAAGTTCACTGTATTTGTGGGGAATCCCCTTGTCCTTCAGGGCCNTTGAGATGTCTCTCGCATGNTGAACCTTGACGAACTTGTCGCGCCGCCCATGGAAGATCCAGATGCTAACGCCCCTGATGTGCGAGACATCCCCGATATGGGCTGCTCCGGCGAGGGGAACAGCGGCAGCAAAGAGATCGGGTCGTTTGTCGATCATGTGCCAGACGCCGTAGCCACCTAGTGAGAATCCAGTGAGGTAGACGCGCTTTGGATCAGCGACCCTGGTTTCCTTGAGAAAATCATCGAGAAGAGAAAGGACAGAGTCCCCGGAAAGGTTTTTCCAGCTGCGGCCCTGGTCACATTGGGGGGCAATCAGGATACAGGGACGCTCGGAGAAATTCCGGATGAAGGAGGCAGGGACGGCGACCTTGGTCTGCCTGATATTGTCGGTGCCGCCCTTGGCGGATCCGTGGAGATAGACCACGACCGGGAGAGAGGCGGCTTTGGAGACTCTTGCCGGAGCATGGATCCTGTAGAGGATGTTGCCGTGTTTTCCCGCCACCCAGCGATCGGCGAAGCAGTGCTGGTATTTACCCCCGACAGGCTTGGCTTGAAGGGACAGAGCGCAGGACAGGAGCAGCAGGGCGGGCAGGAGGCTAGNCATACGGAGCATAAAGCAGAGGAGGATTTCGGGTTCATGGCCGCAGCAGCCTGAACAGGCTGCCGGCGCGGCTGGGAATAATGCGCACCATGCTGGAGAGGGGAGATTCAAGAACGGGAGCGGAGTTGAAATTCCATGGGAATTGACCTGGATCGGGGTTTTCCTGGAGGACGACCCGGAATGCCTCNGGAAGGGCTGGCCAGGAAATTACGACACTGCCATCGGAGAGATTACGGAAGGAGGGGGTGGGAACAGGAGGAAGGTCGTTCGTGCTTCCACCGAGGCTGGTGATGCGGCCATTAACGGTGAGATCGTGATCTCCCCGGCCGCCGTCAACAAACGATAGGATAATTTCGTCACCGATAACCCGGAGGCCAGTGGTTCCATCAAAGGAAAAGTCGTACCAGTGTGGAGCGGGGTTTTCGGGGGTAGGGCCGAAGCAGTAGAATCCATGGGTGGGGCCTTGTGCAGAGGTGAGAAGAGTAAGAGAAGCAGACCCTCCATCCGGGAGGCCTCCGAGAGAGAATTCCCAGACCCCGGATGGAAATTGCCGGGTGGTGACTGGAGGAAGGTTTGAAAGGGAGAGAGCAGAGATGTGATCGAGGGAAAGTCCTTCCGGGGCAGCAATGGACAGGCCGCTGGTGAGAAGGGTGGGAAAGGAGGAGACATGTGCCTGTCGTATGTCGGGAATTCCGTCTCCGTTCGAGTCCTCCGGTCCCGATCTCGTTTCCACACTATCGCTGATTCCATCGGCGTCGGTATCCCTGGGGCCCTCGATGCGAATCCAGTTGCTGTATTCGGAAGTATTGAGGGAAGAATCGGTGATGGACGCGCGCATGTGGGATCCGCGGAGGTCAATTGCGCTTTGCAGGGTAAAGGCGAAGGGTGTGGCCGGGGAAGTGTGCTCGAGCGGAAGGATCTCCGAATAATGGGAGCCTGCTAAGTTGGATGCGGGCAGGGCGATGACAAGTTCAAGCTCGTAGCTGCCAGGAGCGGATCCGGTAAGGTTACCGGTCAACTCAACGATTTCGCCGTTCTGGACTATACGGTTAAGAACCGGCGAGTTTATCTTATGGTTTCCTCCCTCATCGAGATCCTCCGGATCGGAAGGATCTAATCCGTCTCCCTCCGGGTTGCTCGACAGGTCGATATCGAGGCGCCCATTTCCGGAGATGAAGTTACCCCGGAGTCGGTTCCCCGTGCCACTGCTCACGAGAACCCCTTCCATCCGGTTATAGATGATGCGGTTGGTTTCTGAGGACAGAGGACGACCGCCGATCCGGTTTCCGCTGCTGCCGATGATATGGATGCCGCGAAGGTTGGGACGGGGAATGGGAGCTCCGGGTCCGAAGGGAGCTTCTGCTCCGACGAGGCTTCCCCTGACCTGGTTCAAACCGGGAATGTAGGGGGCAGGTTGAGGTGGGGAGGTCAGGAGAATTCCAACCGGGTTTGAGTAAATCTGGGCACGATCGGAAAAGAGAGTCCCCCCAATCATGGTCTGGCGTCCTTCGCAACGGATTCCGCACTCGCCATTTCCGGAAGAGCGAAGCCCCTTCACTGTATTTCCAACCCCCCGAACGAGAACGCCAGACTTCAGGTTGCGGTGGGTTTCATTTCCCTCCAGAACAGCATGATCACACTCAAGGGAGATGCCATTACCTGAATTACGCATTGAGAAAGGGGCCAACCGGGTTCCCGCAATGTTTGCTCTCAGGATGGTGTCCCGGGCATCTCCGATTACGCGAATGCCGTCGGCTCCATTGCCTTGTATCCTGCACTCCGTTATGGCGTTACCCGGGGCCTGATGGAGAACGATGCCGCCCAGATATCCGGCGGATGGGGATTCCCAGGGATTTTCTGCATGGAGGCGGGTGAAGAAGATACTGCTGTTGGCAAGGTTCCTGTCGAGAACCTGGAAGGAAGGAGCTGAGGTTTCGGGGGAGGGCGAAAAAATAAATTCCGCAAAGGGAATTCCCGTATCCAGCAGGTTGCTGG
Source organism: Roseibacillus sp. (assembly GCA_002709395.1). Taxonomy (GTDB): domain Bacteria; phylum Verrucomicrobiota; class Verrucomicrobiia; order Verrucomicrobiales; family Akkermansiaceae; genus Roseibacillus_B. Next base: position 5,465 of record PAQU01000033.1, on the reverse strand, counting down.
AACGCAGTGAGGAGAATGAGCCGCCCACGGTAGCGGATATCGTATTGCCGGTCGCCCCGGGACCGAAGATACCGATTCCACCGACCCAGTTCCCGGAGACGTGGCAATTGGAGATGAGGTTGTTGGGGCATTCGATTCGAATCCCGTAGCCTTCGTTGCCGGCCCCGCTTTCACCGGGTGGAGAGAGGCCGAGCAAACAATCCTCGACCCGGTTTCCCCCCTCGCCCCTGAGAAGAATACCACTGGGGTTGGGAGGAAGAGGACTGGGAATTTCGCCGAATGCCGTAGAGCGGAAGCGCGTGAAAGATAATCCACGGAGGGTGGATCCTCCCCCGGAGAGAACCATGCCATTGTTGCGGTTGCCGGCCGGCAGATCCTGTCCGCTGATCTCCACCTGAGNAGTTCCGGTTTCCGACAGGATCGTGCCATCGATTACAATCGGGCCNGTGATTTCAGGAAGAGGAGATNGCAGGGCGATATGGNGNTTTCCCTGACTTGGCACGCCGAATACAATTCTGTCCATGCCCTCCCGGAGATTTGCGAGCTGCAGGGCGGAGCGCAGGGTAATTTGCTCTCCGGGTGTGGAGCGGTCAGTATCNAGTGATTCATCGCTGGGGTCCAGATCGTGAAGATCCCGGAAATCGTTAACCCGGAGAACCGACATCAGGCGAACGCGAAAGTGAATACTCTGGGGGGGGCTCTCTCCGTCAAGAGGAGAGGCGCTGAGGGTAACTGTCCTGAGGGAANCCTCNGGTGTGCCTGCTGCGAAGAAGGCNGTACGGATTGTGATGCCATTGGGATCCGGAGGGATACTGAGGAGGGCNCCGGCCGGTGAGAGAACGGCTGAAGTAATNTTCTCGNCATTGTCTGCGAGGTAAATGACTGACCAGCTCTCTGCTGAGTTCTCAACGCTCCGGATCACGTAGTTCCGGGTCGTGGCCTGGTTGTTCCGGATGTTGAATTCAAGAATGGCGTTCTGGTCGGAGCGCAGGATTCGGGAGCGGGTTTCCTGTCCCGTAGCAGGCAGGGTGAGGACCGCGATCAGGATGGCACAAGCGACTGGGGTAGTTGAGGGCATGCCCGGGGATAGTGAGAATACATGGCAACGGGGCCAAATACACTCTGGCGCAGGGGCAGCCCCGGGCAAGTCTGGAAAAGCCGGTAGCCTTTTTATCGAAAGCCCCGGAGGGTGTATTCAGCGGGTGTATTTGCTTTTGTAGGGCTCAAATCATTCCCTCCTCTAGTCCCTTAGGGTGAGAATGAGCCGAGTTTCTTGCCAGAAGGGTGCCCGGCACCCGTAATGAGCAGGCCCGCGGATCAACCTCGGGTGATTCCTTGCGTGGTGCGCCCTCCGCCGTTTTTCCGGTGGGGTCAATGCCGCGCCAAGATTCAAGAAACCGATTGACCGACGAGCGATATTCTAGTTTCCAACTCCTGTAGAACCCAGTCCTCCACTACCAAGCCATGAAATCATTCCTTCTAACCGCGGCCGCGTTNCTGAGCGCCCTTCCCATCATTTTTGCACAGCAACCTCCCAAGGGGTTCGAAAAGGTCGACCTGGAGATCGTGGTAACGGCGGTACGCACGCAGATGAAATACGATGTGGCGGCATTTAACGTGAAGCCGGACAGCAAGGTCAAACTGACCTTTCGGAACCCGGATGACCTTCCACACAACCTCATCATCTGCACGCCGGGGAAGTCAAAAGGGAAAGACAAGGGAGGGGAGCTGATAGAGGCGGTTCTCGAACTGGGAGCGAAGGGAGAAGAGATGAACTGGGAGCCCAAGGGACATCCCCGTATTCTTCACAGCTCTGGGATGGTTCAGCCAAAGAAGGAAGCCGTGATCTGGTTCAAGGCTCCCAAGGAGGAGGGGGCTTACCCTTACGTCTGCACATTTCCCGGGCACTTCACCCTGATGAATGGCATGATGAAGGTCTCCAGTAAGGATGCGCCGGGAGTTCCCAAGCCGGAGGTAAAGGAGAAGGACCGCTCCAAGGACCTTCTTAAGATCGGGGGTGAAGTGGTGGTGGGAGAGCGGACGAGAATTTTCCGGGCACCCATCGTCAAATCGAGTGGCCGAGCCATNCACGTTGGTCTGCCTGACGGGATGAACTACACCTTTGATCCGCGCACTCTCGCGGTTCGCAATGTCTGGGGAGGTGGATTTCTCAACTTGAACGAGGAACGCAGGGGGCGTGGACAACCAAATTCACGGCGTGGTGACGGATCTCAAACGTATATTGAGAATACGGGCATCCTCCGGCCTGTCGTGGGAGGCAGTGNCGTGGACTTTGAGTTCAAGGAGCCTGACGTGAAGGATCATAAGAATATTGAAAAGTGGCTATGGGAGGATCGCGATTTTCCCGAGCTTCTGGCCTCGGTGGATGCAAATTACCATGGGCATAGCGTGGAATCTGCCAGCGGTGACCCGGTTTTCCGCTTCCGGGTTGGGCAGAATGAGTTCCTGAAGGGGGTGCGGTTTACGGAAGACGGGCGGTTGGCGATCGTCCTGAGCGCCAACCTGAAAAGCGCTCAGGTTTTCGAGGTCGCGGAGCAGGGCCTGACCGATATCAAGGTNGAGGGCGGAAGCTTTGCTGACGGAAAATGGACGCTTCCCCTGGGGCCTGCCCGGGCTTACACCTTCAGTGCTAAGCTGGAAAAGCCGTTGATGAGCCGTCCATTCGTGGACAAGGAAGAGAAGTGGGGGGAGCAACCGGTGGTGCGAAACAAGGACAAGGGAGGCAAGAAGGCCATGGAGCTGCCTCCAGGCTACTCGTTTGAGAACTGGGAGGCGCCCAAGGACATCTATGGGCGNNATCAGCTCTTCGAGCCGACGGGTATTGCGGTTGCGAAGGATGGAACCATCGTAGTGGCCACCCGGACGGCCGGGATCTGGCGCATCAGAAATGACAAATGGACCAAGTTCGCAGAGGGGACCTACGAGTGCCTCGGAGTCTGGATTGAGGACGACAAGGGTGACCAGTTCGTTGTCATGCAGAAGCCCGAGTTGACCCGGATGAAGGATAGCAATGGGGATGGTCGTGGGGACAGCTTCGAAACGGTTTGTGATGACTACGGGTTCCATGGAAACTACCACGAGTACGCGCATGGCCCGGCGAGGGACAAGGAGGGGAACTATTATTTCTCCCTGAACCTGTCCCACGGTGGTAATGAGCGCACCTCATGGCGTGCGGGAGGCCCTTTCATGGGCTCGATGGGAGGCTACCGCGGATGGGCCTGCCGGGTGACCCCGGAGGGAAAGTTTGAACCTTTTGCCAGTGGGCTCCGGAGCCCGGCTGGTATCGGAGTGGATCCGGATGGTCGCGTCTGGTACTCGGAGAACCAGGGGGAATACGTTGGGTCCTCCAAGGTNGTGCCTCTGGAGAAGGGTAAGTTCTACGGACACCTTTCCGGTCTGGTGACGATGACTGGGAAGATGAAACCGGACTCGGCCGAACTGAAATTCGACAAGTGGAAGGACAAGATTCGGAAGGGTGCGGTTTGGTTGCCGCATGGAATGGTGGCCAATGCCCCGGGTAATCCGGCCTGGGACACAACAGGAGGAAAATTCGGCTCCTTCGAGGGGCAGATGTTCATGGGCGACCAGACGCTTTCCAATCTATTCCGGGTCGTTCCAGAGCAGGTCAATGGTATAGATCAGGGTTGCGTCATTCCCTTTGGACGCTTTTTTGCCTCGGGAGTGATGCGTCCGGTGTTCCTGCCGGATGGCAGCCTGCTGGTCGGACAGACCGGNCGTGGCTGGGGAGCGTGGNGTGGCCAGCAGGCGAGTCTGCAGCGGATCGTTTATGATGGGAAGACCGTGGCGGCTACCATCCATCACGCGAAGGCCGCGAAGAATGGATTCCTTCTCAGCCTGACCCAGCCGGTAGGCCAGGCGGTCAGTGAGGAGCAGCTGGCGGGCAAGCTCAAGGTGAGGTCCTGGTTCTATACCAACACCGGACGTTATGGTTCTCCCCGCCACGAGGAGCGGGAGGATGCCATCGAACGAGTACACATCGACGATGACCGGAAGAGGGTTCTCGTTGTAATGAAGGACTTCGGCGGCGGAGACCGTAAATGGCTGGATCGGCTGTACCACATCGAGATGCCGGACACCAAGGACATCTTCGGAGGGGCTCCCGTGACTAATTCGCTGAGNGCCTACTTCACTTTGCGGATCATCCCCTGAGGGCCGGAGCAGGATTACTCTCCCGGCCTCGTGCCTCACGAAGGCTGAGGCCGGTGGAGCGTTTTACTTGAGAGGAAGCCGGTAGGCGGTAGCGGAATTTCTCCAGTAGTAGTCCTCGCGGGCTTCTGGGCCCTTGCTGGAGATCCAGCTGTCCACCAGCTTCAGAAAACTGGCGTAGCTGCCGCTGTGCTTGGTGCAGGGCCAGTTGGAGCCGTAGACAAGGCGCTTCGAACCGAAATGAGTCCAGAGGACATCGAGGACTGCCCGGTAGTGGGCGGGGTCCTTGGCGGCTGGCTGGGTGGCACAGCGCTGGTAAAGCCCGGAGATCTTGCAATAGACATTCTTGTTGGATGCGAGGCTTGCAACAGCGGCGATCCAGTCGTCAGAGGGAGGTTTGCCATCAAAGTCGTATCCGAGACAGTGGTCTACCACGATGGTGAGGTTGGGAATGGTCCTGGCCAGTCTGTCTACAATCTTGATCCCGGGGATCCCTCCTCCATTGGTCAGGTAATCCATGGTGAGATTCCGCTGGGCCAGCATGTTGAGATTTGAGAGGACAAGATCGTTGGTGAAGTCGATGGGTCTGGGTCCCCGGGCCCGCACCCCGATAAAACGCCGGTCTTTTTTCAGGCGGGCGACATGCTGGTCGAAGTCTTCCCGGTAGACATCCACATTACCAACAAGGCCAAGGTAGAACGGGTCGTCCTTGACGAGGTCAAGAACCCAGGTGTTGTCTTCAAGGCGGTCGCTGGCCTCAACAATTACGACCCCGGTGATCCCGGCGGCCTTGGCGAGTTTATTGTATTCCGGAGGAAGATGCGGCTTATAGAGGACCTTATCCTTCTCAGGNGGCCAGCCTACCTTCTGNTCCCGCGTGGTATCGTAGAGGTGGATGTGAGTATCGATAAGGTGTTTGACGGGTTTTATTTCGGCAGCCACCAGCTGGGAGGNGAGCAAGACCGAGCAGAGGATTTTGACAGTATTCATGTCTGATCAGGTAANAGGTTTCCAGGATGCGGTTGCCAGAAGAGTCCTATTCGCCAGTTCCGCCGGTCCAGTTCTCGGTCTGGAAGGGGGAGGCGGGAAGGCCTTCCCGGTTACAGAGATTGGGCTGGGCCGCACGATGCCAGGCGAAGCGGACCTGGGTCGGGGTTGCTACGCTGTCGGCGCTGACTACGACGTGGTTGCCGTCGATCTCGGCCTTGGCCGCGACAAATTTTCCGTCTGCGCCGGAGATTTTGAATTCGCTGAGGGCTTTTCCGTCCCGGGATTTG
>PAQU01000032.1 GCA_002709395.1 Roseibacillus sp. | reverse complement strand
TCAGCCGAAGACAAGAAGTGGGAGGCCCGCCGCATGGAGGTCTTTGCTGCCATGGTCGATGTTGTAGACCAGAACATCGGGCGCCTCATTTCTCACCTGAAGAAAAAAGGCGTGTGGGAAAACACCCTCTTCCTCTTCTGCTCCGACAACGGGGCATGCCCTTTTGAGCGCACCCGGGGCAAGGACCTCGAACCATGGGACCCAAAAAGCTACTGGTGCTATGACGTTGGCTGGGCCCACGTAGGCAACACCCCCTTCCGGCTCTACAAGCAGAACCAGCATGAAGGAGGGATCTCCTCTCCCCTGATAGCCCACTGGCCCAAGGGTTTGAAAAGTACAGCCGCAGGGGCGTCCGACAGAGCAGGCAGGAATCATGGACCCGTAACTCACCAGCCAGGCCACCTGATCGATTTCATGGCCACCTTCCTTGAGCTCGGGGAGGCTACCTACCCCGAAAAGGTTGGCTACCGTGTCATTGACCCCCTGCAGGGCAAATCGCTCGTTCCCATCTTCCAGGGCAGGCAGCGGAATGGCCACGAGACTCTTTACCAGCATTTCGGCACGGACCGGGCCCTGCGGCAGGGCGACTGGAAGGTGGTTGCCGCCAAGGGGGGTCGATGGGAGCTCTATAACCTCGCAGAGGATCGCACCGAACTCAATGACCTGCGCCAGAAGCATCCTGAGCAAGCCTCCCGCATGATCAAGGAGTGGTTCCGTATTGCCCGGGATGTCGACCGTCTCAAGCCCGGTCAACTCAAGCCCGGCAGTGGCAGGCTCAGCCCCCTGAGGTTCGGTAAACGCAACGATCCGGGCGAAGGAGGTGCCCCCGGAAAGAAAAGCTCCCGTAAGAAAAAGCCGAATTGATTAAGAATCTCTTTTTATTGCGATGCATGAGCAGTTGGAGACATAGATAGCGGTTGGAGACATAGATTCATCTGGCCTTTCCTAATCATCGGCAATCTGGGCGGTCGCATACGCACCGGCCGTCATATCCAATTGTCCTCCTGGGGATCGTCGGCGAATTCCGCGAATTCAACAAGCCTCGCACCGCTCGCCTATCCAAAGCGTCCAGACGAGGGACGCACGGTGTACGCGCTGTGGGCCACCTTGCTCCACGCAGCGGGATCGCCCGTCGATGAATTCAATCTCGACAAGGCGCCCACAGGGCTCGACAAGCCCGGCCCCATTGAACAATTGCTCGTGTAACTAATCAAATCCGACTAAACCAGACCAGCGCCGAAAGGCGCTTACTTAAGACAGAAGACGAACATTCAACGCTCAACTTTCAACGGAAATCCCCTCACAACGGAGTTATAGATAACCATGTTTGCCAAGAAAAAATTCAGCCGTCGTAGTTGTCTCAAAGGCATATCGTTGGGATCGGGCGGGCTGTTCTTCGCTCCGCTGTTGCAAAAAGTGGCCGCGGCTGCAGACGGCAACGTCACGCCGCCTAAGCGCTTCATCTTCTTCCTATTTAGCAACGGTTATCAGGAATCCGGGGCGATTCCGGTGGGCTGGAAGCGTGGAGCGGATGCCATCCGACAAGAGTCGCTCAAGGGCGCCAAGCTCCCCAGGGACATCGCAGCGTTCGCGCCTTTCCAGGACCGCATGACCATCGTCCAAGGTCTCCAGGGCCGCCACTGCGCCCGCGGCCATGCCGGCCACTACAGTGCACTGTCGGGCGTGAACAGCGCGGCCGCACATCCCCCCAGGGCCCAGACCATCGACGGCGCCCTCGGACGAGCTTTCCCCGGAATTTTCCCGATGGTGGGCCTCGGTATTGCCGGGGGGAAGCCGACGCAGGCCACTTACGGTACGTCGGCGTGGGGCAAGGGAAGCCCAATCGCCATCCAGTGCCGGCCGGAACTTGCGTACCAATCACTTTTCGGCAGCATCGGGGCGACGGGCAACGACTTCCTCGCGCGCAAAAATCTCCTCGACTCAATCTCCCAGGACGTCCGGCGCTTACAGTCGCAGATCGCCGGTCCAGAGAAGGAACTGGTGGAGCATCATTTCGGGGCGCTCGAGGCTCTGAGCAAGCGTGACGGGCAGATGTCTGCATTGCAGGAGGCGGGCACGCTTCGTCGTAAGGCACCCAAGATGCCCGCCAAGCCCCCCAGGACCATGGTTGACGTCACCGCGGCCCAGTGCGACGTCGCGGCGGCGGCTCTGATTTCTGGGCTGACCAACGTCGTGACCATCACCTCGGGGGTCGGGTCGATCTTCGGCACGGATTATTCGGGGATCTCGCCCAGCCCCACGCACGGCATCGGCCACGGAACCATAGATCCAAAATTGGAGGTTCCAGGGCTGGAAGTCTTGCGGCGATATCGCGAACACCACTCGACGCATGCAGCAGGCATACTGAAGAAGCTTCAGGCGACACCCGAAGGCAAGGGCACCATGCTCGACAATACGGTGCTGGTATTCACGAGCGACTGCGCTCAAACCCAACACACGAAGGGTGACCACTGGCCATTCGTATTGGTCGGGGATCTGGGCGGCACGTTGAAGACCGGACAATACGTTTCCTACCCCATGAGCCGCGGGGGTCAGAACGGAAAAGACATTGACGAGCATGTGGTCACCCCAACCGACAATCCGACGATTAACGCGCTCTACTGCAGCCTTTTGCACGCGGCCGGTGCACCGCGTGACGCCTTCAACGCGGGCGCCGCTCCAGCGGAACTGTGTGGGCCTCTTAACGAACTGGTGGTTTAAGGTGAAACGACTTAACACGCTACAGTGCGGCATCTGTTTCGCATGGATTGTGGTCGCCGTGACGTTCGCGGCTGAGGGCCGAGGCGCGGATTCGGCCGCTGAGCGCAAAGCTATGCATGCCGTGATGAAAGAAAAGTGCTTCAATTGCCACGGCGAAAAGAAACAGAAGGGCAAGCTGCGCCTGGACACGGTGAGCATGACGCCCCAAAGCGCAACCGATCTGGCAGTCTGGCGACGCGTCTACGAACAAATCATGGACGAAGAAATGCCGCCGGAGGACGAAGCCCAATTCTCCGAGGCCGAACTCCAAAAAACGCTCGCCTGGTTGGAGGACACCCTCGAGACCCACTCCGATCTTAACCTGACGCCCGCCGCGGCCAACTACGTCGATCATGACGCCCTGTTCTCGGGAGAGCCGGCTGGTGACCCAGCCACCCCGGCCCGAGTATGGCGGCTGGCGCCTCAGGCCTACAAGGCGTTCATGTTTCGCCTCAGTAAAGAACTTCAGCTCCACGTGGACCAAAGAGCAATCATGGCGCCGTGGGCGGACAGTAAATACTCCACGGCTGGTCGCATCGATCAAGCAGAGATCGAAGCCCATCTACGTATCTGTAAGCTCATGCTGTCAAGGATGATGCCGCTGGTGAAAAACAATAAGTTCCGGGTCCGCTCGCTTCATCCCGTCTACAAGGCCGGCAAGGCTGCGACGGCACCGCAGATTCGGGCCGCGGTTAAGGATACGTGCCAGAAGATTCTCCGGCAGGCTCCCGACGCTACCGAAATGCAGGAGTACAGCCAACTGCTGACGAATGATCTCAAGACCTACGAGCCGGTAACGGCAATCGAACGATTCCTGACCAAGGTACTGTTCCATCCAACGGTGCTCTATCGAGTTGAAACGCCAATTGCGGGATCCCAGCGATCGATCATGCCACCTCGTCAGCTCGCCCGCGCGATCGCCTATTCCCTCACCTACAGCGAACCAGACGAAGGTCTCAGGAAAGCGGTGGCTGCGGGGAAACTGTCCACAAAAGATGACGTTCGCCGCGAAGTGGAACGTCTCGTCTATGCCACGACGCCCTATGGCCAGGAAGTCAGCCTCGACGCCGATCAGCGTGCCAAGCTCGACGCCCTCAATCGCGAGTTCTGGCAGATCAAGACTCCTGAAGCGCGCAAGGCGGCCAATTACAACCAAAAGCTAACAAAAGCCATTGGGGGTCAAGCCGGGCGGTGGATCCAACTCCAGAGAGCCGGTTATCGCAGCACGGATGGCGAGCAGGTCAACCTTACGGCACTCTTGCGGCCGCGCGTGATGAACTTTTTCCAAGGCTATTTCGGCTACAGGAAGTCGCCTTTCAAATGCGTCGTCACGGTCAAGGAGCTAAACGTCATCCCGGCCGGCAATCCAGAGTGGAAGTCATGGTGGTTTGCGAACGACACAGACCGCTTGGTCGGTTGGGTGCTCGAGTCCGACAAGGAGGTGCTTCGCACGCTGCTGACCACCCGAAAAACCTTTGTGATCGCGCGCTATACTGGCAATGCAAGGCAGGGTCTTAAACGGCATACGGGGCAAATCCATGAAATGCAAAAGTGGAAGCACTTCCAAACTGCGCTGCACCACTACGAAGTTTCCATGACGCCTGAGCAGTGGTTGCTGGGCAAGGAAGAGCCGGTCGAGATGCCGAAAGGGCGTCGCATGGGGATTCTCACGCACCCCAGCTGGCTCGTGTCTAAGTCCGGCAATTTCGACAACGACGCCATTCATCGCGGCAAATGGATTCACGAGAATCTGCTGGGCGGGCGCGTTCCCGACGTGCCGATCACCGTGGATGCAAAACTCCCCGACGAGCCACACAACACGCTCCGCGAACGCATGCGCGTGACGCGCGCCGAACAATGCATCAAATGCCACAACCGGATGGACGCACTCGGGTTGACCTTTGAGCAGTTCGACCACTTCGGTCGCAATCGCTCCGCGGAGATCGTCGTCGACAAAGAGAAGACGGCAAAGATGAAGAATCGGACTCCAGACACCCCACGTATCATGACCACCAAGCCCTTCGATACGAGTGGCCACGTCTACTACAGCGGCGACAAGAAGCTCAACGGCCCCGTCAAGGACGCCTTCGAGTTGATCGAGAAACTGGCCCAATCCGAGCGTGTCGAACAGGTCTTCGTGCGGCATGTCTTCCGCTACTTCATGGGTCGCAACGAAACCCTAGCCGACGGCCCGACCTTGGTCGCCGCCCACAAAGCGTATCGTGAAAATGGCGGCAGTTTCAACGCGCTGCTAGTGTCGCTGCTAACTTCCGATTCGTTCCTTTACCGAACCCTGCCGGCTGATCCTGAACGGAACAAGAGTGATCCGTGACCGGTAAGCCGGCGCCCGAGGCCTTTCCGCCATTGGCTCACGACACCACATGCATTATCCCCAACAGCAAATTTGAAAACAGCAATTTGAAAGGAACTTAAGATGGACATTTCCGATACCAACGAAGGCATCGAGGTTAAGACATCCAGCTACCGCCTCCTCCTGGAGCGAGCGGGTGGATTTGCGGGGCGCAAGGTCGAGATCTTCGGCGCGGGCCGGTTGGATCGTTTCGATCGGCCGGGCGAGGGGCCGCATCCGACGTGCATGCACTTCGACAACATGACGGTGAACAACGCCTTCCAGCTCGCGCACTATGGCAAGACAAATAGCAGCGTCACTGCTGAGGTAGCGGGATCGGAAGTCAGGCTGAGCGGGGAGCTGATCCCCATTGTTGACGAAGCTCTCGGCACGGTCTCCATCGAAAAGACCATGTGCTTCGAGGACGATACGTACGACGTGGAGGTGCACCTCGGGTTCGAAGACACCGGGCCGATCGACTTTGCCTCGGTGTGGTGGGACGTGCATGACAAGTGGTTGCGGGCGATGCGATCCAGCGCTGGCGTGTTCATGCCGCTGCAGGTCGGCATCGGCGACTCTTGCGACGATGACCTGCACAAAAGTTTCCGGCCGATGACTGGTATGGATCGCGGTGCCGGGGTGTGGATGGAAATGATCGGCGAATCGGCGTCCATCATGGCGGCGCTTCGGTCTCCAGTGCCAGATCAGCTGCCCGCCGGGGGCATGAAATTCTGGGACGGCCCCGACGATGCCGACGCGGGCGACGGCGTGAGCCACGGTTGCATCAACCTGGATCTCATAAATTGTGAACTGAGCGGATCCGAGCCGCTCGACATCGATGATCTGCAATGCGCTTATCGTGTTTTTCTCTCCGGTCCCACCGTTGTGCGCTCGACGCCCCGAACAGAGCAGGAATGATGAATAGGCCCAAAATCTCTCGGCTCCCATGGACCGCCACAATGCTTCCCTTGCTGGTTGGGACCCTTTGTGTCGTCGCCCAAACTGAACGACCAAAGCCGCGCGACATGTCCCCCGTGACCTGGGAGGACGCACCGGCGCACCCGCCGGTTGAGGTCGTGCGCGCCGGACACGCCCGCGCAGTGATCTTTGTCGCCGATCCCGCGCCTAGCCCGAAGCTGGAGCGTCTGGTCGACGAGTTGATCGTGGTGATCCGGCTTAGCAGCGGCGCGGAACTCGAGCGGGTCGTGAAAGCGCCCCCGGCCGACCAGCCTGCCATTTGCATCGGGGACTGCGAGGCTGCGCGCGAGGCCGGTATCGATGCCGTAAAGATCCCGATCGAGGGCTTCGTGGTCAAGACCGCCCCGAATCGTGTATTTCTCGTGGGCAGCACCATGCCGCTGCCGGCCGGGAGCGGGCAGTGGAGCAACGAGGGCACGGCATGGGCAGTCGTTGATTTTCTGGAGCGCTTTGTCGGCGTGCGATGGTATTGGCCGTCTGCGCTGGGCGGGCGAACCGTGATGCCATCTGCTTCGCTGGTCATTCCTCCGGTGCATTACGGCGATCAACCGGTTTTCCGCCTGCGGGACTATTACCCGGGAAAGGGGTGGACGCTGCCCGCGAAGGCGCGGCATTCCGACAAGGCTCCTTTACCCTTTGCGCCAGGCGCCATCCCCGAAGGCGTGACCCGGGTCGATATGGGCGGCTTCCTGCCGCTGTTGCGCGCCGGCAACAGCTGGCCCTACACCATTCAGGTCCACGAACCCCAGAATCTTCACCGCCTCGGGCAGTCGTTTCACGAGGAAAACCAGNATCTNTTNGCNCGCAANAAGGANGGCACCCGCAACNTCCGGATGTTCTGTTACAGCTCGNCGAAGNCNTTGAACTACNTGCTGGATGGCTGNGAGCGGGTCTGGGANNAGGGTGGCCNAGCGTCCTGGGTCACNTCGACCTGCGTGACCGTGTCNCCGGGTGATGAGGCGGTNNTCTGCAGCTGTNCCGATTGCCGGAANACGGTTGCNGAGGCNGGCNGNNATTGGGTGGACGGCGGATCCNTGGTCATGGCGAAATTCGTCCAGCGCATGTGCGAGGCGGTGAAGCGCCGCTGGCCANGCAAGAAAGTGATCTACCTGCCTTATTGGAATTACGATACCTTTTGCCCGGAAGTGAACTACCCCGATAACCTNGTNNTNATGTCCGCCATGACNACCTANCCGATGCCGCTGAAGNCGCANCGCGGNAATTTCGAAGANGCGATCCAGCGTGTGCGNGATTTCAGGACCCAGAGCTGCGTCCCGGTCACCACTTGGGACTATAGCGTCGCCTGGACCTATGGTCCCTATCAGTATCCACACGTGCTGCGCGATTACTACCAGGCGGTCAAAGGTCTCAGTGCCGGGACATACATCAATGGATTGCACCTGGGCGAGTGGACCAACACCGGCCCGACGATGTACCTGTGGATGCGGCTTCTGTGGAATCCCAATTTGGACGTCGACGCGGCGCTCGACGAAATGTGCAAGCGACTCTACGGGAAAGCTGGCGTAACCGCGCGCGAATTTCTCCGGCTGCAGTGTGCACTTTGGCAAGACGGTTCGTGGAAAAACCGCCGGGTCAAAAACCGAGGCGCATGGCCCGTCCCCGAACACCTTTTCCAACGGGTCTGGACCCCCGGTGTGGTGCAGCGTTTGAAGACGCTGCGCGACCGGGCCTTGACGGAACTGGCCGGCGACCCGCTGGCCCGCCAACGTTTCCTCTACTGGACCTGGTCCTTCGACGCCTTTGTCAAAGAAACCGGGACACGACACGGCAAGAAAACAGAATAACCTCGGATGGCAACGTCACTCTTGATAGAGCGCGACAAGATGNGTTAAGCATTGTGGCGGAACTTCAAGGGCAAGCTGAAGTGAATCGAGCCCTCCTTTGCCCTCCGAGACTTTCTTCCGCAATCTGCCTCATGAAACCAACTCTCTTATCCCTGCTCTGCCTTCTCCTCGGATTCTCCGCATCCATGGGAGCGAAGCCCAATATCCTCCTGATCACCGTGGATGACATGTCCTGTGACTCGATCGGCGCTTTTGGCTGCAAACTCAAGGGAACGACCCCTCATATCGACCAGCTGGCCAGCGAAAGCCTCCGCTTTCAATACGCCCACGTCCAGGTCGGCAACTGCTACCCGTCCCGTAACGTGATGTTCTCCGGGCGCTACCCCCACAACACCGGGGTGGAAGGCTTCTACCAGGTCAAACCCATCAAGTTTCCAGTTCTCTGCGACCTGATGAAAAATGGAGGCTACTATACCGCCATTCGCGGCAAGGTCAGCCACTCCACCCCCTATCAGCCTTATGCGTGGGATGCGGACCTCACCACCGGGCCCGACGGGCAGAAGCTGCATATCAAGGATGTCCCATCCTACGGAGAATGTACCAGTCGGGGGATCAAAGAAGCGAAGGCGGCCGGGAAACCCTTCTGCCTGAACATCAACATCTCCGACCCTCACAAACCCTTCTGGAAACCCAATGATCCCCACAAGGTTTCCCGCGTGTTCCAGCCTGAGGAGGTTCCGGTCCCGGGGTTTCTCTTTGACCATCCTGATGTCCGCAAGGAACTCGCCCTCTACTACAGCTCGGTCCGGCGGGCCGATGACGCGGTCGGCTCCATCCTGCAGGCACTCGCCCAGTCCGGCCATGCCGATGACACGATCGTGATGTTCCTGAGTGATCACGGTATGCCTCTGCCGTTTGCCAAGACCCAGCTCTATCACCACAGCACCTGGACGCCATGGATCATCCGCTGGCCGGGCGTCACCAAGGCAGGCTCCATCAATGATTCCCACATGATCTCTGCGGTCGACATGCTCCCCACCATGCTGGAAATGGCCGGCCTGGAGATTCCAGCTGGCCTCGATGGCTCCTCCTTTGTCCCCGTCATCAAGGGGCAGGAGCAGAAGGGGCGTGAGGCAGTCTTCAAGGTCTACAACGAGAATGCCGGGGGTAACCGGCACCCCATCCGGGGGCTCCAGACCAAAACCCACCTCTATCTTTTCAATCCCTGGTCAGACGGAACGAATATTTTCAGGACCGCAACCAACGGAACCGCAACCTACCGCCTGATGAAGAAGCTGGCGCCCTCCAACAGCAATATCGCAGCCCGTCTAGCGACCATGGATCACAGGACCGTGGAAGAGCTCTATGATATTGAAAAGGATCCTGACTGCCTCAACAACCTCGCCCGGGACGAAGCCTCCCAGGTTATCAAGGGTCGTCTGCAAGACCGCCTCCGCAGGTTCATGGAGGACAGCAATGACCACGCCCTCACGCCTTTCCTCAAACGCGATGATCCCGCCGCCCTCGCAGTCTACATGAAGAAGGTGCAGGACGAGTCCCTCCAGCGCCGGGCTACCCGCCGCAAGGGAGGGAACAAAAACAAGACGAATAAGAAGCGCCCCAAGAAAAAGGTGCCCTGACCTCAGGTTTCCCACCTCTGCAGTTCCACGATATTGCCTTCGGGATCCCGGAGGTAGATCATCTCGACCTGTCCGCCCTCGCTTGTTTCGAAGACGGTTAACTCCCCGTAGGCCAACCCTCCTGCGGCCAGGAATTCGTCCCGCGCCGCCTTCACGTCGTCCACCTCAAAGGCAATGTGAGCAAACCCAGGTCTATTGATCTGCGGCTCCTGTGATGTTCCCCCCGGGTGGTACTCGAAGATCTCCAGCGTCGGGCCGCCCTCGTCGTATCCCGGCAACTGCAGGTGCATTCCCTGCAGGGTTGCCCCCGGAAGCGCGGTTGCGGCCTCAAGATGTGCTCCACGATAATCCCGCTCCGGCGGGAGTGGAATGCACCCGAGGACCCTTTCGTAAAACTGCGCCAGCTTTCTCCAGTCCCTCGCAACCAGATTGACATGAGCATACCTTGCCTTCATGCGCTCCAAGCAAGAGCAGCAAGCCCCGGAAGACAATCGAACGATTCTTCTTTCGAAATGACAGGCCATTCGCTGAGGTGGAGCCCACGCATGAAGCCACTCACCCTCTTTGCCCTCCTGTTCGCCTTTCAGCCGGCCATCACGCTCGCCAAGCCCAATATCGTTGTCATCCTCGCTGATGACATGGGTTATGGCGACGTGGGCGTTCTCAATCCACAATCCAAGATTCCTACTCCCCATCTGGATGGTCTTGCTCGTTCCGGAGCAACCTTCCTCGATGCCCACAGTGGCTCCGCCGTCTGCACCCCCACCCGCTACGGCCTGCTCACCGGCCGCTACTGCTGGCGCTCACGCCTGAAGAGCGGGGTCCTGTTCCCACCCCGCGACAAGCCGCTCATCGAAGACGACCGCCCAACCATCGCCAGCTATCTCAAGGATCATGGATACCGGACTGCCATGGTCGGAAAATGGCATCTTGGCATCGAGTGGGCCCGAAACGCACAGGGCAAGGTCATCTTCGACGAGCCCTTCACTAATGGCCCAATTGAGAAGGGCTTTGAGCAGTGGTTCGGTATCGCTGCGTCTCTCGATATGGTTCCCTACGTTTACCTGCGCGACCACCAGGCGGTGGCCAAGTGTACCACCATCCAGAAAGCCATCGGATTCCCCAAGTATGTTCGCTCGGGCCCCCGGGACCCCAACTTTGACCCCGGTGACGTCCTCGACGACCTCGCCACGGAAGCGGCCGCCTTCATCAAAAAGGCCACCACCCCGGACAAACAGGACCCGGCCGCCCGCAAACCCTACTTCCTCTACATGCCCCTCACCGGTCCCCACAAGCCGGTCTGGCCCCATGAACGCTTCGTCGGAAAGACCAAGCTCGGACCCTACGGGGACTTCATCCACCAGGTCGACTACACCGTAGGTGTCGTCCTCAAGGCCATTGCGGACTCCGGGCAGGGCGACAACACCCTCGTGATCTATACCAGCGACAACGGGTCCTTCATGTATCGGCGCAAGGAGGGACAGAGTCATCATCTTGCCGACGAGAAGGACCAGGGCTACCGGCCTTCCGACCACTCCGCCAACCATCACTGGCGGGGAACCAAGGCCGACGTCTGGGAGGGAGGACACCGCGTCCCATTCTTCGTCCGTTGGGCGGCAGGAGGCGTCAAGCCCGGCACCCGGGTCTCCCGGGTTACCTGCCACACCGACATCTTCGCCACCATCGCCGCAGCGGCAGGAGAACCGGTTCCCGCTGGTGCTGCTCAAGATAGTTTCTCCTTCCTCCNTGCCGCCCGGGGCAAGGCTGATGCCACCCCGCGACCCGGAGTGATCAACCACTCCGCTTCCGGGATCTTTGCGATCCGCAGGGGGCCATGGAAACTGGTAGCCGGTAACGGCTCCGGCGGAAGACAGGGACCCCGGGGCAAGCCCTTCCAGAAACCCTACCACCTCTACAACCTTGCAGATGACCCGGGCGAAACCACCAACCTCATTGAGAGCAAGGCCGGAATCGCCGCCGAACTCGAAGCCGAACTTACACGTATTCGCAAGGCAAACTGAAGAATCCTGCCGGCACCACACGCTTTTGTGCTTGGAGGGCAGGGCCCTCCCCCCCTAGTCGTAGACCCAAGTCGCCATGAAACAACTGCTCCCACTCCTCTTCCTCCTCGGCGGACTCGCTCCCCTCACCAACGCCAAAGCTCCCAACGTCGTCCTCGTCATCACTGACGACCAGGGATATGGCCCGGTAGGCAGGCACGGACACCCCTGGATCAAGACCCCTCATCTCGATGCCCTCTACGACAAGAGCGTGCGCTTTACCCGTTTTCTTGTCAGCCCAACCTGCTCCCCCACCCGGGCCGCCATCATGACTGGTCGGCACCCCCTTAAGAACGGAGTCTCCCATACCATCCTCGAACGCGAACGCATGACGCTCGAGGCCACCACCCTTCCTCAGGTCCTCAAGACGGCAGGGTATACCTCCGGAATCTTCGGAAAGTGGCACCTTGGGGACGAAGAGCCCTATCAGCCCCACAAGCGTGGATTTGATGAAGCCTTCATCCACGGCGCCGGAGGAATCGGCCAGGCCTACAATTGTTCCTGCGCGGACGCCCCGGGAAATAAATACTTCGACCCCGTGATCCGCCACAATGGATCATTCGTTAAGACCAAGGGCTACTGTACTGACATCTTCTTCACCGCCGCCCTTGGATGGATCAAGGCGGTTAAAGACAAGGAAACTCCGTTCTTTGCCTATATCACTACCAATGCTCCCCACGGACCTTTCATTGCTCCCCCTTCAAACACCAAGCGCTTCACCGATCTCGGTTTTGGGGGCAGGCAGGCCGGCTTCTATGGCATGATCGAGAACATCGATGAGAACCTCGGGCGCCTCCTCTCCCACCTCGGCGAGTGGAAGCTCCTCGAAAATACCATCGTCATTTTCATGTCGGACAACGGGATGACCGGTGGAGGAGGAGGACGGCCCGGAAAGGATCTCGCCAAGGGGCACCCCTTCTTCAATGCAGGCCAGAAGGGTCTCAAGGGCTCGGTGGACGAGGGCGGAGTGCGGGTCCCATTTTTCGTACGCTGGGATGGGAAATACTCACCGCGGGATATCCATAAGCTCTCCGCCCATATCGATATTCTTCCCACCCTCGCCGCAGTGGCGGGAGCCAAGCTNCCTCCCAGCCAGGTTGAGGGCCGCAGCCTTCTTCCCCTGCTCCTCGGGCAGAAGATCAGGATGCCGGACCGCTACCTCTTCTCCCAGAAGGCCCGCTGGCCGACCGGATCAGATCCGGACAAGCACCAGTGGAACAACTTCGCGGTCCGGAACGACCGTTATCGCCTCGTGGGCAATCAACTTTTCGACCTCGTCGCCGACCCGGGGCAGAAGACCAACGTGGCGGACAAGTTCCCCGGAGTGGCCAAGGACATGCGGAACGCCTACGACAAATTCTGGAAGGAGGCGCGACCACTCATGGTCAACGAGAAAGCTCCCATGTCAAAGACCCGCCCCTTTCACGTCTGGTTCAACAAACAGATGGAGCAGGGAGGAATCCCGAAATGGATTCCCCCGCAACTGTAGTATGGGCACCCCCGAAAAGGCAGGCATGTTCCCAGGTTGAGCTGACCCTCTTGGGGTATGCCCTCGTTTTTTTCTGTTCCAGCATCCTGATTGTCATTCGCACAAGGAGTTGAAGGACCCGGAAGATCCGCTAGACTGGATACCTCCCCCNCTCCCGCCCATTCGGCTCATGAACCTACTGCAAACCCATTGCGCGTGCGTGCTCCTCCTCTCCTCCCTTACTCTCACAGGTGCCCCGGTTATCAGTGAGTTCATGGCCGACAATAACTCGGCGATCTACGATGAGGACGGAGACTCAAGCGACTGGATCGAACTCTTCAATCCCGGGCCCAATGCCGTTGATCTCGGCGGATACTTCCTGACCAGCGATCCGGCCGAGCGCACCGAATGGGAAATCCCGGGCCCTGCCGTCCTCCCCAGCGGAGNCACCCTCATCATCTTTGCCTCCAACAAGGATCGTAACGTGGGAGAGCTCCACACCAATTTCCGGCTTGGAAGGGCTGCTGGTGGATACCTCGCCCTCGTCGACCCCGACGGCCAGACCATTGTTCAGGAATATGACAACTATCCCGAACAGTTTGAGGACTTCTCCTACGGACTGGCCCAGACCGGGGCGACCACTACCGAGATCCTGGTCCCGGAAAACAGCACCTGCACCGTACTGGTGCCGACGAGTGACATCGGTAACACATGGCGCAATTTCAATTTCGATGACACCGACTGGGCCAATGCCACTACCGGGATCGGTTACGAGCGAAGCGGTGGCTACGAAAACCTTTTCGGAAGCGAAGGCGACGTCGAGTCCCAGACCTACGACACCAATGCCACCGTCTATATCCGCATACCCTTTTCGGTCGCGGATCGTGAAAGCCTGACCCGTCTCAACCTGCGAATGAAATATGACGACGGATTCATCGCCTATCTCAATGGAACAGAAGTCGCCTCCGCCAATGCCCCTGCAGGCCCCCCCGCCTGGAATTCCAATGCGGGAGACGATCACTCCGACAGCCTGGCGGTGACCTTCGAAGATACCGACATCACCCAGCACACCGAACTCCTTCAGANTAACAATATTCTCGCCATTCATCTTCTCAACCGCAGCACAACCAGCTCCGATCTTCTGTGCCTGCCGCGCCTGGACGCCGAGTTCGTAAGCGACCCGGGCCTCGGGGAGGTTGGCTACTTCCAGCAGTCCTCCCCCGGGGGAGCCAACGGAACCGATCAGGGGCTCCCCGCCGGGCCAGTAAGCTTCAGCGTCCCCGGCCGTGGCTTCGTGGGCTCCCTTTCCGTGGCNCTGTNCACCGAATCCCCTTCTGCCCAGATTCGCTATACCACCAATGGCGACGTCCCCTCCACCTCTTCTTCGCTCTATACCTCGCCCATCAGGATCACCTCATCATCCCTGCTACGGGCCCGTTCCTTTGAAGCTGGCAGGGCCCCTGGCAGAGTCGATGAAAGAGGCTACATCGAACTCAGCAATGACGCGCAAAGCTTCAGCTCGGATATTCCGGTGATCGTGATGGAGCGCTTTTCGGGAGGGCCAGCCGCCTCCAACGGAAAATCCTTCACCTTCTTTGCCTTCTTCGAGCCCAGCAGCCGGACCGGGAGAACGACCCTGAACGGACCCTATTCCCTCGGGACCCGTGGTGGGTGGAAGACCCGCGGATCCTCCTCCAGTGGATTTCCAAAGAAGGCTTACAGCATCGAGGCCTGGAATGAGCTGAACCGCAACAAGGACATCGCCCCGTTCGGGCTTCCGGAGGAATCAGACTGGATTCTCAACGCCCGCTCCCGCTTCGACCGGTCTCTCATGCGCAATGCCTTCATCTATGAGTTAAGTAACCAGATCGGACGTTACGCGGTGCGGACACGCTTCGTGGAGCTCTTCAAGAACGACAACGGCGGAAACCTTTCCTACAGTGGCGACTACGACGGCGTCTACACCTTCATGGAGAAGATTTCCCGTGACAGGGATAGAGTTCCCGTGGAGCGCCTCCCCACCAGCGTCAGCAGGGGTCCCGGCATCGAGGGAGGATACATGCTGAAGATCGACCGCCTTGATCCGGGCGACTCGGGCATAAGCGCCGGAGGGCGGACCCTGGGCTGGGTCTATCCAAAGGAAGACGACGCCACCAATACCCAGTCCAGCTGGATCCGTGATTACATCAATTCGATGAACGACTCCCTGAATGCCCCGAATTACGCTGATCCCGTCAATGGATACGCCAGATATCTCGATGCCGACTCCTGGGTCGACCACCACCTCCTGAACGTTCTAACCCTCAATGCGGACGCCCTCCGACTGAGCACCTATTTTTTCAAGACTCGAGAAGGCAAGGTCGAGTTCGGCCCCATTTGGGATTTTGATCGCTCGATGGAATCAACTGACAGCAGGGATGACAATCCCTCGACCTGGGCCGGGGGAACCAACTACTTCACCTATCCGTGGTGGAACCGGCTCTTCACTGATGAAAACTTCTGGCAGAGATACATTGACCGCTACTTTGAGCTGAGAGACGGAGCTTTTTCCACGGCCAATGTACACGCCATCATTGACCAGATGGCCCAAACCCTGAACGAGTCCCAGGCGCGGAACTTCCGGCGCTGGTCTGACCAACCACGTTTTGGGGGCTACCAGGGCGAGGTTAATCACCTGAAGAGCTGGTTGGCCACCCGCCTCAGCTGGATGGACGGGCAATTCGCCCCCCGCCCCGCCGCCAACCGGGCGGCCGGAACTTATCCGGCTGGAACGACCGTCTCCCTGAACGCNTCCCTGAGGGCNGGTCAGAAGATCTACTACACCCTCAATGGCCGGGATCCGCGCCCCCAGAGTGAGGGAGATACCCTCGAAGGATCCACCCTGTTCGGCACATCTCAACCGGTAAGGGTTCTCGCTCCGGCTGGTAACATCGGGAGTTCCTGGCAGGGAGGAAACGAGCCATTTGACGACAGTTCATGGCGCTCAGGCACAAACGGGGTGGGATACGAGCGAAGCAGTGGCTACGAGCCCTACATCAATATCGACGTCGACGATGCAATGGCAAACCGGACAAGCTGCTACATCCGCATCCCGTTCAATGTAGCCGCGGCTGACCTCGATAACTGGAATTTCATGACCCTTCAGATGCGCTACGACGACGGATTTGTCGCCTATCTTAACGGAACAAGGATCGCTTCCGCTAATGCGCCCGCCAGCCTGAACTACCTCTCTGCCGCCACCCAGACCAATGACGACGGATCTGCTACTACCTTCGAAAGTTTCAATGTAAGTACCTTCTTCGGGTCCCTGCGGGCCGGACAAAACATTCTGGCCATCCAGGCCCTCAACGAAAGCACCGGCAGCAGTGATTTCCTCAACCAGGCCCAGCTGGTGGCAGGCTTTGATGAANGAGGAGGAGACGGAGTCGCTGGAATCGAATACACCGGTCCCATTACCCTGAATTCCACCTCCCGGCTGGTGGCCCGGGTCTACGACCCCTCCGGGGGTAATTCCACCAGCTCCGGCCAGACCCCGGTGGGCACGGGCTGGAGCGCGCCCCTCGAAGTCGAGTATCTCATCAATGAAGTTCCCGCCGGGCCTTCCAACCTCGTAATTTCCGAGATCATGCACGATCCCTACGAACTTGGCGACGACCTCACTGAGAACGGAGCCTTCGAGTGGATTGAACTCCTCAATACATCCGGCGGCCCGATATCTCTCACGGGGACATCCTTCCGCGAAGGAATCGATTTTGTCTTCCCGGGACTTAGCCTGAATCCTGGACAGCGGGTCGTCGTCGTACGGGACCTCGCCGCATTCCGGCGGGTCTACGGAACCGGGCGGGATGTATTGATCGCCGGTGAATTTGACCTCGCCCTCGAGAATCAGGGTGAAGAGCTTACCCTCCAGAGCCGCAGCGGCACCACGATCCAGAGCTTTACCTACGACGATGAGAGCCCCTGGCCCCGGGGGGCGGGGAACGGATACTCTCTCGTCTATGACGGAGGTGATCCCTCCGAAGGAAGCAGCTGGTCCGCGAGCCGAAGCCTCCTCGGATCTCCGGGAACGATTGAGCCGTCGGAGCCAGGAGCTCCTGACATCGTCGTAAATGAGGTTCTT
Source organism: Roseibacillus sp. (assembly GCA_002709395.1). Taxonomy (GTDB): domain Bacteria; phylum Verrucomicrobiota; class Verrucomicrobiia; order Verrucomicrobiales; family Akkermansiaceae; genus Roseibacillus_B. Next base: position 11,763 of record PAQU01000032.1, on the reverse strand, counting down.
ACCAACTCGGTCCTCCCCCAGGTGGATACCATCGAACTCTACAATCCTGGCCCGGACGAAATCTCCATTGGGGGCTGGTTCCTCACGGATGACCTCGGGCAGCCCCGGAAATTCCGTATCCCAGAAGGCACCATCGTCCCAGCCAATGGGTTTATCAGCTTTGAAGAACCAGATTTCAACCCCAGCCCTGGCGCGGACCCCAGCTTCGCCCTTGATTCCTACGGGGAGGAAGTCTTCCTGGTTGCGGTAGACCCATCCGGCGCACGGCTCGACTATGTGAACGGATTCGAATTCGGGGATGCCTCGGCCGGGGTCCCCTACGGGCGACATGCAATCTCCACGGGAGCCATTCAGGTCGTTCCACTCACGAATCCCACCCCGGATGCCCCTAACTCAAGTCCGGTGGCGGNACCTCTTGTGGTCACCGAGCTGATGTATCACCCGTCCGCCTTTCAGCCGGAATTCATCGAGATCCAGAATAGATCCTCCCAGCCGGTTTCCCTCGGGGGCGCCGAAGTCACTGGAGTGGGGTTTGTCTTTGAGGGCAACACCCCGGACCTGCTGCCGAACGAGGTGATCATCCTCACCGAAATCGACCCGGAAACCTTCCGGGAGACCTACAATGTTCCCGCCGCGGTTGCCGTCTACGGACCCTACCCTGGCAAGCTCGACAATGGGGGGGAGAACCTTCGCATCCGCCTTCCCGAGGATAGCGGGATTCCCAATACCCCCCCGCTGCTTGTAGCCAACGACACGGTGATCTACTCAGATGACAACCCATGGCCAGCCTCCGCCGATGGCCTTGGCTACTCCCTGGAAAGAATCCTGCTCCAGGGCTATGGTGGCGAACCCACGAACTGGAGTGCTTCGGCCAGCCCCGGGGGCTCTCCCGGCCTTGTCCCCAACGCTCCTTCCCGTGACTGGCGGGAGCAATTCTTCACCCCTGCCGAACTCAGCAATCCAGCACTCTCGGGTCAGTTCGCGGATGCTGACGGCGACCAGCTGGCCAATGCCCTGGAATACCTCCTCGGCTCCGACCTGCGCGACAACGCGTCACGCAACGACCTCACGATTAACCTCATCGAGCTTGAAGGTGAGGCCTACCTCGAACTGACGCATACCCTGCGCGAAGGGGTCAGCGAGTTCAGCGCCGTGATAGACCGGTCTTNCGACCTCAGGGGCTGGGCTGAAAGCAACGAGGTCATCAGCCAGGTATCTTCCATCTCGAACGGAGACGGCACGAGCACCTTAACCTATCGGGGGATTAATCCCGTTGATTCGGATCTCGATCTCTATTTCCGCATCCGCGCGGTGGCACTTCCCTGAGAACGCGAGACCCTTGCAGGGCTAAAGCCCAAGTGCTTCCTCCGCCGCTTTCGCCTGGGGCGAATCCGGATCTCGCCTNACAAAACGCTTCAGGTAAAGGCGCGCGTGGGGNTCTCCTCCCTTCGCCCGTTCCACCGCTTCCTCAAATCCCCGGTCAAGCCACGACATGTTCCGCGGAGTCACCGGATTTGCGATCGCTTCCCAGTAATACTTCAAATCATCCTGAGTCCAGTCGGCATAAACATCCTCCCAGGTCAGTTCATTGAAAATGTTAAGATGAGGCAGCAGCATATGCTCTGCAATAGTATCACCAACTGCCTGGTAACGATTGTCCAGTGAAACCCTCAGTCGGTCGGGGGTCACATTAGGGAGGGCCTTGTGAATCGTCAGGGATGGAAAGATCAGGGTATCTCCGATCTCATAATCAGTCGAATGCCACTCACGTTTCCGGTTCTCCTCTCCAATCTCGACATCAAGCGCCCCTGCCCCGAGAGAGAAATGATGCGTCAGGACACCACCCGTCTTATGGGACCCGGCCAGCATGGCCAGCCCTCCCAGTTCCCGCGGGCAATCCCCAACCGGAGCCCAGCAGGTCAGGGTCCGGTAGTTTCCCTGGAAATGAACAAAATCCTGATGAGCTGGCGTGGTATGCTCAGTGTAGGCCGGAAACCATAACCGCGCGATTTTCTGGGGATGGGCCATGGCCGGCTGCCCATAAATCTTTTCCACCATCCCGAGGACCTCCGGCTGGTGTGCAATACGGTGAAAGGCCTCAAGTTTGTACACCTCGTGATAGACCTCGGTATACTCCACATCCCCTTCCGTGCAACGCGCCGCCAGGTTTGCGATCCCATCAACTGGATCCGTTCCTTCCATCAGCCAGCCGCCTTCCTGCATGACCGTCAGCATTTCCCGCCGAAGTGCCCCGAGCAGATCGGGGCACTGCAACTGCCGGAAAAACAGATACCCATCCCGATCCATGCGCCGGCGTAACTCCTCGGCATCTCCAGAAGCGTCGTTAGAGACACACAACTCCCTCCATTCCTCTGCTTCTTCGCCCGTTCCCGCCATTTTCGATAACAATCTCAATAACCGGATTCACTCCAATGACAATCTCCATCCGTGAAGAGAGCTCCCCCTGCCCGAAGCCATCAGACACCGGGAAACAGCGCCTCCCTGCACCCACTGCTTTGGGGTGGCATCGTTCCCGGATGTATATTACGCCCTTTCCTGCGAATGCGCATCTTACCCATCATCTTCACTGCGATAGTCGTTCCGATGCCGGCCTCGGCGGAGATTGATTTCAATCGCGACATCCGCCCCATCCTCTCGGACCGTTGCTTCAAATGCCATGGGCCGGACGCGAGCAACCAGAAATCGGAATTCCGTCTGGACTCCCGCACGAACGCGATGAAGGACCTGGGAGGTTACTTCGGGATCGTGGCGGGCAACCTTGAGGAAAGTGAGCTGCACCACCGGATCCGGAGTACGGATAAAGATGAGGTCATGCCTCCTCCCGATTCGAAGCTGACTCTTAGCGAGGAGGAAAAGAGCCTCCTCGATCGCTGGATCGGGGAAGGCGCCAAATATGACAGGCACTGGGCCTTCAAGCCTCTTCCCGACAAGGTTCCTGTTCCACAAACGAAGCCTGGACACAGCCCGGTGGACTCCTTCATCTCTCATGAACTTGCAAAGCAGGGCTTTACCCCCAGCCAGGAGACATCCCGTGAAAGCTGGTTACGCCGGGTCACCTTCGATATCACCGGACTTCCTCCGACCCTGCCCGAACTTAACGCCTTCCTCTCCGACAAGGGGCCGGAGGCCTACGAAAAGGTGGTCGAGCGTCTCCTCGCCTCTGAAGCCTATGCAGAACGCATGACCACCGAGTGGCTTGACGTTGCCCGCTACTCTGACACCTACGGCTATCAGGTCGACCGGGACCGTTTCGTCTGGCCCTGGCGGGACTGGGTGATCAAGGCCTTCCGGGAAAACATGCCCTACCACCAGTTCATCACCGAGCAACTGGCTGGAGACCTCCTCCCTGAGGCCACCAAGGAACAGATTCAAGCCACGACCTTCAATCGCCTGCATCCCCAGAAGGTGGAAGGGGGCAGCGTTCCCGAGGAGTTCCGTATCGAATACGTCGCGGATCGACTCCACACCTTCGGCACGGCCTTCCTTGGCCTCACCCTCGAGTGTTCCCGTTGCCACGACCACAAGTATGACCCCATCACGATGAAGGACTACTACAGTCTTAGCTCCTTCTTCGCCAACATTGACGAGGCCGGCCTGTATTCCTACTTCACTCCCTCCATTCCCACCCCTACTCTTCTTCTTACCACGGACGCACAAGACTCGCAGATCGCAGAAAAGGACGCTGTGATCGAGCAGGCAAGACAGTCTGCCTCCCACGAGTCAGACCTAGCTGATGAAGCCTTTGAGGCATGGCTCCAAAACCGCCCGCTTGAATTCCAGTGGACCGGCCTGCAGGCCCATGTTCCTTTTGATGACCGCGCGGGAGGCAACCTCCCCGACCGCGTCCGCAAGGACAAGCCAGCCAAGACTGGTGGCAACAACAAATCCGTGGAAGGAATCAAAGGCAAGGGCCTCCAGCTTAGCGGGGATGATTCCGTCCACGTGCAGGGCGCAGGGGCCTTCCGCCGAACCCAGCCCTTCTCAATCGGTATCTGGGTCAACACCCCGGAGCAGTATGAACGGACCGTTATCTGGAGGCGATCCAAGGCATGGACCGATGCAGGAAGCCGTGGCTACGAGCTCCTTCTTCTCGACGGCAGGCTCAGCGTCGCTCTCATTCATTTCGATCCGGGTAACTCTATCCGGGTGACAGCCCGGGACCCTCTCCCCGCAAATGTCTGGCACCACGTAACGGTCACCTATGACGGGTCCAGCTCCGCGGGCGGGCTCCGCCTCTGGCTGGACGGCAAACCGCTCGCCTCGGAGATCNTNCGGGACAANCTNACCAAGAACATCGANGGAGGGGGCGACCCCGACCTCCGCCTNGGAGANCGCTTTCGTGACGTGGGGTTCAAACAGGGGAAGGTGGATGANCTCCATGTCTTCACNCGTGAGCTCACCGCCATCGAAGTCGCTCAACTGCACGACGGAGAGGCCCTCGCCAAAGCACTCAGGGTCCCTNTCGACTCCATTGGAAAGCCCACCCGGGCGCGCCTCCGGGAGTATTTCGTGTCCGCCCTCTACAAACCCTATACGGCAGCCCTCGAAAAGCTCCAGGCCGCCCGGGATGCCAAACGCAGCGTGATTGAGCCCATCCGGGAGATCATGGTCATGCGAAGCCTGGAAAAACCAAGGCAATCCTATATCCTGAAACGGGGAGTTTACCATGCCCGCGGAGAGGCAGTTGGTTTCGACACCCCTGCCGCACTACCCCCCTTCCCGGAGAACCAGCCCCGCAATCGCCTGGGCCTGGCCCGTTGGCTGACCTCCCCGGATCACCCCCTCACGGCCCGCGTAACAGTCAACCGTTACTGGCAGATGTTTTTTGGCAATGGTCTCGTCCGAACCCCGGAAGACTTCGGCAGCCAGGGGCGCCCCCCNAGCCACCCCGGNCTGTTGGACTGGCTCGCACGGGACTTCATCGAGAACAACTGGGACCTTCACCACCTCATCCGGCGTATTGTTCTCTCGACTACGTATCGACAGAGCTCCATCGCCACCAGCAAAAGCCGGGAACGGGATCCCGAGAACATCTACCTTGGCCGAGGAACTGCAGACCGCCTTTCCGCAGAAATGATCCGGGACAATGCACTCTCTCTCAGCGGCCTGCTCGTAAACAAATCCGGTGGTCCCTCCGTCAAACCGTATGAGGTAGCAGTCTCCTTCAAGCCCACCAACCCCGGCAAGGGCGATGACCTATACCGCCGCAGTGTCTATACGTGGTGGAAGCGCACCGGCCCCGCCCCCGTCATGATGACGCTCAATGCCTCCAAGCGTGACGTCTGCCGCGTCCGCCGCGAAGTCACCTCCTCTCCCCTTCAGGCTTTCGTCCTGCTCAACGGTCCACAGTTCATGGAAGCCTCACGGGTGATGGCTGCCAACCTGCTGAGGAAGTACAGGGACTCTCCCGATAAAATCATAAGCGAGGTATTCCGCGCATTTACCAGCCGCACCCCCCGTCCAGAGGAACATCAGGTCCTGCGGACCCTCTACGAGGAACAGATCGCTCACTACAAGGCTCACCCCGAACTGGCCAAGGGGTTTCTCGGCATCGGGGCCGCCCCCGAGGCAAAGGACCTCCCCAGTCACCAGGTTGCCGCGACCTCAATTCTGGTAAACACCATCATGAACCTCGACGAAGCCGTCTCCAAACGATGATCACAACCCGGACCCCACTTTGTAACGGCTTCGAAAGCCCTCTTGGACTCAGCCGCCGTAAGGCCCTCCAGTCGTTTGGAATGGGGCTTGGCTCCCTTGCGCTTGCTGACCTGCTGGCCGCGGAAGAAAACGCCCGGTCCGCGCAGGCAGCAGCCNCGCCNGCCAAGGCAAAGAGAGTCATCTTTCTGTTTCAAGCCGGCGGACCATCCCAGATCGATCTTTACGACTGGAAGCCACAGCTCAAGGCCGACCANGGCAAGGAGCTTCCCGCCTCCATCCGCATGGGGCAGCGATTGACCGCCATGTCGGGCAATCAGGCCAGCCTCCCCTTGGTGGGAACTCCCTTCAAGATGGAGCAGCACGGCGACTCCGGGGCCTGGATCAACAGCGACACCCTCCCGCACATCGCTGGGATCGCTGATGAACTCTGCTTCATCAAGTCCATGCACACCGAGGCTATCAACCACGGTCCGGGCGTCACCTTCATGCAGACTGGGTCCCAGTTCCCCGGACGCCCCAGCATGGGTGCGTGGCTTGACTTCGGCCTCGGATCGCTGAACCAGNACCTGCCGTCCTTTGTCGTGATGGTNACCAAGAACAAGGGCGGCCAGCCCCTCGTTTCCCGTCTCTGGGGAAGCGGGTTTCTTCCGGGCAAGCACGACGGGGTCCGCTTCCGNGCCGACAAGGATGCCATCCTCTACCTCAACAGCCCCCCTGGCATCGATCGCCCTAATCGCCGCAAGGTCCTCAATCACCTTCGTGAGCTGCATGAAATGCAACTGGAGCAGACCGGGGATCCTGCCCTCGAGACCCGCATCGCACAGTATGAGATGGCCTTCAACATGCAGCAGTCCATCCCCGAGGTAACCGACCTCTCTGACGAACCGGAGAGCACTTTCAAGCTTTACGGGAATGACGCGAAAAAGCCCGGCTCCTTCGCCGCCAACTGCCTCCTTGCCCGCCGCCTTGCTGAACGGGATGTCCGCTTCATCCAGCTCTATCACCAGGGCTGGGACCAGCACGGGGGGCTTCCCGGGGGCATCAGAAACCAGTGCCGGGAAACTGACCAGGCCTCCGCCGCCCTCGTCACGGACCTGAAGAACCGTGGACTGCTGGAGGACACCCTCGTGATCTGGGGCGGGGAGTTCGGCCGGACCAGCTATTGCCAGGGAAGATTTAACAGTGGGAACTTCGGGCGCGACCATCACGGGCGCTGCTTCACCGTGTGGATGGCCGGGGGAGGCTGCAAAGCCGGGACCACCTACGGGGCTACCGACGAATACAGCTACAATATTGCCGAAAACCCGGTTCATATCCACGACTTCCATGCCACCATCCTGCACCTGCTCGGCATCGACCACGAACGCCTGACCTACAAGTACCANGGCCGGCACTTCCGGCTCACGGACGTTCACGGCAAGGTGATCAGGAACGCGCTGGCATGAACGGATGATTGCGTGGTGGGCCTCCGGCCTGCCATCTTTCATCCCGGCGCCAGTAGCGCAAACTTCCTCCATCCATGAAAAGATTCTTCCTGATTCTCAGCGTTTTGCTCTACCCATTTCTCCTGGCCGCCCAGGACAAGATCCGCGTTCTCGTCTGGGACGAGCAGCAGCCTGTTGGCAAAAAGGTCTACGAGAATTTCCCCGGCAACTTCATCGCAGACCACCTGCGCACTAATCCGCGACTGGAGGTAATTACCGCAAAGCAGGATGATCCCGAGCTCGGACTTTCAAGTGAGACGCTCGCGAAAACAGATGTCCTGATTTACTGGGCGCATGTCCGGCAACGCGAGATCCCCGAGGCCAAGGGCCAGGAGATCGCCGACCTCGTGAAGGCAGGAAAGCTGGCCTTCGTTCCCCTCCACTCCGCCCACTGGTCTGTGCCATTCATGGTCTGCATGCAGGAAAAAGCCGCCCAGGATGCCCTCGCAGCCCTCCCCGAGAAAACCCGCACTACCGCCAAGGTCGTCTACGAAGGCCGCATCCAGTGGAAGAAGGCGGGGGAGTTCGATCGGAACTTCGCCCCCTGGCGTTATGAGTTCGGCCCGGATGGAAATGTCACGGCCTTCGTCCAACGCCCCAATTGTGTCTTCCCGCGCTGCTGTGGCCCGGGCCAGCCTGCCGAAGTTCGTATCATCCACAGGAAACACCCCATCTGCCGGGGCGTGCCTTCCCGCTTCACTCTCGATGTCACCGAGATGTACGACGAACCCTACGGCGTACCCGAACCCGACACCGTCCTCTTTACAGAGGACTGGAAAGGCGGGGAGTTCTTCCGCTCCGGCTGCCTCTGGCAGCTGGGAAAGGGCCTGGTCTTCTACTACCGCCCTGGTGACCAGCAGTATCCCGTCTTCGCAAATGCCCACCTTCTCAAATTGCTGGAAAATGCCGCCGTCTGGCTGGGCAACCAGGTAGTAGCAGCCCCGTAGAACGCCTGCACTCGCATCTTTCTCGTGACAAATCTCCACCCGGGATTCTGAATACTGATCCCCCTGCTCCACCCCACACCCTCCATTACCCATGAAACGCGTCGCCCTGGTGATCCCCCTCCTGCTTGCCCTTCTCTGTCCGCTGCTCCTCTCGGACAAGAAAAACGAGGAGGTCAAGCATATCGTATTCATCGCAGGAAATCGCAGCCACGGTCCTGGCGAACACGAATTCTATGCCGGTTGCATGCTGCTGGCCAAGGCCCTCAACGAACAGAGTGGGCTCAAGGTCAAGGCCACGGTCCTGCGGGCCGACTGGCCGAAGGAGGATAAGGCCGTCGTGGAGAGCGCAGACACCATCGTAATCTATGCCGACCACGTCAGCGCCCATGCCGGGCAATGGGAATTCCTCGACGGCCTCGCCAAGAGGGGCGTTGGCATGGTCTTCATGCACTATGCCGTTCATCCCAACAAGGAGATCGGGGAGAAGTATTACCGCCCGTGGATTGGTGCCGCCATGGAGAGCGGGTATTCAGTCAATCCGCACTGGGTGGCCGACCTCGAAATCATAAAGGATCACGAGATCGGGAACGGAGTTCCTGAAAAGGTTACCTGTCTCGATGAGTGGTATTACCACATGCGCTTCATCGAGGAGCGGGACAAGGTCCTCAACCTCTTTACCGCTGTGCCTACCCGCGAGAACATGCACCGCTATATCAACATGTGGAACAAGAACGGGGTAGATGGCCTGAACAAGCCCCAGGCCCTGATGTGGGGATACGAGAGACCGGCAGGTGGACGTGGAGTCGGGTTTGTCGGCGGACATTATCACCACAGCTGGGCAGTCGACGGAGTCCGCAAAGCCGTATTGAATGCAATCATATGGACCGCGGGCATGAAAGTGCCCCANGAAGGGGTGCTCTCGCAAACTCCCACGGAAGAAGAGCTTAACGTCAACCTCGACAAGAAAGGACGAGTCAGGCGAATAAAAGTCCCCGATCCCGTGGCATGGAAGAAGCTTCCACCCGCTAAGATCCAGACGGAGCGAGAAGCGGGTTTTAGCCAGGGTGCCGGAGCGAAGGTTCGACCAGCCCCGGCACCCGAAGACAGGAACCTTCCGCCCGCCGAAACCTCCGGTAATGCGGTTGCCTCCGGAGAAGCCAAAGAGGCAGCGCAGGCGGAAAACGTCCCAGCTCTTGCGGTTCCTGACGATCTGGAGCTTACCATCTGGGCCGCCAGTCCGATGGTCTCCAGCCCTGCCAGCATGGATACCGACGCGGGCGGACGAATCTGGGTAGCAGAATGCGACCCCGGGGGCGCCCCTCCTGCCGGGGCCCGCATTGTTGTCCTGGAGGATCAGAATAAGGACGGGAAAGCGGATAAATCTCGCCTCTTCATCCAGGACCCCGAACTGACCGACCCTTTTCAGTTAAGCGTCTTCGGCAACCGGGTGGTCGCTTTCCATCCTCCCCAACTGATCGTCTATACCGATGTCGACCGCAATCTCGTCTTCGACCCGAAGACGGACAAGCGCGAGATTCTACTCAGCGGATTCCATGGCAGGAGTCCTGAGCGGGGGCTGCAGGAAGTGGTATCTGGCCCGGACGGGAAATGGTATTTCGGTCATGATCATGCCGGGGCACACCTGAAGGACAAAGGTGGAGTTGATTTTCTCATCGGTAGTCCCTTCCGGGCTGAGGCAAGGGAAGGCGAAGCCGCTCCGCGCAACCTGGCCGGAAGTATAAGCGGGGACGACCAGACCTGGGTTGGAGGTTTTGCGGCCAGGATCAATCCCGATGGCACCGGCCTACGGGTCATTGGCCATGGATTCCGCAACAGCCGGGGGCAGACAATTTCCTCCTTTGGGGATCTTTTCCATAATGACAGCAGCGATGCAGGCTCCTGCCGCGTCACATGGCTCATGGAGGGAGGCTTCCTGGGTTTTTGCTCTCCCGATGGCCAACGCCCATGGCAGATCGATCAAAGACCGGGACAGCCTGATCCCGAGGCCCAGTGGCGCCAATGGGACCCGGGCACCATTCCCTACGGAGACCTCTACGGACAAGGGTCCCCCGCCGGAATCTGCTTTTATGAAAATGGTGCCCTGCCCAGTAAATATTCAGGGTTGCTGGCCAGCTGCGATACCGCCCGCGGGGTGGTCCTCGGATATTTCCCCAGCCCTGAAAAGTCAGGATTCANGCTCGAACGCTTCGACTTCATAAAAGCGCGTGCGAAGACAGGCATCCGGCCATCAGATCTCATGGTGGGTGCCGACGGGGCATTGTATCTCGCTGACGGATTTGACCTGGAAAACGAAGGACAGAGCGGGGAAGGAACACAACGCCCAGCAACAATTTACCGGATCGCCCCGGAGGGATTCCAGCCTCGCATCCCAGCCCCATCCGGAGATCCCATCGAGGAGGCAATCGCTCTTCTTTCAAGTCCCGCCCAGAATGTAAGGCACGCGGGATTTGAGACGCTGCGAGCTGCTGGCGAAAAAGCCCTGCCCGCAGTCCGTGATCTCCTTGGTCACTACAATGGCTATCTCCAGGCTCGTGCAGTCTGGCTGCTTCCCCACCTTGGAGAGGAAGGCCAGCGCCTGGCCAAGAACCTGCTGGACAGCCCCGATGCATTGACCCGCCTTCTGGCCTTCAGGTCGCTCCGAAACGCGGGAGAGAACCCTCTGGGGGTAATCAGCAAGTTTTACGTGAACGAACCCAGCGCTGCAGTCCGGCGGGAAGTTGCCCTCGCCCTTCGCGACGTCGATCCCCAGCGCAAGTCAACCTATCTGGGCTATTTCCTCCGTCGCTGCAGCGTGAGCGACCGCACCTCCCTTGAGGCCTGTGGGCTCGCCGCAGAAGGAGCTGAAGACCTTGTCTGGGCGCGGTTGAAGAGCATGGNGGAAATCACACAGGCTCTTGAGTGGCCGGAAGCCTTTGCCCGGATCACATGGCGCCTTCGCCCGGACACTGCGATCCCGGACCTGCAGAAACGAGCCCTTGCAGAAGACCTTGCGGAAGCCAGCCGCCTGCTTGCGGTTGAAACACTGGCCTTCAACAATAACCCCGCAGCAGCACGAGCACTGGTTGAGATCGNGAAGATCAAAGACCCGGCTGGGAAAGAAGCCCTTCGCTGGCTCCTTCACCTGGCCGAAACACGATGGAAGGATTTTGAGCTTCTTCCGCTCCTGGAGGAGCACGGACTGGTCCCGCAGGAAAACTGAGTCAAGGGTTCCGGGTATGATGTGTTCCTTTTCACCCCTCGCTCCCCCGTCCCGGGCCATCAGCCCGATGAAGATCCTTGTTCTTTCATTCATCCTGGCCCTCATTCCAGGCACTCACCCCGGAGCCCTCGCAAAACCCTCCCACCCCAACATCGTCCTCGTCTACACCGACGATCAGGGCTACGGGGATGCCAGTTGCCTGAACCCCCGTGCCAGGTTCAAGACTCCCCATCAGGACCGCCTTGCAAGGGAAGGAATGACCTTCACCGATGCCCATTGTTCCGACACGGTCTGCACTCCTTCCCGGTACGGGTTGTTGACCGGGCGTTACAGTTGGCGAACCAGCCTTAAGCGTGGGGTATTCGGAGCAGAGCACCCCTGCCTGATAAAAGAAGGCCGGGCGACCCTGGCTTCCTTCCTGCAAGAGAATGGC